>CAYSHZ010000038.1:0-4839 GCA_964430905.1 uncultured Thermoanaerobaculia bacterium | reverse complement strand
CTGAGGGCTTGCCCGATACGGACCTCATTTTTCTTTGCCCCGTGGGCGGATAGCTGAGTGACTGCAGCCTCAATTGAAGTCAGACTGTGATCCTCGATTCCGATCCGGAGAAGAAGATGGGGTCCATCAAAAATCGCTCGAGTTGCGAAGGCGCCCTTGCCGGAAGTCGACATCATCTGAAGGAGAAGTACCGATCCGTCTCCGAGATTGCCGGCCAGGGCTTCAAGATGGGCCAGTCGGAAGATGGCGTCGCGCTGCCCGCTATCTTTAACGGTTCGGCCCAGGATTCTCCGGGCGGCTGAGAGATTATCCGTCCGGGCCAGGGCCCGGGCACTCTTGAGATCCAACAGGAGACTGTAGGCCGGCTCAAGCAGGAGATCGGCAAAGTGTTCCAAAGCCGCGGAACGGCGGACGGCGATCGATTCTGGAGTTCGCTTCTGGATATCGGGAGACATCGCAAAGAGCTCGTCCATGAAGGCCTGGCGGAGTGTCCTGAGATCCTTGCCGGCGTTGGGGCCGGGCGTCGGATTCCAGAACTGGTCAAACACCACCTTTTCACCACTTGGTGTCCTCAGTTCGAGCCCCCCGTCCGCCATATCCATAACCTCTGAGGATGACCACACGAGTGTTCCGTCATTCAATGGTAGAGGAACGTAGGCACCCCAGGAATAGGAACCGATGGGCTGCATCGGGCTCAAGGGTGGCGAGTAGAGTCCCGAGGGGTCCCTGGCCTCCTTCAGGTCAAGAATTTGGATTGATTCCTGGTCGTCGATCAGGATCTCGCCAGAAAAACCCAGCACGCCCAGCCGATTGTTGACGGCGATGAATCGGAGCCCGGGTTCAGCCCCAGGAGGCGTTGCCCGAACATTGCGGAAATTCCCGGGATGCGTCAGGACCTGATCCCAGGTGTTTGTTGCAACCCGGTACAAGAAGATGACGCTCGGGAAGAAGTTCAGGTGGTCACCGACCATGACGACTTCGGGGGTTGTGTCATGGTCAACGTCCAGGAGGAGAAGCGAGACCTGGATCTCGACGTCGTAGTCGAAATCCCAGACAATTTCTTGTTCGGGCAGGAAATGGGACATGACGGCGCCGTCGTTTCGGAGGATCCAGATCTCCGGTCCGTCCACCGTCTTCGACCGCGATCGGATTGAAGAGTCACCGCTGAGAATAAGGAGGATTTCTTCTCGGCCGTCACCGTCGATATCCGCTTTCTGATCCGAAACTATGGGCAGGTCAAACTCCCGGGTCCAGGTTTGGCGCCCCCGGCTGTCCTTCCCGGTGATGCTCAGCTTTCCGACATCGATGGCGGTCGTTGGGTGGCGGGTCAGGAGACGGGTACCCGCGGCTGCGGCCACGACGAGAAGCAGAATTGCGACCGTCGTGATGACTGTCCTTCGTCGAGGTCTGGGAAGGAGATGCCTGGTGGCAAGGGCCTTGAAGACCTCGGAAGGAGACGGTCGTTCCTGGGGATTGGGCTCCAGCATACGGCGAATCAGGCGGTCCAGCCAGCGCGGGCAATCGGGTCGCTGTCGCCGGATTGATCGGGGTCGCTCTTTCTGCCTTCTCGTCAGGGTCGCGATGGCCGTCGTTTCCTTGAGGGGGACCTTGCCGGCCAGGGCCTGGTAAAGGGTGATGCCCAGTCCATAGATGTCGGAGGCCGCGGTCAGTTCGGCGCCGGTTGCCTGTTCCGGCGCCATGTAGTTTGGGGTACCGACGACCATCTCGGTTTCGGTGACGGTAACCCCCTCCTCCAGGGGACGGGCGAGACCCATGTCGCACAGTTTGACGGTCCCATTACCGGCCAGCAGGATGTTTCCCGGCTTGACATCCCGATGAACCAGGCCCTTGTCGTGGAGGTGTTCCAGTGCCGACGCTGTCTGTTGTCCAATGGTGATGACCCGGTCGATCGGGAGAGGACCATCTTTTTCCATGCGGGATCTGAGACTCCTGCCCTCGACCAGTTCCATGCTGAGGTAGATGTGCTCTCTCCCCTCATGCAGGTCGAATACCGAGACGATGTTGGGGTGGCCGGGCCGGGATGCCCGAACCTCTCGGCGCAAACGCTCTCGGGTTCTTGTGTCTCTGAGGTTGGGATGGAGGAGTTTGATGGCGACCCTTTGGCCGACCGTTGCATCAACCGCGGCGAAGACCGTTCCGGTGGATCCTGAGCCGAGGATGGCTCGCAGGAGGAACCGGTTGCCGAGAGTGTCCCCGGCGCTGAGGCGGCTGAAATCGCCCGCTCGTTCTTGCGGGGTTATGTCAATTCCTGTAGCGGTCTGATCGTTTGTGCGCATCGAAAATGAACCTTCGCCAGTGTAGCGCGAAACTTCAGGCTTTTCAGATTGGTTACTTGAGTGCGGGCCAGACCGGGACCATGATCAAAAGTCGGGTCAGCGCCAGACCCTGTTGAAACAGAACCACTGGTGAGGCTCCTGTTGGATGGCTGCTTCAATCTCTGTTGTGACCGTCTGCATCGCCTTCTGAAGGTCCTGGTGCCGATTCCCGGTCCGATCGACCTGAATGGCGGGTCGGATGGAGACCCTGGATTTGCCTCGGCCCTCCCTAAATATGAAGACCGGTATCATGGGCACCTGGGCGGCCCGGGCCAGCGCGGCGGGGCCCAGGGGTACCGAGTAGTCATGATCAAACATCCGAGTTGTCAGGGTCTGTCCTCCGGCCCGGGGCCGGTCACCCTGGAGGGCTACGATGTCGCCTCTTCGGAGTGCCGCCAACAGCCTGGCCCCGAACGTGGTGTCGGCCTCGTCGGAGAAGTGCACCTGGAATCGGCCGCCGGAGTGTTCCAACATCAGCTCGCGGATGAGGTCTTGCGCCTTGGGATCCAACTCCGCCTCGCGGACGACGTGAACGGTCTGGCCTTTCCGGAGCGTCGGCAGCTGGGCGCCAACCTCCCAGTGCCCGATATGCGCGGTGACCACGATCAGGCCCTTGTCCCCGACAAGAACCTCCTCCCACAGCTCGGATCCCTCGATAACCGCGTCGAGATCAAGATCGCCGTTGAGGCTCTCGTATCGTTCGGTCAGACACCAGGCGAAGGTCTTGAGGGTCCTCCAGATTCGCCGCTGTCGTTCCCACCAGCCCGAGGGACCCAATACCGGTACGAGATTGACCGCCACCGCTGCCCTGATTCGGCGAAGGGCAACAAAGAAGAACGAAGTGAAGATATAGATGATCGGCCGTTTGCTCCACTCGGGGATGACCTGGAGACCGCGGCTGTGAAAGCGGTACCAGAAAACCCCGGTGACGTGATAATCGCCCAGGAGTCGGCGCGCAAACCCGGCAGTTTCCGGAGCCTGGGGTTTTTCGGGAGCTGCATTCATCTCATTCTCTCTCCGTGCGAGTCTTAGAAGGACCGACCAGGGTCGCGATTGCCGGCAGGACCGCCAATGTTGCCACGAGACAGGCAAGAACCGCCAGTGGAACCAAAAGAGCTGCTGCCCGAAGTGCCGGGAGGTGGGAAAGGCCCAGGCTTGAGAAAGCAATTGCGGTCGTCAGGGTTGTCAGGACCATCGCTCGTCCCGAGTCCCGGATCGCCGGACCGATGCCTGTGACCCCACGTCGGCCGGCGCCATGGACGCTGTACAGTCCGTCATCAATCCCCAGACCCAGCATGACCGGAAGAACAGCCAGGCCAAACAAGTCGAGGCTTCTCCCCATTGCTCCCCAGAGACCGAAGGCCCACAGGGTTCCAAGAATGACCGGAGTCAATGCGAGGAAGGTTGGGGTGGGTCGGCCCCGAAAGGAGAGCCCGACGACCAATAGAATCAGTGCGAGGCTGAGACCGGAAAGGCGGCGGAAGTCTCTGGCAGCAAGCCGTTTGAGGTCGGCGCCGACCCAGGACATCGAGGCAAAGAGAGCTCCCGGGGCCACTTCCTCGACGGCATGACGAAGCGCCGGTGGCGGTCCCTGGGACCAGAGCCCTTTGGGGAGGCGAAGGGACAGCGCGGCGATTGTTTGGCCTGCATCGTTCGTGGTGATCTGATCGTCGGTGATACTCCGGAGGGGGTGGGGGTCTCGACCCTGGGAGAGCGAGTCCAGTGCTGCAAGCCCGTCCGAGAAAGCCTGCGGCCTTAACCCTGCCGAGACAAGCTCGTGCCGCAGGTGGATCACGGCTTCTCCCCACGGAAATTGTTGCAGGGCCTGCAACCGTTCGGAGACTAATTGAGGGCCCATGACGCGCCGGTCCGGTGAGATGATCCTGATATCGGGATAGGAACCTTGGACGATCTTCCGTGCGTTCTTGGCGTACATCAGTGCCTGGTCGAGATCGTCGCCCGTTACCAGCAGGGTTGCGGTATCTTCACCGATTCCGAAAGCTGTTGCCAGACGACGTCCGGCCGCAACGACGGGATGATCAGTTGGACGGAGACGGTTGAGGTCCGGTTGGATCTGAATATGGATTATCTGGGTTCCAGCTGCAATGGCTCCCAATGCCGAGATCATGACAACGGTTTGGGGCCATGCCTCTGCCAGGGAGACCACCCGGTTGACCAGCCGACCGATTCCGGCCCAGACTGCGCCCCCTTGTCCGAAGAAACGACTGAAGAGGAGGGCCGAAGCCAGGCCCAGCGTCGTGGTTGCGGCAAGGACTGCAACCATCCCGAATGCGATCACCCAACCCAGTTCCCGTAGCGGGGGGAGGTCGGAGAGCGCAAGGACCCCAAAGGCGGCTGCGGTGGTCAGCGTGGCAGTCACAACGGCCGGACCGACATCCTCAACGGCCTTCAGGGCTGCTTCGACCCTGCCAAGGCCGGCAAGGCTGTAGCGGCGCAGGGCAGTTCCTCCGTGAATTGCCGTGTCGATGCCCATCCCAATCAA
>CAYSHZ010000037.1:8345-18939 GCA_964430905.1 uncultured Thermoanaerobaculia bacterium | reverse complement strand
CGCCTGCCACTGAATCTGTCACTGTCTCTGAAGCTGACGCGGCCCCTGCCATCCGCCGCCGTCCCTGATCCTGAACCTGCCTCCACGCCTCCTCCATGCTATCGTCCCAGCGATGAGTCGGGGTATTCGAATCGTCTTTGAGGACGTGGGCAAGCGCTACGACCAGCGGGTGATTTTCCGTGGTATTGAGGGCGCGGCCGAGCCGGGGTCGGTGCTGGTACTGACGGGACCCAACGGGTCGGGCAAGAGCACGCTGGTGTCGATTCTGTGCGGTCTCCTGCGTCCCAGTCGTGGAACGATCCGGTACCTCTCGGGTGAGGAGGAAATTTCCAGGCCCCGGTGGCGGGAATATCTGGGTATCGTTGCGCCGGGAATGTCGGTCTATGAGGAATTGACGGCACGGGAGAACCTGAGCTTCTTTGCACGAGTTCGAGGGAGCGGCATGGTCTCTGCGGACATTGACGGTCTGATCGAACAGGTCGGCCTGGACCCGGGAAGGACAACGCCAGTGGCCGGCTATTCAACCGGGATGCGGCAGCGCCTCAAGATCGCCCAGGCCATTTTGCACGAGCCCGAGGTGCTCTTCCTGGACGAGCCGGGGAGCAACCTGGACCCAGCGGGGCAGGACTGGCTCGCAACCTGGGTCAATGACTTCACCGCCAAGGGGAAGACCGTCGTTTTGGCGACCAATGACCGGAGCGAGATGGAGTGGGGGAGGGACCGTGTCTCACTTGGTGCGTGAGGCCCTGGCCATTGCCGCGAAGGACATTCGGACCGAGTTCCGGACGCGCGTTGCGCTCAATGCCCTGGGGCTTTTCGCCCTGACGACGCTGGCTGCCGTGTCCTACACCATTGGCCCCTACCGGATCAACGAGGCTGACCGGCCCTTCTTGTTGTCGGCCCTCTTGTGGATTGTCATTCTCTTCGCCGCGCTGGCGGGTCTTGATCGGATCTTCGTCAAGGAAGAAGAGAGCCACACTGCGCCGTTGCTGAGGTTGTCGGCCCGGCCCCATGCGGTGTGGCTGGGCAAGCTGGTTTTCAATCTCGGGCTGTTGTTCGCCTTGATGGTGATTCTCGTGCCGCTCTTTACCGTTCTGATGGGTTTGCCGTTGGGGCTGGGAGTGGGTTGGTTGGTGGCCGTGCTGGCCGCCGGCGGTTTCGCCCTGGCCGTCACGACGACCATCGTCGCGGCAATCATCGCCCGGGCCATGACCCGTGGGGCCCTCTTCGCCGTCCTGTCCCTGCCCCTGCTGTTGCCCCTCTTGATTTTTGCCATTCAGGGCACAGCGGCTGTGGCAAGTGGAGAGATGGAGATTGTGCTGCAGAGCCTGCGGGCAATGATCTCCCTCGGCGGGGTGATGACCATCATTTCTGCCGTTCTTTTTCCGGTGATCTGGGGCGAGTAATAGAGGACGCGGATTCCGGTTCTCAGCGGGGACGCTGTTGGCGATTTTTCTCGCGTTCCCGGACCAGCTCGGCGACTTCCTGAACCCTCTTCCGGTCTCGGGTCGTCTTGCGCTTTTCGGTCTTTGAACTGAAGATCGAGAGCATGCGGCTGACCATCAGGATCAACTTCCAGTGCGCCTGCGCCGGAGGGAGGGCCGTCTTTCTGATCTTGGCTCCCCACATTCGGGTCGAGAGCATCGATGCCTTGGTCAGATCGGCATTGCGGAGGTCGGCCCACCGGATGTCTGCCCGATCGAGATCGATCCCGACGGCATCGGAGAATCGGAAGTCGACGCCGACCATCTTTGCGTCCCGGGCCTGGACCAGAATCAGATTTGTTCCGGAGAGGTCCGCTCCGCCGGCCTGGGTTTCCGAAAGATCCGCATTCTTGAGGTTGGCGTGCCTGAAGGTCGCTCCGGACAGTGTTGCTCCCCGGAATACCGCCCCCTCGAGATTGGCGTTTCGGAAATCGGCATCCTCCAACATGGCTTCCTTGAAGCTCGATCCCCGGAGTTGACACCGAGAGAAGACCGCCTTGGTGAGGTTGGCGCCGTTGAAGACCAATCGGCCGAGCTTGGGCGAACGAAAATCGATCTCGGCCAACTGGGCCCCCGAAAGGGAGCAGCCCTCCAGGACAGCGTGCAGCAGGATTGAATGTCGCAGATCGGCCTGGATGAGGTTGGTCTCTACCAGGCTCGCATCCGAGAGGTCCGCGTGGGAGAGGCTCGCACCTTCGCATTGGGCCTTGTCCAGGATGGCGCCGGCAAGATTGGCATGATGGAAGTTGGCGTTTCGGAGGTTCGTTCCCCTGAAAATGGCGCCGACCAGATTGGACCCCCGGAACTGAGCCGTATCGGCCTGGGCACCTGAGAAATCGGCACCCTGGAGATTGAGATTGATCAGTTCGGTCCCCTCGAGCATTGACGACGTGGCCTTGATGCCCCGCATGGTCGTGCCGTCGAAGCGCGCACCCCTGAGGGAGGCGCCGACCAGGCTGGCACGGGAGAGATCGGCATTGTCCAGGATGGCACTTTCCAACTGGGCCCGGTCCAGGATGGCTCCACCCAGATTGGCGCCTGCCAGGATGACCCCCCGGAAGGAGGCGCCGACGAATGATGCACCGGAGAGGTTGAGCCCCGAGAGGTCCAGGAAATCCAGGTGGACATGATCGAGATTGGCACCGACCAGCGATGCACCCTCGAAGCGGCCACCCTCCAGTGATGCGCGGCACAGATTGGCGCCCTCGAGGTTTGCGCCCGAAAGATCCACACCCCTCATGTGGGCCTTTTCGAAATTAAAGCCACGGAGGTCGGCGCCCGAAAGAGGGGCATCGATCAGGTCAGGGGCCAGAGTGGGGTGAGCCTGCCGCCATTCATTCCAGTCGCCCGAAGTGATGTGTGACAGATGGTCCGAATTTGCCATGCCCCATTATCCACGAAATAATGGGACTGTCAGCCCCTGCCACGTGGATTTGCCGTGGGCTGCAGAAGAACTGCCGAGAATTGCTCAGCCGCGCTCGCGTATGATCCCGGGGTGAGCCGTCGACCCCTGATAACTGCCGTTTCCCTGCTCTTCCTGGTCTCGGGGGTGTCGAGCCTGATCTTCGAGACCGCATGGACCCGGTTGTTCCTGGGCCTGTTCGGTCACGGGATTCACTCGACCTCTGCGGTGTTGGCCGCTTTCATGGGCGGGCTGGGTCTTGGGGCACTGGTTGCGGGACGAAAGGCTTCCGGGCTCAGTCGTCCCCTCAAAGTCTATGCCCTCCTGGAACTGGCGATCGGCGCATGGGTGGCGACCTCGGTCCTTCAGGTTCGGGCCGCCGATCTGGCGGCTGGTGTGATTCTGGCCCACTCGGGGAGTCCGGCGGCGGCCGATGCAGTGGCCTGGGTGGTCGCCTTCGGTCTGCTTCTGGTTCCGTCATCCCTGATGGGCGCCACCCTGCCGATTCTGTGCCGGGCGTTGATTTCGGAAGAGGCCGCAATTGGACGGGTCTTTGGACTGCTCTACGGCATCAACACCCTGGGGGCGGTCGTTGGCGTCGTCGGGACCGGCTTCTGGTTGATCAGGTACTGGGGAGTTCATACCAGCCTGTGGCTGGGATGCGGGTTGAATCTGGTAGCGGCGGTGGGGGCATTGTGGATCGATCGAAGTGCCGGGGCGGCGCCGGATCGAGAAGTGCAGAGCCTGGGTGACCCGGTCGATGAGGGCGGTGTCGGGTGGGTTGTCATCGTCGTCGCCGTTGCCGGGTGGTGCGCGATGGCCTTCGAGGTCGTGTGGATTCGACTCTTCGTCTTCATCCTCGGCAGCAGCATCCTGTCCCTTTCGACGGTTCTGGGGACCCTGCTCCTGGCAATGGCTTTGGGTTCGGTCCTCCTGCCGCGCCTCGTTCGAGAGCGACGAAGGCACCTCTGGGCCCTGGGCTGGTCCCAGTTGATTCTCGGTGTGTCGGCCGTTG
The DNA here is from genome assembly GCA_964430905.1 of uncultured Thermoanaerobaculia bacterium. GTDB lineage: Bacteria > Acidobacteriota > Thermoanaerobaculia > Thermoanaerobaculales > Sulfomarinibacteraceae > DAOWGJ01. Next base: position 15,038 of record CAYSHZ010000037.1, on the reverse strand, counting down.
GGGGCCTGATGATGATGGAAAGGCTCCAGGGTTTGCTGGACGTCGTCTCGACCCTGATCGGCGGAGGCGCCCCCCTCGGTGCTGGATCGGGGCGGGTTCTCGTCGTTGCGGCCGTGATCTTCATTCCGGGGCTGGCGATGGGGGCGACCCTGCCGGCGGCCACCGGGGTAATTTCGGACCTGCGAAGTGCCGAGAGGGGCATCGGGCGCCTGTATGCCGCCAACACGCTGGGCAATATCCTGGGAGCGCTCGGCGCCGGCTACCTCCTGGTTCCGGTCCTGGGCGCAGCCCGGGCGATGATCATGCTTGCGGCAGTCAATCTGTTGGTGGCGGCATGGGTTTTTTTAAGGACAGCGGCCGGGGGTTCCGTCCGCCGTTGGCTTCCCGTGGCGGTTGTGGTTTTGGCCGTGGTGGGCGTCGGGGCCGTTCTGGACGGTGATGGACTCCAGACGGTGTTCTCCGACCGCAAGAGCTATGGCCGGTTGATCGAGGTCTCGGAGGGCCTCCGCGGCACGGTGACCGTGCAAGACATTCCTCCCCTGCCGATTCTGGCGGCCAATGTGGACAAACAGGGGCTGTTTTCGGTCGGTGCCGGCTACCGGTTATTGGCTGTCGACGGCGTTGATGTCGCCGGGTCCTCTCCCGATCTCCGAACGACGCAGAAGATGCAGGCCCATATTCCCCTCCTGCTGCACGGATCGCCAAGGCGCATTCTCCAGATTGGGCACGGTTCGGGTTCGACGGCCCTCGAGGTCGGTTTCTATCGGCCCGAGGTCTTCGACCTTGTGGAGATCAACCCCAGGGTCATCGAGGAGGCACACCGGTGGTTTCCACAGTGGGCCGGGGGCCAGTTCGAGGCGATCTTCACCGATGCCAAGAATTTCGTTCGACGGACCTCTCGACAGTACGATGTCATCCTCAACGATTCGACCTATCCCGGTCATGCCGGGTCGTCGCAGCTCTACTCTGCGGACCACTTTCAGGCCTGCCGGGACCGGCTGGCGCCTGGAGGCATCGTCTCGACCTGGCTGCCGGTCGATCTCCCGCCCGAGTCTTTCGCCATGGTATTGGCCTCTTTCCGGTCGGTCTTCCCCGAGGTCGAGTTCTGGCTGCCTCTCAACTGCTGGAACAAGCACGGTGTTCTGGTCGGGAGTCTGGAGAAACTTGAGCCGCGTCTGGAGAGACTGCGCTGGGGCCGGTGGCCTGAGGGCGTTGCCGAGAGTCTCGCAACTATCGGCCTGAATGATCCGGACGTCTTTGCCTCCAGCATGATGCTGAACACGGGAGGAGTAGAAACTCTGGCCACGGGGGCTCGGCTCAACAGTGATGACAGACCCTATTTGGAATATCCGGCTCGGGGTTGGGTCGTTTCTGGCGAGAGATTCTGGTCCCAGACGTTGGAGGAAATCAGGAAGAGGACATCGGCGACGACGACGCATGAGAAGGCCGTCGATAGCCTGATCGAGGGGCAACTCCTCCTGCTCGGAGGCGATGCCGATGCTGCCCTGGAACGCTACGCTCGGGCGCAAGATCTCTGGCCCGGGCACAGTGGGCCGGCCAAGCTGCGAGAGGACATTCTGATGTTCAGGGCCCAGGCCGGGCTGCAATCACTGGAGGGGTCGAGCGTTCCTTCGATCGAGAGGCTTCAGGACATTGTCCGCCAATGTCCCTTCTCGGCCAGGGCACACTTCGAACTGGGGCGGGCTCTCTTCGAGGGCCGGCGGTATGAGGAAGCGATTTCTCATCTCGAGGTCGCCGCGGAAGATGGTCAAGGTCTCGATCGTGCATGGCTCTTCCTCGGTGATATTTGGGCCCTTGCGGGGCGTCCGGCCGAGGCCGAACACTGTTATCGGCAGTACCTCGGCCTCAATCCTCCGGCGCTGGAGATTCTCGCTGCCCTGGGAGATGTCGTTGCGGAACAGGGCCGGCCGGCGGAGGCCCGCTCAATCTATAAGCAGGCGGACGCATTGTCGCCGGGTTCGGAGATGATCGCCGAGCGATTGAAGGCGGTGGGACGTTGAATGGAGACAGGTGCAAGAAATAGCAGAGTCGATGGTGCGCCGTAGGTCATTCGATCTAAGGGAGCACCCCGGGGTTTATTCTTCCCCTGCGTCCTTGGTCTTGAGGACTTTCGTTGCATTTGTGGATTTCTTCGGCTGAGGATCGACCTCTCGCCTGACGCGCTCCAGGCGTTCCACTTCGAGGAAGGTTTCGGGGGCCGCGTCACGGGCCCTCTCCAGATGGACCAGTTCGGTCCTGGAGTCACCTGCCTTGTGGGCCGTGTCGGCCAGGACCAGCTGTGCCTTGACGAAGAGCGGGTCTTCTGACGGGATGGACTCCAGCGAGGCCAGCCCCTTTTCGGTCTCGTCTTGATCGAGGTAGATCTCCCCAAGGCCAAGGGCGATCAGGCTGCGGTTGCCCCGGGTTGTTTCAACCTTGAGGTGTTTTTCGAGCAGGGGAACGAAGGCCGGATCCTCGAGGGCGACGATACGCCGAAGGGTGTGCTTTCTCAGAAGGAAGTCATCCGATACCAGCAGGGTCGTCCAGACTTCGGGTACAGAATTGCCCAATTGGGCCAGGAGACCGAGGGCTGCAAGACGAACCCGGGCGGTGTTTCGGTTCAGGGCGACCTGAAGTACCGGCTGCGCGACTTCGGGTACCATTGTGTGTTGCAACAGCGCAAAGCGTTCGAGGCATTCGTCGTCGTCGAGTGTGTCCAGACCATCGACGATGACCTTGGGGTCCAGGAGTTTTCGGTAGGCGGGGTTTTCCAGCGATGCCTTTCCGGCGCCCAGCCTGGTCCATCTCAGGGGCGGACATCCGGCCTTGATTGCCTGGGTGTAGGCGGCAGCCGCGGCCTCGTGTCGTCCCTGGGCGGCCTCGGCGATGCCCTGGGTCTCGAAGATTTCGCAGGTATCGGGGTAGAGGGGCGCCGACGTCTTCGCCAGGGCAATCGCCTCGTCATTGCGTCCGAAGGCCGCGAAGAACCGGATGAGATCGAGGGCCGTATCGCCGGAGGGCGCCCTTTCGAGGTTCTCCCGCAGAATAGCCTCCGCATGATCCTTCTCGCCGGCGCGCCACAGGGCCATCGCGAAGGCCTTCGATGCATCGATCGACCAGCCTTGGCCAAGGACCCTGGACCAGAGGGCAGCACTCTCGGCGCCGTTGCCCGCATTGAACTCGACCGAGGCTGCCGTACGCAGAAGATCGAGATCGCCGGGCCGTGCCTTGAGGGCGGTTCGACAGGGCTCGACCGCCTCCCCGAACCGCTGTTCGGCGAGTCCCTGGTGACACTGCTCGATCGGAGTTCCGACCAGGGGTGGTGGTTCGGGAGGCGCGGCGTTGACATCAAGGGTCTTGGTTTCGGCTTGGATCGATGCGGCGGCGAGGAGTAGTTCGATGATCATGGGATGATTCTGCTGTCTGGGCCATCGGGTGTCAACCGGGAGCAATTCATCGGATGAATTGCATATGTCAAAATGCTCAGATGCGAATGATCTCTGGTTTTTTTCTGGTGTTGACGGCTATGGCTTGCGGCGGATCGTATGAACCTGAGGTAACGCCGACTGTTGCTGAACACGTGGCTGTGCTGAGAGCTGCATGGGCTGAGGGCCAGGTCGAGGTTGGGCCTCGGCTTCATCGTTTGCGAAATCTCCAGGCGATGCTGGATCTGGGTCGAGTCCTGCAGCCGGAGGGGAAGCAGATGACGATGCTCTACCTGGCGGCGGGTGACCATGTGGCGCCGCTGGGCCTGTGTGAAAACCTCCCGGAGGATGTGTCCTGCCGGCTGATCATGACCGAGATCGACGCCGGCGTACAGGGGGGGATCGCCGAGGCGCTGGGAGATTTGGAATCAGCAGGATGTATTTGGGCGCTGAAGAGTGGCCCGGAGATTGACGGCGCCCAGGGGACGAGAACATGGACAGGGAAACTGGGCCTGAGGCAGTTCTCCATCGAGTTGAGAATCTCGGATCCGGAGCGGGGCGCCCCACTGGTAACGTCGGAAATGTTGGAGGGAATTGATCTGGTGATTTCCCACGACTGGTCGGGGGAGCCCCTGGGTAATCTTCAGGTGATCTGGTGGTACCTTCAAGCTGCCCGAGTGAACCCTGGGATTCCACCTCCCCTGATGATCGAGGATCTCCGGAAGCACCCCTACGAGACCGATGTTGGTCCCTTCCTGCCGGCGGCAGCTACCGACGCCCCCTTTGGCCACCGGGCATCCGATGCAGGCCCCGGACGGCACGGACGGGTTGAGTTGGGTACACCGATCTTCGGCGGGGCGGCTCTCTTGACCTTTGACGATCCGTGGTGGCGGGCACTGTCCGATCAACAGTTGGAGAGTGTCTTCGATTTTCTTTTGCTCAATCAGTTCGACATCGACCGTCAGAACGTGTTGGAGGCAGGGTCGGATCCCCTGCTGGCGCCGTTTCTCCTGGACTGGTGGACCGGCTACGGCGCCCGCGGCATCAGGGGCGAGGCGATCACGTTGGGGCAGGGCGGGACGCGCGAGAGGATGATCGCAGCGGCGATCGCCGCCCAGAATGCTGCCGGTCCGGAGGTTGCCGAGGCCTTTGCCGCCCGCATTGAGCTGTATGGGAATCTTCTGGCACTGAGGGCCCAGGGCATCGATACCCTCGATTTGATGCCGTCGGCCCGATACACGCGCAGACCGGCGCCGAATGACTTTCCGACTCCTGAAATGGAGCGGCTCTACAGGCAGGCACTGCGCCGGGTCGGGATGATGCGAGCCGAGAGGGAAGATTTTTCGAAGGAGGCCGGAGAACTCCTGGTGGGGTTCCCTCTGGACCTCGCGCCCGGGCTTTTGGAGAGAGCAGATCCGGACCTCTTGCGGCGTCGTTATCGTCAGTGTGTTCTTCGAGTGCAGGGTGGGAACGAAGTCAACATGACACAGTGATGGCCGTGCTCTGAATAGGCGGTTGAAACCAGTGGTTTGGTGGGACTGTTGCCTCGGGTTGCCGTGATCTCTTGACAATCATGATCTCGTGAACATAAAGTGGTAGTAACGATTCCTGGTTTTCGCTGGGATTTCCTGAGAATTCCGAGAGATGTTGGGGTTTTCTTCCATCCGTGGGCGTGGGTTTCCATTTCCGGGGGAGGATGTGCGGGTTTCGGGGGAGGATGTGCAGGTTCTCCCCGTGCCGTTGAGTGAGGGGGAGTTATGAAGCGTGTCGTTCTGATTATGGTTGTCGTTGGTTTGGTTATCCCGAGTTTGGGCGTCGCCCAGGGAAGCGTCGGAACGGGCGACCGGGTGGCTCCTGTCGAAAAGTATCCGGAGGACGTGCTCGAAAAGTATTACGAGTGCATGGAGCGTAACGATCTCGATAAGATCAAGGAGCTCCTGTGGTACCACCTCAATGTCGAAAAAATCGACGCTTCGATTTACGGCCTCCCGGTCAGGGATTTTGATGACCAGTCGCTTCTGACGATCAACGAGCGTCTGCGCTACCGTGAGGAGCACGGACGTGGACTCTCGCGTGGAGAAATTCCTCAGGCGACTCAGGGCCCCTTACAGTATCCCCACCACTTGAGGAATTCCCTGGACCACTTTTACGAACTCAAGGGCGAGCGCCCGGATTGTTCCGACATTCTTAACGAGGCGGGTATTCCCTCGCCGCCCAGGGGGATGGGCAGCAGTTGGGCGTCGGATCATGATTTGACGACGGCGGACAGCTCCGACCGAGGCGAGGTCGATATCGTCATCGACTTCGCCAATCCCAACCGAATCCTGGCCTCATCGTGTCCTTCGGGAAGTGCCCCGGACTCCAGCTCGAATTTCATTACCGCAACGGATGACTGGGGCCAAACGTGGAGTTATACGGCAGTCGGAAACAATTCCGGATCGACGTGGGAGTGTGATCCGGTCAGCTACTACCAGCGTTCGACGGGCAGGGTCTACCACTCCAAGATCGGATGCAACACCGGCAGTTGTGGTTCGACTTATACCATGATGCGCTATTCCACCAATAACGGTTCGAGTTGGAGCGATTGTGCCAGGCCGGGTTCCGATACCTCCGAGGATCGGCAGTGGCACGTCATCGACAACAATCCCACATCCTCGTGCTACGGAAACATCTACATCACCTGGCACAACTCCAACCAGGAAAAGGTTGCGACCTCATCGACCAACTGTTCCAGTTGGGGGTCGGTGACCAATCTAACGGGAACCTATTCGGCTATTACGCCGGACATCAATGTGGCCGCCGACGGCCATGCCTACGTCGTTTGGCAGAATCAAGGGGATTCGACCTTCAAGATTGCCGGGTCCAGCAACTGCGGATCGACTTGGACGTCACCCTCGGCGACCACCGTCAAGACGCGCCTCGGCGACTGGAGCAACAAGATTCCGGCCCAGTGCCAGCGAGGCATCGCCACGGCCCCGACCGTCGATGTCGATCGGTGTTCGTGGTCGCAATTTTACGGTCGAGTCTACGTGGCGATGTTCGATTTTGACCAGAGTGGTTGCGGTTCCGGGCCAGGGTGTAACACCTGGAACAGCAGTTGCGACTATGACGTCTGGTTCTCGTATTCGGACGATCAGGGTTCCACGTGGTCGACGCCGATCAACGTGACGCGGGACGAGCTGAACCATGGCGACCGGGTTGACAGCTTCAACGGATACTTGCGGGTGGACGAGTCGGACGGTTCGATCTACATCGGCTATCACAGGAC
>CAYSHZ010000037.1:0-8245 GCA_964430905.1 uncultured Thermoanaerobaculia bacterium | reverse complement strand
GTCATCACTCGTAAGGTCTGTACCGAACCGACCCACCGGAGCGAGCGGGCGCCCAGCTATTCGGCGCCCACCCTGACGATGACGTCGCCCGGCGCCGGAACCGTTGACATCAGCTGGACTGCGCCGGACGCCCACTGGGGCGATGGTGGAGAAGACAACAGCCAGAGGAAATACCAGTTGTGGGTCGATGGCTCGTTGGCACAGGACAATATCTCCTGGACCGCGACATCGGTCACCGGTTATGACCCCGGCGACTGCAACTCCCACAGCTACTTCGTGCGTGTCATCAACCAGTGCGGGATCTCCAAGGATTATCAGACGGTCAGCTACTCCGCCACGGGATGCTGCACCGGCAATCCCAGCACGGTGGATGTGACGCCGAACGGGCCCCTGACCCTGTGTACCGGTACGGCCCAGACCTTGAGCGTCAGTACCACCGGTGGAACAACTCCTTTCACATACCAGTGGTACAGGGACGGCTCGGCAATTGGCGGCGCGACGTCGTCGACCTACAGCGCCAACGACACTGGGACGCACAGTTACAACTGTGAAGTCACCGGGGGTGGGTGTTCTCCGGGTGTAACGGACAGTACCGATACCCAATTGACCTGGCAGAGCGAGCCGGATTTCAACGGTCTGACCAGCGTCACCAACGCCCAGGCCTCGACCTGTCAGTTGGACTTGGCATGGACTGCTGCGACCAGCCCTTGTGGCGGGACGATGAGCTACAACATCTATCGTTCGACGACTTCAGGCTTCACGCCGAGTGCGGCCAATCGAATCACTAGTGGCGCTTCAGGAACCTCCTACTCGGATGCGGATTCCCTGGTCAGTGGGACGACCTATTACTACGTGGTTCGGGCGGTCTCCTCCACCAACGGCGTCGAGGACACCAATACGGTGGAACGGTCGGGAACCCCGACCGGGGCCGGAGGAGGCTCCAGCCAGACCCTGCACTCCGATGATTTCGAGGCTGCTGCGACCTGGGCCGACTGGACGGTAACGACGGGTCCCGGGCCACATAGTTGCGGTGATTGGGCACGCACCAACAGTTCGACCCAGAGACCCTCTGCCGGTTCGGGATACTACGCCCTGACAAACTCCGATGCGTGCGGCAGCGGCAGCACAACCTCGACGACATTGACCTCTCCGGTGATCGACTGCACCAATGTCAGCGGGAACGTCAATCTGTCGTACGACATCTATTACAACCACTACAACGGAGACGATGCGACGGTCGAAGTCTGGAACGGTTCGTCTTGGGTCGTCATCTGGAGCGATACCAACGCCGACATCAACACCAGTCATTTGTGGGATGTCAGTGCCCACGCTGCGGGGAACCCAAGTTTCCAATATCGATTCAACTACCAGAATGCCTCGTTTGACTATTGGTTTGCCGTCGATGACGTTCTGTTGACAGGGGACGTTGCGGCGTCGTGCACTACCGGAGGCGGTTGCACCAACCCAGGTGCCGTGACCATCGATTCGATCACCGACGATGATGCCTGTGCCCAGGATGGTGTGACGATCACGTTCTCAGGTGGGAGTGGTGCAACATCATTTGACCTCGATGTTGACGGTAGTGTGGCGGCGACCGGGATCACCTCGCCCTACGGCTACGATCCGGGCGACACATCCTCCCACAGCTACGTTGTGCGGGCGATTGACGGTTCCTGCACCACCGACTCCTTGGCGACCAGTGCGACCGACGAGACGGGGCCGGGCACTCCCGTGATCACCTCGATCACCGACGACGACGCCTGCGTTCAGACGGGAATCCAGGTTAACTACACGGCGGGATCCGATGCGACCAGCCATGATCTTCTGCGCAACGGTTCGGTTGTGGTCACAGGATATATCTCGGGAGCGCTCTACAATCCGGGCAGTTCGACCTCATACACCTACACCGTCAGGGCCAACAAGGGTGCTTGTACTGCGGTCAGTGCTGGATCGGTCTTTGCCGATGCCGCCGACGCACCGGGTACCCCGTCGATCACATCGATCACCGATGACGACACCTGTGCCCAGAGCGGGATCCATGTCAACTACTCTGCGGGTTCCGGCGCCTCGACCCACGATCTGCTCCGGGACGGCTCAGTGGTTGTGACCAGCTATTCTTCGGGAGCGCTCTACAATCCGGGTGACAGTTCTTCCCACGGCTACGTCGTACGGGCCGTCAATGGCTCCTGTACCGCTGACTCCGGTTCGTCGAGCTTTACCGACGAGGATAACGGCCCTGCCACGCCGGGCGCTCCGACGGTGACTGACGACGACGCCTGCGTCCAGAGTGGCGTCACCGTCACCTGGGGCGCCGTCACTGGCGCCACGGCTTACGATCTTCGGATTGACGGCGGAACGATTCTGCCCGGCGTTACCAGTCCCTACAGCTACAACCCCGGGAACACCGCGTCGCATACCTACGACGTGCGGGCGACCAACGCCTCGTGTACGGGTTCCTGGTCAGGTGTCACGACGGCCACCGACGAGGCTGGGGCGCCCGGAACGCCGGGAGCGCCGACCGTGGCCGATGTCGCCAGTTGCGAGTTGACCGGCGTTCAGATTTCCTGGGGCGCTGTTTCGGGTGCCACGAGTTACGATCTCCTGGTCGATGGTTCGGCAACGGTGTTGGGTGTGACCTCGCCCTACACTTATTCGCCCGGGGATTCCGCATCTCATACCTATGCCGTGCGGGCGGTCAACGGTTGTGGTAACGGCTCATGGTCGGGGGTGACCTCAGGTACGGATGCCGACCACAGTTTCACTTTTGCGGGCATTGACTCGGCTGCAGACCGGGACGCATGTGATGACAGTGGTGTCGTGATCAGATGGTCCACACCGTCTTCGTGGAACGACGGAGGAACCGGCAGCAGGTCCTTTACGGTTTCCCGCGACGGTTCGACGCTGACAAGCGGTATCGGTGAGGCGGTGACGACCATCGACGACACAACAGGAACCAACGGGACGAGCTACACCTACTCGGTCGAAGCCTTCAACGGCTACGGCTGTTCTGCCGGATCATCGGCAACCGCATCGGCCTCCGATGAGGTTGGCGGCGCTCCAACGTTTGCCGGTCTCCAAACGGTCGCCGGTGTCCCGGGAGGCATGTGCGGCCTGCGGCTCGAGTGGAATGCCGCGAGTTCCAACTGTTCCGGTGGTCCGACGGTCTACAACGTCTATCGTTCGACGACGTCGGGATTCACACCGAATGCGACGACCCTGCTCTCCAGCTGCATTGCTGATCTTTTCTACGAGGACATGGGTGTCACGGGCGGGACGACCTACTACTACGTCGTTCGCGCCGAGGATGCTTCCAGTGGTCACGGTGGTCCCTGCGGTGATGGATACGAGGACGGGAACACAGGGCAGGTCTCGGGTTTGGTCGGAGGCGGTACGGCGGTTCAGACCGTGCTCTTTGATGATTTTGAGGGTTCGCCGACGCCATCGGGCCATAGTTGGCTTAGAGTGACCTTCTCCGACAGTGGCAACGACGGGAACGATTGGGAGACTACGACGGATCGGGCCAGCAATGGGACGACTTCCGGTCATTTTGGTGACGGTACGGGAAACACTTATGTTGTGAATTCCGACGATGGCCTGCTTGCGGGTTGCGACGGGACGACCGGGAGCTGTGGAACGAGCGGGATGAACGGTATTGTCATACCTGCGGCGGCAACCAGTGTTACCCTGACCTTCCGGGAGTGGCGGGATTTCGAAAACGATTACGATGGCGCGATGCTGATGTATTCGACGACCAGTGCGACCTCGGGATATTCCCAGGTGCCCGATTCCGATCCCGGAAGTGGTCCCTTCATCAGTGCGGTCTCCTACGATGGGACCTTGGGCAGTTATTGTCCACCTTCGAGCGCTACCGCAGGCGTCGAGATCTGGACCGGCAATACCAGTTCCTGGCAGCAGGTAACAGTCAATCTTGATGATCTGGCCGGCCAGACGATCTGGTTGTTGTGGCGGGCGATGACAGATTGCTCAATCATCAGGGAAGGTTGGTACGTCGATGAGGTTCAGATCCAAGCCGAGGTGCCGGGTTCCAGTTGCACAACCGCGACCGCCGACCCCGTTCAGCACTTCACCGCGCGGGCGACCTCGGGCGCGGTCAAGCTGGAGTGGGAGAATCCCACCGGGACCTATGGTTCGACGCGGATCTGCGTCGATACGGCGGCATATCCGACCGATCCTTCGACCTGCACGGTACTGGTCGATCGGGTGGGATCTGCGGGCGCCTATGACAGTTATTCCTACAGTGGTCTGACCAACACGACAACCTATTACTACTCGGCTTTCGTCGACAACGGCTCGGCTGAGTATTCGGCGGTTCAGACGGTTGCGGCACGTCCCTTCGATACCACGGCGGGCCAGGCCAAGTGGGCCTACAACTCCTCGGCCAGTTCTCTGGCGCCTCCGGGGCTCTATCCCGGAACAGCGGGAACGGGAGCCGCCTACGGTGTCTCCAATGATCGGGTGTTCCACGGCATGAATTCCACCACTGCCGGTGGTGACTGGCCGCGGACAACGCCGTTTGCCTGGATGCCGATGGGCATGAACGGTCCGGCCCAGGAACGGCCGCCGATCGTACCGACGACGGTGGGGACCGCCGATCTGGTTGCCTTCCTCGGGAGCCAGGACGGCCACGTCTACGCGGTCAACGCCAAAACCGGAGTGACCCTCTGGCAGAGCGCCACCGACTTCGGTCTGGTCCAGGGTTCGCCGGCCGGCATGTTCACCGCTTTTTACGGCGCCTATGATTTGATCTTTGCGGGTTCCCGCGTTGCCGGCGCCGGCAACTCGATCTACGCGATCAATCCTTCAGACGGTTCAGACGCCTGGAGTTTTGGAGGGTCGATCGGGATCATTTCCTCCGCCATTACGGTGGACTACGCCACCAACCGGCTCTATTTTGCGAGTCGCGAGAATTCGGCGGGTTCGACCGACACGCTGTGGTGCGTCTCGTTTAACGCTTCCGGTGCGACGCTCGTATGGTCCGAGGCCTACGGTGACATTGACTCGGCGCCGTTACTCTACGATGGTGTGCTCTACGTCGGAACCAACGCGGGCATGGTCTATGCCATTGATCCTGCAACCGGAGGAAAATACTGGGCTTACGCAACGGGTGATGGTCCGGTCAAGGGTTATGTCAATCCTGAATTCACTTCGTTGCCCCGACGGCTTTTCTTTGCGACGACCACCACGGTCTGGGCACTGACCGACTCCGGGACCTCGGTGGGCCTTGAATGGCAGCAGAGCGGTGTGGCCGGCCCGTCCATCCCTCTGGCCCTGGCTGATCAGGGTACCGTCTATGTCGGGTCAACCAACGGCAGCCTCTATCAACTCGATGCGACAAACGGAAGTGTCGTGACATCCGAACAACTGGGCTCGGGGAGCGCCACCATCGGCAGCCCGGGCTACGACTGGGCGAACAATCTGGCATATGTCGGGGCCGAGGACGGTGCAGTCTATGCCGTCGTCCTGCCCCTTCAGTAGGAGGAATGATGAGAAAAACACACTACGTTGGGCTGCTTGTTGCGATGGGCGCCATGCTGGCGACTGCGGGTTGGGCCGGTGCGGGCGAGAGCATTTGTCCGAGTTTGGCGATCAGCTCGGTCGAACAGCCGGCCGATTTTGGGGTTCTGAAGTTCTCAGCCGTGGAGACTACGGACATCATCGTCCATGTCGTCCTGCCCCAGACATTCAAGGAGGAGCACGTCATCTCCCTGAAATTCACGACGCCGGCGGGACATCTCTACCGTCAGATCGACGTACCCATTACTCCGGACATCGGAAGCAGGACAGTTGAGAGTCGGCGCTTGCCGGGCTACCCCTATCCCGTGAGGGTGGCTGTTCCCGAGGTGCGGCGGGTCGCCGGCGACACGGCGCCGACCATCGAGATCCACTTGCCGGTCGGGGGTACCTCGATAGTTACAAGCTCGCTTTACGGAATGTGGCGGGTCAACGGGATGGTCGATGGGGTGGAGCTGCGGTGCTTCCGACCCCTGAGCTTCGGGATCGGACAGTAGGTTTCTAATTACGATGACGGCCGTTCTCCGGTTTCGGAAGCGGTGAGAGTTGGAGCAATGAATGAAGGTTGAGAGAACTCAAGGTCTGGCTTGGCGCAAGATTGGTGACGAGGTGGTTGTGATCAATTTGGCCGCCCATAGGATCTTCGGCCTGGACAGCACCGGTGGACGGATCTGGGACGCCCTGGAGCAGCCGCAGGATATCGAGAGGCTCGAGACCATCGTGGCAGAGGATGCTCCCGAAGGTCTCAATGTTGGTGACGCCGTCCGGCGGTATGTTGCGGACTTGTCCGATGAAGGTCTGGTCACGGTCGCCGAAGCGTTGTTCGATGCGTCCGCAAGGAGCAACATAGTCGAGTTCCCTCTTCCCAGGATCCGGTGGCAGGAGGAACTGCAGCGTTTCGCAGGTGCGTGTGCCTTCCATCCCGGGCAGGCTCTTTTGTGTGACCAGCAGCCATTCAACTCGTGAATCCAGCCATTCCCGTTGGGCCTCATCAGGCCAATTGCCAACCGGTCGTCAAACAGGACGACCGGTTTTCGATTGACTGTGGTGGAACGGTGGTTGGCATAGAGAGTGACAGTATTGACTGGAGAGAGGCCGCCCGGGCCCGTTATGGGGCCTTTGTGTGCCACGATGTTACCCCCGATCTCGTTGTTCACCATTCGGAGGATGAGGTCGTGATGATCGAAGAGCACGGCTATTCGGCTCATATTGACGAGACGGGTCGAGAGGCATGGATTGGCGCCGCCAGGGGGACCGATTTGCTCGATGGCGTCTTGAGGACACTCCTTCCTTCGGTGATCGCACCGGACCTGGTGGCCCACGGGGCCCTTTTGATCGATGCTTCCAGGGCCTTTCTGTGCTGTGGGGTCAGCGGCTCGGGGAAAAGCACAATGGCTGCTCTGTTTCCTGATCGTGCCGTCTGTGACGAATTGGCCAGATTGCACCACGGGGTCGATGGAATCGAGGTGCGGTCCCTGCCTTTCTGGAAGGCACGTCCGGCAAGAACGGCCCTCAGTGCAATCTTCATTCTGGAACACGGCGAAGAGAATCACCGCATTGGTCTTGATCCACCTGAGGCTCTCCGGGAGATGAGGCAGCATGTCTACTGGCCTCTTGGGGATTCCATCGAAACCAGCGGCTCGTTCGATACGCTGGTCCGGGTCTGTCATTCGATTCCGGTCTTTCGTTTGGCCTTTCGGCCGGAACGATCGGTCTGGGCCACGATAATGGAGGGGTTCTGATGGGATCCTCATCGCATTTCATCGAGTTGATCAATCGCAGCTCCGAGGCCTGTATCCCTCTTGAAGTGGCCCTCGAGTTGACCCACCACTGTAATTTCAGATGTTCCCATTGTTATATCCCCGACTTTCAGGCGCCGGATTTGCTGACGACCGACAGGATCATGGGTCTGCTCGATGAACTGGTGGACTTGGGTACCCTCTTCCTGACATTGACCGGCGGAGAGTTCCTGCTGCGAAAGGACTGGATTGACATTGCGCGGAGGGCACGCCGGTTGGGTTTTTCTCTGACTCTTCTGACCAACGGGGCCCTGATTGACGAAGAAGTGGCGGACCAGTTTGCTGAGGTGCAGGCCGCCGTCGGAATCAGCTTTTACGCCAACGATCGAGAGGTCTTCGAGTCGATCACGAGAAAACGGGGATCGTTTGATGCGACCCTGAGAGGAATCGAACTCGTGAAGGATCGGGGTCTGACCCTGGAACTCACAACGCCGGTAATGACTCTCAACCGAGACAGCTATCGAGGTGCGATCGAGTTTGCGGAGTCGATTGGCGCTACGGGGAACTCGTTCTCCAAGATCCTTTCGAAGAAGGACGGAAGTCCCGAACCGATCGCTCTGAGAATGTCCGGTGATACCTTGACCGAGTATCTTCTTTCAAATCCTCAAGTTGCCTGTGCCGTCCTGCCCACGGATGGTCCAATGAAATCTGGACCACTGTGTGCGGCAGGTGTCCGCTACGCCACGATATCCTCGTCTGGAGATGTCCTGGCGTGTAACATCATGCCGGTTATCGCCGGCAATATCCTTGAGACACCCTTCCGGGAGATTTGGGAAAATGCGGCCTGGTTCAAAAAACTCCGGGGAATCACCAGGGCAGATCTGGAGACCTGCTCGACCTGTGAGAAGTACGCCTTCTGCGGTCGATGCCCCGCACAGGCCCTGGTTGAAGATGGCAATATTTTGGGACCTTCC
>CAYSHZ010000036.1:0-18987 GCA_964430905.1 uncultured Thermoanaerobaculia bacterium | reverse complement strand
TGGCCTTTCCTCTGCGATCATCTCCAGTCCCTCGGTTCCGTTGGCGGCCCGGAGCACGCGATAGCAGCCTTCCAGAACCGCGCTCACGGCTTCCACAAAAACGTCGTCGTCGTCCACGAGAAGAATCGTCTGCTCGGCCATCTTTGCCTCCTTAAACTCCCTCAATCGCCCCTGACGGGCATGCGTTGAGGCAGGCCCCGCAGTGGGTGCATACCTCCTGGTCGATCACATGAACGTGCTTGACCTCTCCGCTGATGGCGCCCGCCGGACACGCCTTCGCGCAGACGTGACACCCGTTGCATTCAGCCTCTGTAATAGTGTAGGTCAACAGCGCGCGGCACTGCCCGGCGGGACACCTGCGTTCCCGAATATGAGTTTCGTATTCCTCCCGGAAATGGCGCAGCGTGGACAAGACGGGGTTGGGTCCCGTCTGCCCCAGCCCGCAGAGAGAACTGACCTTGATATGGTCTCCCAGACGTTCCAGCAGTTCCAGATCGCCTTCTCGTCCCTCTCCCTGAGTGATCCTCTCCAAAATACTGAGCATGACCCGGTTGCCGATCCGGCACGGTGGACACTTGCCGCACGATTCATCCACGATGAACTCCATAAAGAACCGGGCCAGTTCCACCATGCAGGTGCTCTCGTCCATGACGATCAGTCCACCTGATCCCATGATCGCCCCGAGTTCCTGGAGTGATTCATAGTCCACCGCTACATCCGCAGCCTCGACCGGCACACACCCGCCCGAGGGTCCTCCGGATTGCGCGGCCTTGAAAGGCAGCCCGGAACGAATCCCCCCGCCCAGATCCTCCACGACCTCCCGCAGGGAGATCCCCATGGGAACCTCAACCAGTCCGGTATTCCTGATCGCCCCAGCCAGAGCGAACACCTTGGTTCCCTTGCTGCGTTGGGTTCCGATCAAGGCATACCATGCGGATCCCTGCAACAGTATCGGAGCGACGTTGGCCCATGTCTCCACGTTGTTGAGCAGCGTCGGTTTGTTCCACAGTCCTTTTTGGGCCGGAAAGGGAGGCCGCGGACGCGGCATACCACGCTTCCCCTCGATGGAGTGCATCAGAGCCGTCTCTTCCCCGCAGACGAAGGCACCAGCCCCAATTCTGATCTCCAGGTCAAAATCAAAGTCCGAGCCCAGAATACCCCGGCCCAGCAGACCGGTGCTCCGGGCCCTTTCGATGGCTGCTCCGAGCCTCTCGATTGCCAGGGGATACTCGGCACGAACGTAGACGTAGCCCTGGTTTGACCCGATGACCCACCCCCCGATGGTCATAGCCTCGACGACCGAAAAGGGATCTCCTTCCAGAATGCTCCGATCCATGAAGGCGCCCGGGTCACCCTCGTCCGCATTGCAGACGACGTACTTGACCTCCCCTTCGGCTTCTCGAACGAACTGCCACTTGAGGCCCACCGGAAAACCTGCACCACCTCGACCCCGAAGCCCGCTTCGCTTGAGCTCGTCCAGGATCTGATTGGGCTCCATCTCGAACAACACCTTCTCCAAGGCGGCAAACCCGTCCGCGGCGATGTACTCCTCAAGGCTGCCGGGATCAATCACGCCACAGTTGCGGAGGGCAATCTTGACCTGGTGCGCAAAAAACGGCACGTCGCGACTTCGCAACGTCTCGCCGCCGGACCCTTCCCACGTGAGCTCCTCGTCCTCGATCACGGTTCCGGAGACCAGGTGCTCCTCGACGATTCGGCGGCCGAGATCTTCGCCGACGCTGGGATAATAAACACCATCGGGCGCCACCAGGACCAGCGGTCCGGCGTCGCAGAGTCCCATGCATCCGACGCGGACGACTCTGGCCCGGTCGCCAAGCCCGGCCTCGTCTATGGCTTGTTCCATGACGTCGGCCACAGGCGTAGCCCGGCACGAGATGCACGCCCCACCATGACAAACCAGGACCTCGTGCCGAACCGGTTCGACCCCACGCCGCGAAACCAGCCGTTCATCAATCATGGGCCGGTTCTTGGCCCTGATGTCAGCCAAAACACTCCGATCCAGGGTCCCATCGGCCCGAGGCGACAAGTCAGTGTTCGTTCTCACCGCATTCCTCCCCTTCGGTCCGATTTCGTTCCTTCCGTGCGGCCGTCTTGAGCTTCCTGACGACCTTGCGAGTCGCGTTGGGGGTCAGGTGGCCGTAGGTCTCGTCATTAACCATCATTGCCGGCGCCAGCCCGCAGGCACCGATGCACCGCACATGCTCGAGGCTGAACAGCAGGTCCTCGCTGACCTCGCCAACTCCCAGTTTGATGAGATCTCCCAGGACATCGCAGATGGTCTGGGCATTGTTGACAAAGCACGCCGTTCCCATACACACCTTCAACTGGTACCGGCCACGGGGCGTCGTCGTAAAGAAATGGTAGAAACTGATGACGCTGTAGACCTCCACCGGTGAGAGCCCCAGCTTCCCGGCAACGTACTCCTGGATCTCAAAGGGAAGGTAGCCCAGGTGCTCCTGAACGCGATGGAGCAACGGAATCAACTGTTCCTGGCCACCTGGATGTTCGAGGACGTATCGATCAATGATTCGGTATGCCTCCGGATCGATCGTCTCTTGGCCCACCGGAGCCTGACTCTCAACGAATCCGGCGCCTGCGGACTCGGTGGTACCGCCTTGCATCTCCACCATCATGACCTCCTCAGTTGAACCGTCACGACCTCGTTTCCCTCCCCGACCAGTCTCGAGGCCCCGTCGCTTCGGCTCTGCCAGGGCACAACCACCGTCCCAGGGGCAACCCTTCGATCAATACCGGCGCTGAGCAGAACCTCCCGCCCGCCGGCGACCAGTCGGATGGCATCACCATCACTAAGGCCGGCCGCCGCCGCATCCGCGGGCCCGATCCGAACCGCAATGCCGGGGGCAAGGCCCCGAAGAAGGGCGCTTCGGGTTGTCGTCGATCCCGAGTGAAAGAGCTGGGGTGAGGGATCGAGCAGGAACCCCTCGGTGGGGGGCCGGAATACCATCGGACCGACAGGCCCAAGCCGTGCCTCCCGGGGCTCATTCTGAGCCAGACCAATCGCTGCGGCCGTCATATCCACTCTCGCAGGAAGGCCAACTCCCAACCTCTTCGCCAAACCACGAATGATTTCACCGTCCTGCAATACCCCTTCCGGAGGCTGGACAATGCTTCTGTATCTCCGAATATCACCATCGGAACCGATTCCCGTTCCCTCGCGTTCGATCAGAATCGCCGCCGGCAGTACAACGTCGGCCATTCGCGCACTTTCCGTCAGAAACGCATCCTGGACCACGAGAAATCTGGCTTTCTCAAGCGCCTCCTGGGCAGGCAAATGGCGGGGCCAGGCGCCCACCGGATCCTGACCAACCAGGTAGAGCCAGCCCATGGCGCCGGCTTGCGCCCCTTCAAGAATCTCCAGAGGAGATTTTTGGACCAGACCCGCGTTGAGGCATCCCTGGAGGTTAGCCTTCTCCGCCAACACGAGTAATCCCGCCTTGGGTCCCAGAGCCGCCACGATCGAGGCAGCATCTCTCGTAGTCACAGCCTCGTCACCGGGAAGACCACGACCAGTCACCACAACGATGACCACTTTTTTGGCATCGGTCATGGATCCGGCGAACCGGGTCAAGACGTCTTCCGGAACACCGGTCACCGAGGCGGCCCAGCCGGCCGTGCATGACTCCAGCGATGTCTTCCATTCGCCAAATCCTTTGATGGTGTCGTCCAGGACCCCGCTCTCGGCCAACTCCCGCGCAAGGAACCGGACCAGGGCCGGCTCCGTTCCCGGCACAAGCCGGAGAAAGGGGCGGGCATGACGTTCGAGTCCTCCAGTAAAAGTGGCCGCAAGGGCGAAGGGCATTTCCCGCTGCCGATGGCGACGAACGAGGACGTTCTTTGCCAAAGGGTGGGTCCGCCCAGGATCTCCACGCAACACCAGAACCACATCCGCGTCTTCGAGATCCCGCAACGATGCCGTGGAGAAGGGGCCACCCAACACCGGAGTCACACCCTCCTGGAGGGCCCTGATCCCGGCCTCGGGTCCGAGGCCGATCCAATCACTCCCCAGGCCATCCTCCATCAGATGCCGGAGCAGCAATGCGTCCTCACTGATCAGTCGGGGTGTGGCGATCGCAGCCCTTCGGCGCCCCTCCTGCTGGGCTCTCGAGGCCGCATCGGCCACGACTGCCAGTGCATCCTCCCAACTGGTCTCCTCAAGGCGTCCGCCCCTCCGAACCAGGGGCCGCGTCAACCGCTCCTCGTTCGACAGGACGTCCCAACCCAGCCAACCCTTGGCGCAGAGGGTCCCGTCATTGGCCCCCGTACCTGGGCGGGACGTCACCCGAACGATCCGGCCCTCGTACAACTCCGCATCCAGCTCGCATCCGCAGGAGCACCACGAGCAAACCGTCGTCCGGTGCTCCCTGAGCCACGCCGGAATTTCGTTGACGTACGGCCTTGCAATCAGGGCGCCCACCGGACAGGCGTTAACGCACTGACCGCAAAACTCACAGTCCAGGGGACGATCGAGCATGGTGGTCACAACCGCATCCAGACCCCTGCTGACCAGCCCTATCTCGGCAACCCCCTGAATCTCGTCACACAAACGGACACACTTACCGCACAGAATGCACTTTTCGGAATCCCGAACAATGACGGGAGACCCCTGATCCAACGGATGTCGGATTCTCTCGAAATCCAGCTGCTCCTCCGGGACTCCGTACAGGTAGATCAGCTCCTGAAAGCGGCAGTCTCCGGTCCGCTCACAGACGGGGCACTCCATCCGGTGATTGAGAACCAGGAGCTGGAGGTTCCGGCGACGACTCTCAATCACCTCGGGGGTCTCGGTCTCGATCGCCATCCCACGTTGCACTGGAGTGGAGCACGCGGGGATCATTCCCCCGCGTCCGTCCTTGCGCTCCACGACGCACAGGCGACATCCGCCGTAGGGCGTCAACCGATCGTCATGGCATAGGGTCGGGATGTCCAAATCCATGTCCCGGAGTACATCGAGCAGCCGAGTTCCCACACTCGCCTTTACCTCCTGGCCGTTGACGGTGATGGTCACCATTCGTTCGTCCATGGCCCCTCCCTCACCGTTTCTCGAGCGGCTTCAATCGCTTGAATGCCCACTTCGTTCGGAGTCGGTTGGCGTATCGGGCGAGACCTCCGGGCGGCTTCTCCCTGGCCTTCGATTCCCAGTCAGGATCGAGCAGGAAGTCGAGGATGTGGATCGATTCCTTTCCGGCGCCCGCAAGCGCCATGCGACACCCTGCGCAATAGGTGATCATCGGCAACTCACTCTCCTGGGCTCTCCTCTGTGTCACCTTCTGGGAGAGCTCGGAATCGACGGGGTAGATCATTCCGCCAAAACCACAGCATCGGGCTTTCTCGCCGTCGTACTCGATCTCCTCGACCGTTGCCCCTCCAGCCTCCAGCAAGGTGCGGACCGACGAACATACGTCCAACTGATGGCGCGCCTTGCACGAGTCATGCACCGCAACCGCTGCCCCCTCCCGGAGTGTGGGCGGTTGCCAGACTCCTTCGAGTAATTCCCATGCCGTTCGAACCTTGAGTTCGGGGATATTCTCCCGAAGGGTATGGGCACAGTCGGGGCACGCCGGAACCAATTCCTCGGCCCCGACCGCCTCAGCCTGCCTGAGGATATCCCGTCGTGCCGTCTCGAACTCCTCATCCATCCCCAAGAGCTCTACCGGAGCGCCACAGCAGTACATCATGACGCCGGTTCCCGGGTAATGGCGCCGGAGCTCCTCGTATACCGTGCGTGTATGACCTGGAGCCACGGCGGGAAGAGCACAGCCGGTGAAGAAGAGCCTCTTGGATCGTTGTCGACCCGGCTCACTCTTGATCAGCGTGAAAGCCTTGGACACTCCCGCGTTGAAGTAGCTGATGATGCCCTTGTGAACCGGCAGCGGTCCAAGCCCCCGTCTGACTGCCTCTCTCCGAGCCTCGAGCAGCATCACCCCGGTGTCCAGATCCTCCGGACAGACCGTGTCACACAAGGAGCAGATATTGCAGGAGTACATCATCTTGAGCGTTTCGGCACTCTCGAAATCATCCAGGACCATCCGGGCCAATTCCTTGGGAGACCGACAGTTTGCTGCAAGGAATTCACAGTCCGCAACACACAGGCCGCACTCGCAATCGAGGCACCTTTCACCCTCCGCCAGAACCTCTTCCTCCGTCATTGGATCGGTGGGGGGTGTCAACATCACCGGCTGCCGGATCCGGTTGCGTCGATCCTCCTCGGAGACGTCCAGTCCCCACAAGAGACGCTGAGGTATCGGAGCTGTCCGGCCCAACCGAAGATCCACCCCATTGAGGTATCGATCGACCGACTCCGCCGCGTTGCGCCCGAGAGCCAGGGCCGTGATCACCGTTGCCGGTCCACTGACCGCATCCCCTGCAGCGAACACACCGTCAATCCCTGTCTCACAGGTCACGGGATCTACGACCAGCGTTCCGGTCACCTTTCGGCCCAGGTCCACACCCATGCCCACAAGACGGCGGGCGCCCGCATAGCCGACCAGCAGCAACACCGCTTCAAACTCCTGCTTGAGTTCGTCGAGGGTCACATCCCGTCCGACCTCGACACCCGTTCTGACCTCGATGCCCAGGGCCTCAATCACCGAGAGATCTCTCTCCACCACCCGCTGCGGCAACCGCCACTCGGGAATTCGATTCGTCAGACAACCACCGATTTCGTCTTCACGCTCGAAGACGGTGACCCGGTAGCCCTGCCTCCGTAGATCATGGGCGGCCAGCAGACCCGCAGGTCCGGCACCAACCACGGCGACCGCCTTCCCGTTGTCGGGCCGGCACTCAAGCAGGTGCTCGGGATCACCGGGTTCCCACTCCGCCAAGAATCTTTTGATGTCACGGATCCGTACCGGTTCGTCCTCGTCCACCCTCTTGCAATGAAGCTCGCAGGGGTGTGCACAAACGTATCCGAGAACTCCGGGAAACGGCAGCTTCTCCCGAACCGTCTGAAGTGCCTCCCGGAACCGTCCTTCCTTTGCCAGCTGAACGTAGGCCCGTGCGTCAACGTGAAGCGGACACCGGACGACGCAGTTTGCGGGACCCTCCCCACGACACCGCTCCAGGATTTCGCATGCGGCCATCGCGTACCGCGGTTGATCGAGGGGAACCACCGCCGGTTCCGCTTTCCATTGTCGCTCCGCAGGCTGCGCCATTGATGACCTCCCAGCCTCACCCAACAGATATGCTACGTTTTCGTAACGTTTCAGGGCACCATCGCGAAACACTCGCGGCTTCCAACCGTCCCAGCCCGGCCCATTGTGTGCTTTCGTTTCTTCGGGGAAACACATGCGTTCCCTCCGCCAAAGCATCGAAAAAGGCTGAAAGCACTATTCCAGGCGGGGCCATCGCCGGCCTCGCCGGCCGAAGATCCGCCGCCCGCCGCCGTTTCCACCATGGTTGTGTCACTCGTTCCAAACCCGGCACCTCGCCCCCTTACCTGCAAGCCACATGCCTACCGGGAACCCCTTGTCCGCCGCGCGTGGCAGGTTATGATGCCCTCATGGGAAATCTGATTCATCGCAAGGACCGGAAACAGGAGGAAAAGGACCGCAGTACCCGGCGGACGGCGATCCTCGATGGTGCCAGGCGGGCGATCCTCACCCAGCCCAAAGGCGAGTTGACCCTCGAGACCCTCGATCGCGCCGCTGCCGTGAGACAGGGAACCGCCTCGATGTTTTTCGGCTCTATCGAGGGTGTCGTCTTCCGGCTGCTCCGGGAGGAAATCTCCTCCTGGCTCCAGGGCCTGGATTCCAGTCTTCAGGTAGAAGAGGGCCGGCTGTCACCTGCTGATCTTGCCGAACTGTTGGCAACCGGCCTTCTGGAAAGGCCCCTTCTCTGCCGCCTTCTTGCCCTGTTGTCGATGATGGCCGATCGCCACAGCATGGAGATGGCACTGATGCAGGAGCTTGAGACATGGCGTCTTCGACGACTGGAAGAAGCCGGCGTCCTCGTCGAGTACCGCTGCCCGGATCTCCCGAACGGGGGCGGATTGGTCATATTGCGGCGAGCCATCCTCCTTGTGGGCGCCCTGGAACCTCTGATCAACCCACCCTCCGCCCTTCTCCTTTCCATGAAGGAAGAGAGGCTTGCGCCGCTCTACCCCGATGCCGGGGAGGAACTTCGGACCTTGCTGACCGCAATTCTCTCCAACCCACCGCTCAGGTCCTGACACCCGGAACCGGGGCCGCAACCCACGTCCGGGCCGGTGGACAGCGGCTGGTTCAGTTGGCAGGTGCAGGGGCAGATGGCGGTTTCAGCAACAGCGACTGCGTTCGCCCAAGCGAGTCCATCAATCACCGGCGAGCCCTCAGTCAGCCAACCGATCACCCACGGCGACCACCGCTCGCCCGAAGGCCCTGACGGTCTCGTCGATGGCCTCCTCGTCGTGGGCCGTCGAGACGAAGAGCACCTCGTAGGCCGAAGGCGCCAGGTAGACGCCTTCCGTCAGAAGGGCGGAATGCAGGGCGGCGTACCGTCCTGCCGCCTCCGAATCAATGGCGTCAAATCGCCGCGGCGGCTCTCCCTCTTGGAGACAGAGCCAAAGGATGGATCCCGCCCGGACCACGGAGAAGGGCAGGCCCGCCGCGCGAAAGACCTCCTCGATCCCCTTCTGGAGCCGACCGGCGGTGTCGTCGAGCGTCCGCCATGAGGCGCCGTCATCGGCCAGGAGGCGCCGAAGCGTTGCCGCCCCGGCAGCCATGGCTACAGGGTTTCCCGACAGGGTCCCCGCCTGGTAGACCGGTCCCATGGGCGCAAGCTGCTCCATCAGTTCCCGGCGGCCGCCGTAGGCGCCGACGGGCAGACCGCCACCGATGATCTTGCCGTAGGTGGCCAGATCAGGCGTGATCCCGTGCACCTCGGCCGCACCCCCGGCACCCAGACGGAAACCAGTGATGACCTCGTCAAAGATCAACAGAACACCGTAATCCGTGCACAGTTTGCGCAGGCGAAAGAGAAATTCGGGTCGCTGAGGCAGGAGGCCGGCGTTGGCCGGAACGCCTTCCATCAGGACCGCCGCCATCTTCGAACCCCTCTCGGCGAAGAGCCGATCCAGGGCCTCATCGTCGTCCAGGGGAAGGACCAGCGTATGGGCGGCGAAAGCCTCGGGAACGCCTGCCGACGAGGGCGTTCCAAAGGTTGCCAGACCCGATCCCGCCGCGACCAGTAGATAGTCGGCGTGGCCGTGATAGCAGCCGTTGAACTTGAGCACATCGTCGCGCCCCGTCACACCCCGCGCCAGTCGCACGGCGGACATGACGGCCTCGGTGCCCGACGACACGAAACGCACCATTTCAAGATGGGGTACCGCGGCTGTGACCAGCCGCGCCAGCTCGATCTCCTCCTCGCAAGGAGCGCCGAAGGTCAGACCCCTGGAGGCCGTCGTTGTAACTGCCTGCACGACCCCCGGGTGGGCATGACCCAGAATCAGGGGTCCCCAGGAACAGACATAGTCAATGTAGTCTCGACCATCGACATCGGTGATGCGGCAGCCCGAGGCCGAGGCGTGGAAGATTGGATCACCACTGACGCCGCCAAACGCCCGAACCGGCGAGTTGACCCCGGCCGGCATCAGACGGCAAGCCTCCCGGTAGAGCTCCTGTGAACGTGGTCCCGCACTCATGGCCTACAGCCAGTCTTCGGCGAAGGCCTGGCGGGCGTGGTAGGTGATGATGATGTCGGCGCCGGCACGACGGAAAGCGTGCCAATTTTCAAGGACCAGGGCCTTCTCGTCGACCCAGCCTCGGGCCGCGGCGGCCTTGACCATGGAGAACTCGCCGGACACGTTGTAGACCGCCAGGGGCTGGGGAAAGGCCCTGCGGATCTCGGCCACTACGTCCAGGTAGGCCAGTGCCGGCTTGACCATCAAGAAATCGGCCCCCTCGTCCACGTCGAGACCCGCCTCGAGGATGGCCTCTCTCTTGTTGCGGGCGTCCATCTGGTAGGAGCGGCGATCGCCCTCGGACGGCGCCGAGTGGGCCGCCTCCCGGAAGGGTCCATAGTAGGCCGAAGCGTATTTGACCGAATAGGACATGATGGCCGTGTTGACGAAGTCTTCCTCGTCCAGGGCCTCCCTGATTGCCCCAACCCGGCCATCCATCATGTCCGAGGGGGCGATGACGTCGGCGCCGGCCCGCGCGTGGGCCAGGGCCATGCGAGCCAGATGGGCCAGGGTCGAATCGTTGTCGATCCGGCCATCCCGGATCAGGCCGCAGTGGCCGTGGTCGGTGTAAGCACAGAGACAGACGTCGGTGATGACGGCCACCTCTTGCCCGAAACGCTCCTTGATGGCAGCGACTGCTGCCGGCACGACCGCATCCTCGGCATAGGCAGCCCGGCCGTCGAATGCCTTGGCCCCCTCTTCGGGGATGCCGAAGAGCAGCACGGTACGGACACCCAGTTCGAGATCGGCCGCCACCGTCTCGACCAGCCGATCGACCGACTGGTGGTCAATGCCCGGCATGGCCTCGATAGGCTGGGAAATCCCATGGCCCGGAACCACAAAATGGGGTTGGACAAACATTCGCCGGTCGAGCCGGGACTCGGCGACCAAATCCCGGATTACCGGAGTCGTTCTCAAACGCCTGGGCCGGATCGTCAGATCGTACATAGTTCCTCCGCGAGGGCCTCCATCTCCGGACGGGCCGGGATGCGGCACTGAATTCCATATTCCCGGGCGGCCTCCGCCGTCGTCGGCCCCAGGGCGATGTGAAGGCAGTCCAGGGGACGGCCTCCGAGATTTTCCACATAGTAGCGAGTCGAACGCGGTGAGGTCAGTACCACGGCGTCGACCGCGTCAGGGACCTGGGACAATTCCCCGGATGAGAGGCGGCGCATGCGATAGACAGGCAGAAGAACAACCTCGTGTCCTGCGGAACGCAGGGTCTCGGGCAGCTCGGGCCGGTGTTCCTCTGCACAGGCGAAGACGAAGACGACCGGCTCGCGAAAGCGTTCTGACAACTCGTCTGCCAGGGCGGCGCCCGTGCCTCCCCCAATCAGGTCGACCCTGAGTCCAGCCTCCTCGGCGACACGAGCCGTCGTCCTTCCCACAGTCGCCACCGGCAGGCCGAGAACGGACTGACCATGATGACGGAGCGCCTGCTCGCACAGGGGCCGCGGGGCGCGGGGCGAGGCCAGCAGCAACCAGGATTCCTGTCCCCGATCGCGGGCCGCAGCCAGTTTCCCTACTACCCGACTCCACTCGCCGGCCGCTTCCATCCCTTCGAACCGCAGCACCGGGTAGGGCTCAATCCGAACGTCACACTCCGCAACCAGTTTCTGGAGGAGATGGCAATCCTTGGCCACCCGGGTGATCAGAACACGGCGGGTCATGGCGCCTCGGGCGGGCTCGGTTGGGTTTCCATCAGGGCCCGGTGGCAAACCATGGCTGCGTCCTCGGGCTCCGGCGTTACCGCAGCGACACGCGCCACAGCAGCCCGGGTGATGGCCTCGTCGACCGTGCCAAGCACCGCCCGGAGCCGGACCGAACCATCGTCTTCGACCGTCGCCAGACAACCCAGCGGAAGGTGGCAACCGCCACCCATCAGGGCCAGGAGGCTGCGCTCCGCATCAACCAGGCGGGCAACATCGTGATCGTGGAGCCTGGCAATGTCGGCCGTCATCGGATCGTCACGCCGGACCTCGATGGCCAGGGCGCCCTGGCCCGCGGCGGGCAGCATGATCTCCGGGGGGAGTTCGAGAACATCAAGGCCGTCCATGTCCAACTCAAGCCGGGACACGCCGGCGGCGGCCAACAGAATCGCGTCGTACTGCCCCTCCCTGAGTTTCCGGATGCGGGTCGGAACATTGCCTCGAAGGGCCCTGATGGCCAGATCCGGCTGCACCACAAGAGCCTGGGCGGCACGACGAAGAGAGGACGTTCCCAGTCGGGCGCCCTCCGGCAGGCCCAGGGGTCTGTCGTATGCCGTATGGATCAAACCCTGACGCGCGATCAGAAGGTCTGCAGCCGTTGTCCTCTCGGGAACGGCGATGATCTCCAGCCCCTCCGGCTCCTCGGTCGGCAGATCCTTGAGGGAGTGGACCACCACATCGACCCGTCCTTCAAGGAGGGCCTCCTGTAGCTCTTTCGTAAAGAATCCCTTGCCCTCCATCTTGTCGAAGGCGACATTCTGGATACGGTCACCCCTGGTCGAAATCACCACCAGTTCGGCAGGACGTCCCAGACGCTCAGAAATCAGGTCTGCAACGCGACGAGCCTGCCAAAGGGCCAGGTCCGAGCCGCGGGTTCCAATCCGGAATGGGGAGGCGGCAATCACTTTCGACTCCCATCGATCATCCGGCTGCCGACTCTACTCCCGCCGATAGGTTGCACGCCTCACCCCCCGTCCGGGGATCATACGACACAGACCCTGTATCGTCACGCCCAATATTACTGAAAGGGGAGGACAGAGAGGCAACGGGTCAGTTTCCCGAACTCACGCCCTCTCCCTCGGTCAGAAGATCCGCTCGATAAGCATCCCCATCAGACTCTTCAGCTGCCCGGCAGCATTCCGACCGGCCTCGAGGACCTCCTCGGCAGTCAAGGGGCGATCGACCAGGCCCGCACCAGGATTGGCCGCCAGCGACAGGACGAGAACCCGCATCCCCATGTGGCGCGCCGCAATGACCTCCGGCACAGTCGACATTCCCACCACCGAACCGCCAAGCCGATGGAGCATCCGGACCTCGGCCGGCGTCTCGAACGACGGCCCCAGCATCCCGACGTAGCTCCCCTCGAAGACCTTGAAGCCGACCTCCCGGGCCGCCGCCATCGCCATCTTCCGCAACTCGGGATCGTAGGCCGCACTCATGTCGGGGAACTGCGGCCCCCTCTCGCGACCCAACGGGCCGACCAGGGGATTGCATCCCATCAGGTTGATATGGTCAGAGACCACCACCAACGAACCCGGAGGGATCGCCGGATCGAGGGCGCCCGTGGCATTGGTCGCAAGCATGACCTCTGCACCGAGCAGAGCAGCCAACCGGACCGGAGCGACGACCTCCGTCACGGAGTAGCCCTGGTAGAGGTGGAGCCGGCCGTTCATCACCAGGAGACTCTCGTTCCCCCGCCGCCAGATTGTCAGGGTATGGCGATGACCGACCAAGTCGAACATGGGAAGTGCAAGGGCGTCTCCGAGGTCCACCGTTTCGGTCGCCTCCCACCCGGGAATCTCCAGCTCAAGCCCCGATCCGGCGACGAGCAAGGCCCGGACTTTCCCCGGCTTCCACTGAGTCTCAAACTGCCGAGCCAGTTCACTCAATACGTTGTATTCCCCCTCCGTTTTCATGGCTCGGAGCGTACCACGATTGCCTTCGAATGCCCTGGCCGCAGGAGAGTGGAACTCGAGTCTGGAGGAAGATCAGCGTTGGGGAATCCCTCTCTCCTGTTTCGATAGTCCCGCCAGTTGCATGATGACCCGGGCAACTCTGGGCTCACCCCCTTGACCACCGGCCTCCCAGGATCCACACTGGGAGCATGAACGAACTGATTCTGATCGTGGACGACGAGCCCGGCATCCTGGAAACACTGTCGGGGATTCTGACCGACGAGGGCTATCGGACTCTGACCACTCCTTCGGGAGACGAGGCCCTGACGTTGTATGAAGCCGAAAAGCCGGATGTCGTCTTTCTCGACATCTGGCTTCCCGACAAGGATGGGCTGGAGACCCTCCAGGCCATCAAGGAACTGGATTCCAATGCGGCGGTCATCATGATGTCCGGCCACGGCACGTCGGCAACGGCGGTGAAGTCGATCAAGATGGGCGCCCACAACTATCTGGAGAAACCCCTGTCGTACGACTCGGCAGTCAACGCCGTGGTCAGTGCGCTGGAGTCAAAATCTGCCCAGGCGGCCGCCGGAACGACCTCGATTCTGGAACTGGGCCTGGACCGACTGGATACCGAGCGAACCTTCAATGCACCGCCGCTGTTGCCTCAGGTTCAAGAGGGCAGCCAACCGCAACGGACGATTGCCCATTCCATCGTCATCTACGGTCTGGGTCTGCATTCCGGCAGCCAAACGGGCATGGTGATCCAACCCCTGCCGCCTGACAGCGGCATCCACCTCTCGACACTCCCCGGTGGAAACCATATCCCGGCCCACCTGGATTTCGTTGCCCAGACCGATTACGCAACGACCCTGACCAGTGGAGGGGATCACATTCGAACGGTCGAGCACCTCCTCTCGTCACTCCACGCGACCGGCATCACAAATCTATTGGTCAAGGTCCACGGAGAGATTCCGGTCCTGGACGGATCAGCCCTGGAGTTCTGTCGCTACCTGCTGGACGTCGGCATTGTTGACCAGGGAGTCCCTCGCCGGGAGGTCGTCATCGACCGGACCTATCGCATCGAGGAGGGTAACAAAAGCCTGGTGGTCGAGCCCTTCGATGGTCTGGCGGTTTCGTACTTCCTCGACTATCCGGCCCCGGTCGGCCAACAGCAGGTCGATTTCACGATGACTGATTTCGAAAGCTACATGGATCAGGTCGCGCCTGCACGCACCTTCGGCTTCATGCGCGACATGAAGATGATCAACGAACTGGGGCTGGGATCGGGAGGCCGACTGGACAACTTCATTCTGGTCGGCGAGGACAATGTCCTCAACACCGAACTTCGTTTCCCCGATGAATTTGCACGCCACAAGATTTTGGACATCATCGGAGACATGTACCTTATGGGCTATCCGCTCAGGGGCAAGATCACGGCCCGATTGACCGGCCATCGGGACAATGTAGCGGTGCAGAAGTTGATTGCGGCGCAGGAGTAACCCGCCGGAACGGGGGTCTTCTCCCTTTTTAAATCTTTCTGGCGAGGATCACAACCCTCGACGCCCCGCCACCGAGATCCCGTCGAACGACCAGTCCCTCTGGCAGATCACCGATGTCGGCTCGTTCTGGACATTCGAGACAAGCCACTCCGTCCGGGCCAATGACCCCCTTGGCGAATGCTTCCGCAAGAGCTTCGACACCGTCATGCCATGTGGGAAAGGGCGGATCGGCCCACGCAATATCGAAAGTGATACCCAATCGGACTAATCGTGTGATGGCCGCTTGGGCAGAGAGGCCCAGCACCGTCGTCCCCTCCACGATCTCAGGAAACTGGGCGAGATTCTTGCGAATAAGACGGACGGCAGCCGGATGCTTTTCAACGAAGACCGCCGTGGAAGCTCCCCGGGACAGGGCCTCAAGACCGACGGCGCCGGTACCTGAGAAAAGATCCAGAAAGTCCGCATCGACAACCTTCGATCCCAGAACCTGGAAGGCTCTCTCCCTCATGGAATCCGGAGTCGGTCTCAGGGGCATCTTCCGGCTGGGTCCACTGAGCCGCCGAGACCGCCACATCCCACCCGTGATTCTCAATCCAGAACCCTCAGAATCACCAGATGCCTTTGGTCCCAGGGTACAACCGTGATAATCCCGGTATCCGGGTTTTCCAGAATCAACACGCCATCTTCGCGGACCTCGGTGACATCGGACTCTCCACCGACGAAGAGTTCGACCCTTTCGCCTACTGTTGGAACCCACAGTCGCAGAGCTTCCTGGGACGGACTGACTTCGGTGACCCGCAACTCCAAATCGTCCAGAACGGCGACCAATCGCCCGGTCGCAAGGTCGAGGATCTGCAATGGCGAATAGGAAAACGACTGTTGTGGAATGCCCGGCAAATTCAGTACGACCTTGGCGCCCACGTCGATCGCTTCCACCGGAACCCGATCCGAGACTCCGGCCTCTGCAGCGACTTCGGACAGAGCCTTGACGTACACTCCATATTCGACATCATCAAGTTTCAATTGTCTGAAAAAGACCTGGCGTCCCTGCTCTCGAACGGTCGTTACTGCCATTTGGTTGTCGAAGAGCGTGATTCGAACCGCCCGATCACCGTGAAACCAATGTCGTTCGACGATGACGTTGGGAATAACCTGGGCGGATGTCACAACTGCGAGAACGGTGGCCAGGCAACCCGCGACGATCAACCGCAGCATCACTCCACCTCCTCAAGATTTCGGACCATTTGTACCGCAAATTCCAGGGCCCCGTCTTCATCGATCACTCCATCGAGCAGGGCTGCCCGCGTCTCCTTGATTGCAGGTCCGATGTGGCGGCATTCCGAAACTCCTGCATTGAGGAGATCGCGACCACTCAAAGGTGTAAGCCGCCTGACGGCCACCTCGGCAGCCTCGGCCAGACTCCGGCGTCCCTCCAGTCCCAGTTGGGCCATGGCCAACAGCAGTGCCTCAACCTCGGCACTCTCGACGGCAAACACCCTTCGACTGAGCGCCACTCCGGGCTCGGCGACGACCTTTACCTTTTCGATGGCCCGACGAAGACCGACCATCCGGCGGCCGGCCGCTCCGGTCAGGCTCAGCCTCTGAGCGACGTGAGCCACGGCTCTGTCCCCTGAAACGGCAGCCAGGCCACCCAGGAAGAGGAAGAGAGGCGGCGGGGTTTCGCCCAGCCTCTCGAGCAGATACCAGCTGAGCTGTCCTTCGACTTCGAGAAGAAAACTATACCGGCCCTCATCCCATGACAGATCCGGGCAGATGGCCTCCAACAAACCCAGATCAGCAAGCATCGCCAGGGCCGGCGTCGGATGAGGTTCGGCCAGAAGCTGCTCCAGCTCACGTCGCAGCCGCTGCCCCGACAGACGTTCGAACACTCCCTCGGACACGGCCGTTCGGATCAGGTGCTCGGTGTCTGAGGCCACTTCGAAATCCAGGCGCCGGGCATACCTGACGGCACGAATCGCCCGCGTCGGATCGTCTATGAACGACAGTGAATGAAGAACCCTGATCTCTCGCCTGCTGAGGTCCCGGCGGCCTCCGAAGAAATCTATCAACCGCCCGAATTGCTGGCCGTCCAACGAAATCGCCAATGCGTTGATCGTGAAATCTCGACGGTAGAGATCCTGCCGGATCAGCGAGGTCGCAACCTCCGGAAGGGCCGCCGGAGTCCGATAGAACTCGGTCCGTGCGGAAGCGACATCGATGGTGTGTCCATCCGCAAGAGTTACGACCGCGGTCATGAACGGCTGGTGCGCGTGACACCGCCCACCCAGCTTTTCCGCCAGCGCCTTGGCTACCTCGATGCCGTCACCCTCTACCACCAGATCAACATCTTCGTTGGAACGCTCCAGGAGAAGGTCCCTGACGACACCGCCGACGAGGTAGGTCGGGGAGCCCAGACTATCGGCAACGTCACGAACGACCTCAGTCAGGCGAGCGACCCACTTGGGTGCAGCCTCGCGAAGCAATCGGGTCACCGTCTGGGTCACCGGCCTCAGACCGGCCATCCGGTGATCCAACCCTGCACCGACGGCCGGCATTTTCTCAAACAGCCTTCGAAACAACTCCATCCGGGTCAAGAGACCCACAGTCTTCCCATTCTCGGTCACGATGACAAAACGGTGAGAGCCATCCAGGAAGAAATCACCCAGTTCTTCCAGCGGCGTTCCAGCGTCAACGGTCGGTACACCGGGCTGCATGACGGTACTGACGGGACGATGATCCAGTCCCAAAGACGATGCCCCATCCAACAACTGACGGGTTACGACCCCAACCAGGAGTCCATCGGAAGCCTGGGCGACCGGAAGGGCATTGACCCTGCGGGAATTGAGCTTCTTCTTGGCTGCCCCGACCGTTACATCGTCATCGACGGTGAAAATATTGCGGCCGGCGGCATCACCGGCAGTTTCGGGCGGCGGCATCCTTTCCGCCAGATTCCTCCAGACCTCTTCACGGATCTCAACAACCATCCGGTCACCAACACGGGCCGAGGCTGCCGTCGCATGACCACCCCCACCGAAGGACCGGGCAATGGCGCCGACATCCAGTCCGGCCAGTCTCGATCTGAAAATCATTTGAATCATCGGTGCACGGACCATCAACACCACACCGACGGGCATACGAAACGTCTCCATCCAGCGGTGAACCACCGCGGCCGCCTCTTCGTGATACCGCTCGACCTCAACGGTTGCAACAGCCACCGGGACCCCACCAATCCGACGCTCTTCGGTACCCTCGACAATGGCGTTGAGCAGGGCCAACTGCTCTGGTTCCAGGCTCTTGGCAACCCAGCGACGCACCCACGCCAGAGAGGCGCCGTTGTCCAGAAGCCAGGCTGCAGCCTCCATGTCCTCGGACGTCGTATCCCTGAAAGACAACGAACCCGTGTCTTCATAAATACCCATCAGGAGAAGCGACGCCTCTTCAGGGGTCGGCGCGATGGCCCGAGTTCGGAAGAGATCAACGATCAACGTACACGTCGATCCCACTCGCCGGAAGATAAGCTCATCCGCCGCAATCCCCCCGCCGTTTGTTCCGTGGTGGTCAATTCGCGTCACCGGGCATCCGGCTTCCCGGACCAGATCCCATACCTCCCCGAGACGAGCCGGATCCGGAGTGTCCAGAACGACCACATGCTCCAACGAACTTCGCCGAGCCTCCTTGAGCTTGACCTCGGGAAAGGGCACCGTGACCTCCGTCCTGAATTGGCGAACGGCCAGCTCCATCGAGCCCGGAAAGAGGACCCGATGGCCGGGAAAAAGCCGAACAGCACACACCGCCGAGGCAAAGGCGTCAAAATCCGCCGACAGGTGGGTGGTAATGATCTTCACCCGACCATTGTATGCGGCCCGGAACAACTGTGCAGAATTACAATCCCTATCAGAAGTGGGGTTACACTGGTAACAGCTCATCAAGGAGGTGTGTCATGCCGAAGTTCGTTCTGATGACCAAGCTGTCGCCGGAATCCGTCAGGGACGCCCAAGTTCGGCGGGCCATGGGTCGTGCGTGGCTGGCAAAAGTTTCGGCAGCGTGTCCGGAGGTCACATGGGTTGCCCATTACGCAATTCTCGGACCCTACGATTTCATGGACATTTACGAGGCCCCGACTGTCGAGGTTGCCCACAAGGTGTCCCTGATCTCCAGAGCCGAGGGGGCGGTCTCCGCTG
>CAYSHZ010000035.1:3969-19139 GCA_964430905.1 uncultured Thermoanaerobaculia bacterium | reverse complement strand
TTGACAAAAATGAAAATGAAACTTATTCTCTATATATATTATGAAATTGAATATGATGAAAAACGATTCGTTGCAGAGAGTTAGTGTTGGAAAACTGATAATTATCTTGGTGTTGGCCGGTTTCTTGGGAGCCGCTGGACTTCGGCCTGCAGCGGGTGCAGAAGTCAATCCCCCCTGCCCCGAAACCGGCGCCCGACCCCACCTGGTCCTCAATACTCGAGTCGGCAGCATCACGATCGAACTGTTCGAGGACGCGGCGCCTCAGACCGTCAAACGGCTGATCAAAATGGCTCGGGGACCGATTTTCAATCCCCAACTGACGTCCTCCTCCTCCGGCAATCCTGGAGTCGGCTATTTCGATGGACTGGGTTTCAGCATGACCAAACCGCACCTCGAAATCTCGATCACATCTCGACTGCCGGAGTCACAGTTTGAATTTCCGGCCGAGATCGACGCCGATGCCCTCGGCCTTGACCAACAGTTGATCGCCGACGCTGGTGAGGCGATGGACATCGCACAGATGGAACTCTATCCCGCACACCGGAAACTCAAGAAACGAGGCGGCACCACCGGAAAACTCCGCGCGTGGCTGGACCAATTGACCCAGGACGGCAACGCCGATTTTCTGGTGGGCATTTCCAGAAAGGAAATCAATGAAGCACTCGGTTATCGCTACCGCGACGGACTGGTATCCCGACCTGCAGTTCGTGGAATGGTCGCCTTGCGTCCCCTCTCGAAAACAACGGCCGGCGGTAGCCTGACGATCCTCCTGGCCGACCATCCACAACGGACTGGGCGATGGATGATCGTCGGCCGGATTGTTGACGGCCTTTCCGTGGCCGAGGAGATCTCGCTCCTGCCGTTGTCGGGCCCTCCGGGCTGGAGAAACAGAGCCTTTACACCCCGTGATCCCGTTCTCATTACTGAAAGCGAAATCCATGTCTGCCAAACCGGCAATTCCGAAGGAGGAAAATAATGAAGAGTCGCTATTCCTGGTTCGTCCCACTCTGCACCCTGCTCATGATCCTGACGGCGAATACCGCGGGCGCCGACAGTCCAATGCCCCCACCGCCGACGACAGAGATGGGCGTTGTTGAAACTCCACTGGACTCGGCCGAAAAGGGAGGTTCCATTCCGGGTCTGCCTTCGAACGCATCCAGTGCGAAAACAACGGCCGCTGTCGGCCCCCTTTCGATCCTCATGCGGGATATTCAGCCCGCAGACCAGGATTACGTCGGTGGCCCGTTACGATCCCATATCCAGGGCGAACCACTCTTCGCGGACGGTCTCGGACCACTGGGCACCTCCGAGACATCAGGTGATTTCATCGAGGGTTCGGCGCCGTCCGAAGAACGGGCCCCCGGGGATTCCGTCTTTGAATGGGATGGTCTGGCGGCGACCGGGTGGATACCCCCCGATACGGTCAGTGCAGTCGGCCCTTCCCACGTCATCGAGGCGACCAACTCCGGCTTCGCCATCTATTCGAAGCTCGGAGACCAGAAGCAGGCCTACACCTCATTCTCCTCGTTCTTCAACTCACTCAAACCGACTGGATGGACGGGTTTCATGTACGACCCCCGGGTCATGTGGTCCAATGAACACCATAAATTCGTCATGCTGGCCCTCGGCAAGGACATCGGAAACCAGACGTCCCATTTCTTCCTGGCGGTTTCACAATCTTCAGACCCACTCGGCTCGTGGTGGCGCTGGCGCTTTGACCGAACCAATACGGGGGGCGACACCGACGCATGGCTCGACTATGCGGGACTGGGCGCCGACACATGGGGAATCTACGTCACGGGGAACATGTTCTACTGGGTTGGGGGCTTCAAGTATTCGATTCTCCATATCGTCAATGTCGATGCGTTCTCCGGTGGAGTTGCAAACGGCTGGATCTGGTCGGACCTGCAGTGGCCGTCGACCGCCAAGGCATTCGGCGTCCAACCGGCCCTCCCTCAAACGGTCAATTCCAATGGAGAGACCTATTTCGTCAACACCTGGAACGGGTGGGGTTCGGGCGCCCTGCTCTGGAAACTGGCTGGAGACCGGACATGGGTTACAGCGCCAACCTTGACCAGGACCGAAGTCACCGGCCTGACGAACTACTACTCCTTGGGTGAGAACGTGGTCCAACAGGGAACAACCGCCCGCATCGACGGCGGCGACTCTCGGGTCATGAACGCAGTCTACGACAACCGGCGCGTCATCTTTGCCCTGACGAACGATTTCGGCGATGACGCCAGTCATTCAGCGGCCCATACAATATCCCTGAACTCGGACACCAACGTTCTTGCATTCGAAGACCTGGTAGCGGCCCCCACCGGTGGCTACTATTTCTTCCCGGCGGTCACGACCGATGCAAACGGTGGGACCAACGAGGTTGTGACGTATTTCAACTATTCCGACGGCAGCCACTATGTTTCGGCCGCCAGGAAACACTACGACGACTGGCCCACCAGCGGCACAGGTCCCAATAACTTTATCGAAATGGGACAGGGATCGTACGAAGCGAGGGATTCCAACAACCGCAACCGCTGGGGCGACTACTCCGGCGCCGGTTTCGACTGGACGTGTGGTCATGCCTTCGGCGCTTTGGAATATGCCGGCACCTCCAACACCTGGAGAACACGAATTCAGGCCGAGACCTTCGGAACGCAGTCGCAATGCCAGATCATTGATCTTCGCAACCCTGACGGCGGAGGAACCTTCATCGCCGGAAACACCTATACGATCACCTGGGCGAGCGACAACCTGGAGAGCGCATCAGATCTGTACGTGGAACTGGATGCGGACGGTGCAGGAGGAGCATGGGACCAGCAGATCGCGGGCGCCATCAGTACCGGTACGACCTCAACGTCCTGGACCGTTCCCAACATTGACACCTCCTCGGCAAGGGTCTTTGTCGGTCGGTGGAGTGGGGCCACATGGACGGTCGGCGACCGCAGTGACCTGCCCTTCACGATCGACGGCTGCACCCTGGATGCCTACGAGCCCGACGGCAGTTCCGGGACGGCGTCCCTGATCAACCCAGGCTCACAGAACCACACGATCTGTGATTCCCAGGACGAGGACTGGGTCCGGTTCACCCTCGGGGCGCCGGCCGCCGTTACCCTGGAAACCTCCGGCCCCAACGGTGATACCGAGATGTGGCTCTACAACAGCGCCCTGACCCAAATCGACTACGACGATCAGAGCGGCGCCGGCAACTTCTCGAAGATCGAACGCACCTGCGGGGTCGACGAACTTCCCGCCGGAACCTACTATCTCAAGGTTGACGAGTGGCTCCAAAATAGCCACATCGATGCATATTCGATCACCTTCAGCACGACACCCTGTTCCGGGGCC
This sequence comes from uncultured Thermoanaerobaculia bacterium, assembly GCA_964430905.1. GTDB lineage: Bacteria > Acidobacteriota > Thermoanaerobaculia > Thermoanaerobaculales > Sulfomarinibacteraceae > DAOWGJ01. Next base: position 15,794 of record CAYSHZ010000035.1, on the reverse strand, counting down.
GATCTCATTTTTTCCGATGGGTTTGAGAGCGGCAACACCAACGCCTGGAGCTCAACAAGTCCATAATCCTCTGTTAAGACACAACAAACAAAATGGGCCGGGGTCAACACCCGGTCCATTTTTTGAGTCCGGGGATCCACACCGAACCACTCATTGCGGCTGGATACATTAGACTTGCACCATGAAAATTCTGCCCGCTGAATCAGACCCAATCCCCTTCGTCAAACGACATCTACTGACACGCATGATCGTCCTGCCTGTGTCCGTCATCATCGCCCTCCTTCCGACGGCGTGCAGCCGACAGCAAGAGACGTCCCCAACCGATATCGTCGCAGCCCACACCGAGGGCGCGATCTCGGCCGGCGATCCGATCCGTGTTCGGTTCTCTGACGATATCGGTCCGGCGAATACCCAGGATTCCAAGATCTCGCCTTCGCCCCTGGGGCTCCACCCCAAGGTCGAGGGAACGGCCCGTTGGACGGCAGCTGATGTCATGACCTTCCAACCCTCGTCGCCGCTGAAGTCCGGTCAGAAGTACGAGGTCCACCTCGACCTCGGGGCCATCACCCAGGACCGCCAAGAGGACTACACCTTCGATGTCGAGGTCATGCAGCAGAGCCTCGAACTCGAAGTTGCTGGGCTGGAAACGACGGGCGACGACGGTCTTCGTCTGACGGGTGTCCTCAAAACCTCCGATGTCGCCGACGATTCAGGGATAGAGAAATGCCTTTCGGCTTCACTTGCGGACGCCGACCTGGGCATCAGCTGGCCCCATCCGGGAAACGGGCGGATTCATGCCTTCGCGGTCGAGGGCATCACTCGCGGTGAAAAAGACCAGGACCTCCTTCTCCATTGGACCGGCAAACCGATCGGCACGCAATCCTCTGGACAACAAACGATCACGATCATTCGCCGAGGAGTCTTTGCAATCTCGTCCGCCCGGACGCTCGATCGCAACGGCAAGATCGTCGAGATCAGGTGCAGTGCCGACGTCGACCCCGATCAGGAGCTTGAGGGCCTGGTTGCCCTTTCGGACCACGAGGACCTCCGGTATGAGGTTGTGGGAAACATCATCAGGGTCCATGCCACCGAAGGTTGGGAGGACGAAGAGGAACTCCGAATCGACGCCGGGCTGCGCTCGGCCGAGGGTCGGCGCCTGGGCGCCTCCTATGAAAAAACTCTTCATTTTCAGCCACCCCTGCCCTCGGTTCGTTTCGCCGGGGATGGCGTCATCGTCCCCTCGACAGGCGGTCTCAGCCTCCCCATCGAAGTGACGGCCCTGACGGCCATCGAGGTTGAGGCCAGTCAGATCTTCGAGGAGAATCTGCCCCAGTTCTTCCAGGTCAACTCAATCTCGGAGACTGACGAACTGAGACGTGTCGGTCGGGTGATCTGGAAGGAGAGGATGGTCCTCGGAGAAAGGACCATCCAGGGTGAGAGCCGGCGATTCGGCCTGGACCTGGCGCCCCTGGTTGCAGCCCACCCGGGCGGCCTCTACCACCTGAAGATCCGCTTCACCCGTGGCGATATCGACTACCGCTGTTCGAATGCCGTCGCATTCCCAACGCCCAAGGCAGACGGCGGCGCATGGGACGAGGATGAAAGTTCCTTCTGGGATCAGTGGGGCAATTCTGCCGAGGGTTCGTGGTCGGAACTCTTCGAGAACCGCAAGAACCCCTGCCATCCCGGCTTTTATCGTTCCTACTATGACCATGACATCGAGATCGAAAAGAACGTGCTGCTCTCCAACCTCGGCCTGGTGGCCAAGGAAAGCGATGACGGCAGCGTCTTCGTTCTGGCGACCGACCTCAGGACGGCCCGGCCCCTCGGCGGAGTCAGTATCAGTATTCTGGACTATCAGCAGCAGGTCATGACTTCGGCCACAACCGGAAGCGAAGGCGTGGCCCGTCTCGCCGCCGGTGACGACCCCTTCCTCGTCGTTGCCCGCAACGGCGACCAGGTGGCCTACCTCAAGCTGGACGACGGCCAGGCCCTCTCTTTCAGCCGCTTTGACACCGGTGGCGCCGAGGTCCAGCGGGGGCTCAAGGGCTTCATCTACGCCGAGCGCGGCGTCTGGCGGCCCGGCGACCAGATGCACCTGGGCTTCATTCTCCACGATCCCGAGGGGACGATCCCGGAAGACCATCCCGTCGTATTCGAGCTTCGCAACCCCATGGACCAACTGGTCACGCGCGAAACGCAGAAGGCGTCCGAAGGTCAGTTCTACGTCTTTGAGCCTGCAACCGATGGCGACGCCCCCACGGGGGATTACCGGGTCACGGTCCGGCTCGGTGACACGACCTTCGAGAAGAGCCTCAAGGTGGCCATGGTTCGGCCCAACCGCCTCCGGATCGCCCTGGAGACCAACTCACCTGAGATCAGGGCGCCACAAAACCGTCTTCAGGGTGTCCTTGAGGCCGCATGGCTCCACGGCGCCGAGGCCGGCAATCTCGAAGCCAGAATCGACGCGCGCCTGGTCTCGGCGAAGACCGAGTTCAAGGCCCGTCCGGACTTCATCTTCGATGACCCGACCCGCACCGTCGACTCCGAAGAGATGACCCTCTTCGAGGATTCACTCGACGCCCACGGGCGGGTCCGGCTCAACGAGGAGATCCCCGTCGAGGAGGAAGCGCCGGGGAAGGTGACCGCCATCCTGACGACCCGGGTCTTTGAACCGGGCGGCGCCTTCTCGATCAACGAGACTGCAATCCCGGTATCGCCCTTCGAGCACTATGTCGGCCTGAGAACCGAACCCGGCGACGCCCAGCGGGGCATGCTGCTGACCGACACCGATCACCGGGTTGATCTGGTCCTCCTCGACCAGGACGGACGACTCTCCGAGGGCGACGTCACGGTCAACCTCTACAAGATCTCCTGGCGATGGTGGTGGGAGAAGGGCGGCGACGAGGGTCTGGTGGACTTCGCCCAGTCGTCCTCCCTGGAGGCCGTTGCCTCCGGAAAGGTCCATCTTGCCCGGGGCGAAGGAAGCTGGAACTTCTCTATCGCCTACCCTGAATGGGGACGATTCCTCCTCGTGGCCGAGGATGTCGACGGCGGCCACCGGACTGGCAAGGTCATCTACATCGACTGGCCCGGCTGGGCCGGCAAGGCGCGCAAGGGCGCCGGCGATTCCGCCGAGGTACTCAGTCTCTCCGCCGACAAGGAGAGCTACAGCGTCGGCGACGAGGTCGAAGTGACAATTCCGTCGGCGTCTCCCGGACAAATCCTGGTCAGCCTGGAGAAGGGTGGCCGTATTCTTCGAACCGAACTGATCGAGGCCCAGGCGGAGAGAACGCCCTTCCACTTCACGGTGACCGAGGCGATGACGCCCAATGTCTATCTGGTCGTTCATTTCCTCCAGCCCCACGAACACCCCGACAACGATCTGCCCATTCGCCTCTATGGCGTCCTGCCCCTCGCCGTCACCAATCCCGGAAGCCGGCTGGAGCCGGTGATCTCGGCCCCCGATCACTTCACCCCTGAAACGACGGCGAAGATTTCGGTCTCCGAGGCCAACGGGCGCGCGATGAGCTACACCGTAGCCGTCGTCGATGAGGGTTTGCTGGGTCTGACGGGTTTTCCCACCCCCGATCCCTGGGCCGCGTTCTACCGTCGCGAGGCCCTGGGCGTCAGGACCTGGGATCTCTACAACGACGTAGTCGGCGCCTGGGGATCGGCCCTGGAAAGCCTGCTGGCCGTCGGCGGAGGCGAGAGCGGCAAGGTCAAGCCGGGCAGCAAGAAGGAACGACGTTTCCCGCCGATGGTCCGTTTCCTCGGCCCCTTCCACCTCGAGGCAGGGAAGACGGCTACCCACGAGATCGACGTCCCGCTCTACGTCGGCTCGGTCCGGGTGATGGTCGTCGCGGCCGAGGGTGCTGCCTTCGGCCAGGCCGGCAGGGATGTGCCGGTCAGGAAGGAATTGATGGTCCTGGGCTCGATGCCGCGACTCCTGGCGCCGGGAGAGACGGTTCAGTGGCCCGTATCGGTGTTCGTCATGAAGGACGGGCCGAAGAAGGTCGTACTGGAGGCCGAGATCGATGGCCCGGCCGCCATCGACGGCGAGTCCTCCAAAACGCTGGATTTCCCCAGTCCCGGGGAACGGACCATCACCTTCCCGGTACGTATCGGTGAGGGTGAAGGGCCGGCCTCCTTCACCGTTCGGGCCAAGGGGGGCGGCACGAAAAGCCGCCATGTCATCAACCTCGAGATCCGCCGGCCGGCCCGCCCGGTGACGACGGTCAAACGGCATCGGATCACACCGGGAGGGGAGTGGCATACGACGATCGACCTGCCCCGAGAAAAGACCGGGCGGAGTGCCAGACTCGAAGTCTCCCGGGTGCCTCCGATGGACCTCGGGCGACGGCTGGACCAACTGATCCACTACCCCTACGGCTGTCTGGAACAGACGGTCTCGGCGGCCTTCCCCCAACTCTATCTTGGCAAGATCGTCGAGCTTGGACCGGACCGAACAACTGAGATCGAGAAGAACATCGGCGGCGCACTGGAGCGCCTCCGACTCTTCCAGCTGCCCTCGGGTGGCCTGAGCCTCTGGCCCGTGGCTTCCGGTGGTTTCTGGGCTTCGACGCCCCGCCATGAGGTCGACGACTGGGCGACAACCTATGCCGGCCACTTTCTTCTGGAAGCCAAGAGGGCCGGTTACAGGGTGCCCGGCGAAGTTCTCCAACACTGGGAAAGCTACCAGAGGGATGCCGCCCGGACCTTCGACTCGGACAGAGACTCGGACATCATTCTTCAGGCCTACCGGCTCCAGACCTTGGCTCTCGCCGGCGCCGCGGAACTGGGGGCCATGAACCGGCTTCGGGAGGTGCCGCGCCTGCCGGTCGTTGCACGGTGGCAACTGGCGGGCGCCTATGCCCTGGCAGGTCGACCCGATGCCGGACAGGACCTGATCGCAGATGCACCAATGCACTTTGAGCCCTACACCGAGCTGGGTGGAAACTACGGCAGCGACGTTCGTGATCGGGCCATTGTTCTGGACGCGCTGGGCTTCCTCGGCCTGAAGGACGGGGCTGCAGATCTGATCGAAAAACTCTCCGGGGCCCTCGGCAGCGATCGTCCCCTCTCGACCCAGTCTTCCGCCTTTGCCCTGATGGCCATTGCCCGGAATACCGGTGATGCCGGATCGAAATGGGCCTTCACCTTCGATCAGGAGGGCAGAGATACGGTCCACGTCGAGGGAACGAAGGCTATTGTTGAGCGCGAGCTGCAGACCCAAGGCGGCAGCCTGGCCCTGACCAACACCTCCGACGAGACGCTCTACGCGGCCCTCTTCATCCAGGGCATTCCGGCCCGCGATCAGGAAAAGGCCGCCTCCCAGGGCCTCAAGCTGGAAACCCTCTTCGAAGACGGCGAGGGTGACGAACTCGATCCTCGAAGGCTGAACCAGGGGATGGATCTCCGGTACATCGTTGAGCTGAAAAATCCCAAAGGCGGACGGAGCCTGGAGAATCTGGCACTGAGTATTCCGGTGGCCGAAGGCTGGGAGATTCGCTCAGTCGAGACCGAAGGCGCCCTGGATCATCAGGATGTCCGGGATGCCCGGGTTGATCTCTTCTTCGATCTGGACTCGGGCGAATCCCTGACGGCGACGATCTCGGTAACGGCAACCTTCAAGGGTCGTTTCTACCTTCCGATGGTCACCGCCGAGGCGATGTACGACCCCTCGATTGCCACCCGCGAACCCGGACGGTGGGTCGTTGTGGAGGCGCCTTGAGATCTGATTCGGGATGATCCGGGATGGTAGTTGTCCGTGGTCCGTCACACGGAGTCAGTCAATCACGGGAGGGGATAAACCCCTCCCCTACGGGAATTTATCGGAAGCCGCAGGGGCGGCCATATTCTCTGCCATGCGGCATAATTCCCGTTCGGGGGTGTAACGAGAATGAAGGGTCCCCTGATCAAGTTCCTGTCCCGAAAGGTGCTCTTCCGGGTGCTGGCGGCCGTGGTGATCCTCTTCCTGGCCTTCGTCCTCTTCGTTCCGGTTGTCAAGTTCTCTGATCCGCTGGGCACGGCGATCCTCGATAGTGACGGACGGCTGCTGGGAGCGGTGACCGCCCCGGATGGCCAGTGGCGCTTCGGCGCGCCCGGGATGATTCCTCAAAAATACCGCCGGGCCCTGCTGGAATTCGAGGATCATCGTTTCAATCACCATCCCGGCGTCGATCCCCTGGCCTTGGGCCGGGCCGCCTTCCAGGATCTCAAGGCCGGCAGCATCGTCAGCGGCGGATCGACCATCACGATGCAGGTCGTGCGCCTCTCCCGACACGGCCGGCCCCGGACCATCCGGGAGAAGATCATCGAAGGCATCCTGGCCCTCCGCCTGGAACTGGCCCTCTCCAAGGACCAAATCCTCAAGCTCTACGCCGGCTACGCCCCCTTCGGCGGCAATACCGTCGGTCTGGAGGCCGCCGCCTGGCGCTACTTCGGGCGTAGCGCCGAAACCCTCTCCTGGGCCGAGGCCGCCACCCTGGCCGTCCTGCCCAATGCACCCGCCCTGATTCATCCGGGCCGAAACCACGAGGTCCTGCTCAAGAAGCGCAATGCTCTGCTGGGCCGCCTCCACCAGAAGGGCTTGCTGGACGATCTGGCCCTTGACCTGGCCCAGGCGGAGCCCCTTCCGGGACCTCCACACCCCATGCCTCGCTTCGCACCCCACCTCCTGGACCGGGCTCGGCGAGAAATCCCGGAAGGTGGTGTCGTCGAGACTACACTGGATCTGGGAATTCAGAAAAGACTGTTGATGATCCTGGACGGCCATCACCGGAGACTCAAGGAAAACTCCATCGACCATCTGGCGGCCGTTGTGGCCCGGACGGACTCGGGGGAGGTTCTGGCCTACGTCGGCAACGTCGGTGAGCCCACCGATGAGGGCGCCCAGGTCGATGTCATCACGGCACCACGCTCGTCCGGCAGCATTCTCAAGCCCTTCCTCTTTGCCGCCATGCTCTCCGATGGCGAGATCCTTCCGGACGAGCTCGTTGCCGACATCCCTACGCGGATCGCTGGTTTCGCACCCCGGAACTTCGACCACCGTTTCTCGGGCGCCGTTCCCGCCTCGGTGGCCCTCAGTCGCTCCCTCAACGTTCCGGCCGTTCGGATGCTCCGATCTCACGGCATCGCCCGTTTTGCCGGGCTCTTGCGTTCCTTGGGCCTGGGGACCCTCTTCCGTCCTTCAGACGACTACGGACTCTCCCTGATCCTCGGAGGCGCCGAGGTCACGCTCTGGGAAATGACTGGGCTCTACGCCGGCCTCGGTCGAACGGTCACTGCTTTCTTTGGTGACTCTCCCCAGGCCGCCGACTTCCGATCCCTGAGGTGGAGGCCGACACCGATCCCGAAGAGACCACCCTCACCCTTCGACGCCGGAGTCGCCTTCACAACCCTCGAGGCCCTCCTCGACGTCTCCCGGCCGGGAATTGACGCCACCTGGAAGACCTTCGCCTCCTCGCGCAGGATCGCATGGAAGACCGGCACGAGCTACGGATTCCGCGACGCGTGGGCCATCGGCGTGACGCCCGAATATGTTGTTGGCGTCTGGGCGGGCAATGCCGACGGCGAGGGTCGGCCGGGACTGACCGGCCACTCGGCGGCGGCGCCCGTTCTCTTCGGAGTTTTCGACAGCCTGCCCTCTGGGCCCTTCTTCCGTGAGCCCGAGCTGGAGATGCGGGAACTCAAAATCTGTGCCCACAGTGGACTCCGAGCCGGAAGGGACTGCGGCGAGACCCACATCGACACCGTCCCCGCATCCTGCCTCCCGGGAAGAATCTGTCCCTACTGCCGCATCGTTCACACCGGTCCGGATGACCGATTTCGAGTCGACGGAGGATGCGAGAAGGTCTCTGAGATGCACCACCATTCCTTCTTCATCCTGCCCCCGGTCATGGCTGCCGAATACGCCCTGCATCACCCCGACTACAGGCCCCTGCCTCCGTGGAGGGCGGACTGCAGATCCTCAGGGGAGGAGCATCGGATCAACTGCCTCTACCCCGATCCCGGCGCCGAAATCTACGTCCCCCTGGAACTCGACGGTTCCCGGGGACGCTTTGTCGCCGAGGCCGCCCATGCCGATCCACAGGGAGTCATCTTCTGGCATCTTGACCAACGCTACCTGGGACGCACCCGAGGCGAACACCGAATGGCGATGGCGCCCGAGGCCGGCAGCCACATCCTGACCCTGGTCGATTCGGACGGCACCACGATCTCACGGCGGTTCAGGGTGCTTCGCAGACCGGGCGCTCCGTAGGAAAATTTACCGCATTTGTGAAACAACTCAACGCGCGTCGGGGTGTCTTCCACACTTTCGAACACCACAGTAATTTGTTCATGCTCTCCCCCAAAGGACTCAATAATCTAAAATCAGGGACCCACAACTCCGACCATCACGTCGGCACCCTGTTCCTGCAGTTCTCCACTCTCAGAAACTACAGAATCATCCGCCTTCAGAACGTCACCTATCTTCAGCAATACTGCGGTCGCGCAGAACACAGGTTCAAGATTCCTTAACTACATCACCTCCCCGGATTCTCAACGCTGGCGCAGGGATAGATAACAATCAGGTGCTTCATCGAGTCGCCAAGCCCTGTCACGGGAAAAATCTCTGGCGTAATCCATCTGAGAGGTCTTGAATCTACCGTACCGAGCTGTCTGACCCGTCAACCATTGAGTTTGTAGTAAAACGCGATCTCCTGATCACACCTACTACACCGGCGTGTGATCAAACTCAATGGTCGACCAGAGTAGTTCAGCACCTCACGGCGCTCGAAAGCATCTGACGCGACCCCTCCACAAACACATCGCAGTTTCTGAAGATGGCTTTCAAGTGCTGCCTCAGTCGGCAGATTTGCAGCGAAGCGTGGGGTCTCACCGAGCCGCCCTCGTTCTTTTCTCTGGAACGCGGCACGTTTCCATTTAATGACACCCTTGTTCCAGGCTGTGACCAGAATTGTCGCCCCAAACAAGATACCGCCAACCCAAAGCAGCCATGACAAATCGGGTATTGACACACCGTCCAACACTCTCGGCTTACTGATCCAGACTCTGAGTGATCGTTGAACCTTGTCAAGAGACCTCAAATGAGCTTCGACCTCGTCGGCTGCAACAAACCCTGCACGGCTGGAGTAGGAAAACAGTATGGTGATCGTGTTGTGCTTTCTTTGGCGAGTTGAAGTAAACAGGAAGGCGTCTGTTTCGATTGTTTTTCGACCGAGTTCGAAATCAGGCACCCTCGGCAATTTGACCAAAATCGTGTGTTGAACCACCACCGGATACTCAAGTTCCAAGGGGGTTGTTCTCAGCCTCGTCTGGGGTTCGTCAATCACCCAATCGATGGCATCACCGTCAAGGGCCCTTTCTCCATCCTTCCAAAATGTCGGAAGTCGGTAATGCTCACGAACAGAAATTTCATTCGATAGACGGTCGTCCCGAACGTCGAGGGGAGCTGCAACCTCAATGCCACTGTCAGTTTGTGCATAGTAGTTGAGGTAGTCGGTACTGATCTCCGCAAGTGACGACGAGGCCAACCGGTATCGCATACCATCTGCCTCGCTACCACTGTAGACAGTGGTCACATCGAGCAATGCTCCATCGTCCTCATCGTTGAGGTTGTATTCTTCTGTCACAACTTGCCGACTCACTGTTTGCTGGGATGGCATTTCGACGAGCCCATTCGAACCCGGAGAAACAACAAGAGCACGTTCAAACTGTGGAATCACCATCCCTTCAAGGGTGCCACCCTGTAACGAGTGCGTTGCGTCCACCCACAACGGCTCGGGATCCCAATCAATCCGGACGATGACATGGTCGAATGCAAATGCAGAAGGCAACCAGTGGTCAAGACCCCTTCTCGTTTCGGTATCAACGAGGGCCGGTTCTGCAGGCACACCGAGCCGGTCAAGCAAAGCTATCAGCAATAGTGTTTTGTCCTTACAATCACCAAATCTCCGGGCCAGCACCTGCCCGGGTGGGTGAGGTCGGTGGGAATTTGGACCAACCTCAAGGCCAAGGTACCGGATGTCGTCCTGAACAAAACGGATGGCACAAAGAACACGGTCCTCGAGTTCGTTACTCCCTTGCTCACAACGCATCGCCGCTGCATCAAGCAACGGGTCCACCGTTGGAGGGAGGGTGTACAGCCCCAAAGCCCAATCCGCGACCCCCTCCCATGATGCAAAATCAGTCACCTGAACCCAGGGAAACTGATCAAACCAGCCCGGGGTCCCATCCTCGTGGTCCGTTGCCTTGACATCCGAGAGTTTCCACTGCCAAACGGTATCTGAACCCTCGCTCTGAATCGAAGGCTCGAGCTCATTGCCATGACTCTTGTAAATCATCAGCTTGTCTGAAGGGAATACAAACCGGTACCGCAACCACCCAATCGGAACCGTAAATCCCATTCTCGCTCGATCCATAATATGACCATCGAGGACCGGATTTGATCCTTCGATCGTATAGGCATAATCGATAATGTCGCCAACACGCAGGTCATCCAAGAAAAGTAAGGCTGTCAAACTCCCATCGTAAATCTGACTATCCAAATCCTCTTCCCTCTGGATCAACCGAATCTTCTCGACGGCCAAAGCATCTATCTCAGAGTCCCCTCGGCGAAAGGTGACGTTGTGAAGAACTAGGCGTTGGTATGCGGGATCAAAATCGATCTCAATCTCGGTTGAGCTCTGCAGTCCAGCCGTTGTCAGGATCTTTTTGGCAAAATGGAAATACTCCTGTCGCGGTTCAACGGAGAAGGAGACCTGACTGTCGTAGAGCAAATAGTAAGTCCCCCGATCGTGGAGACCCTCGAACGACGAGCTGAGCGAAGCAGTGTTTATCGTATCGACCCAAGACGCAACCGGCCCGATATCAACCCTGCGTTCCGGTGGGGATGCCACAGCGTAACCTGATGCGGTCATAACCGCATGAAGGAGCAATACCACGAAGGGACCTATCTGTCCGAATGACGTCCTCACAGAACGCATGCCCCATTGTAGCTTGAGAGCAAATGAAATTTCGAGTCTGTCAGGCACCCTCAAACCCTGGTGTCAACAAGCGAATGGAGTCATTCAGACTCAACGATTCGATCAACTGTTATCAACGACGACCCGATCAAAGCCTCTCCGCAGAAGCCAGGCGATTCGGATCAGCAGAAAGGCCGCAACGGCGCCCAGTCCGACGACCAGACCCCACCACAGACCCGGCGGCCCCAGGCCGGCCCGGAAGGCCAAGAACAAGCTGGTCGGAATTCCCAGGCACCAGAAACCGACGACGTTGACCAGAACGGGGACCCTGGTGTCGCCCATGCCTCGAAGAATCCCGCCCGAGACCACCTGGATCCCGTCGAAGATCTGAAAGAACCCGGCAATGGGGATGAAAACGACGGCCAAGACCAGGACCTCCGAAACCGAGGTGTAGGCGGCCGCCAGAATCCCAGGCATCCCGATGAAAAGTCCTCCGGTCAGGACCATGAATCCCGCCCCGCAGACCAACGCCGCCGAGGCAGCGCGGCGAACACCGTCCTCGTCTCCCGCGCCGACCGCCTGGCCCACCCGGACAGCCGCAGCCGCCCCAACTCCAAGCGGCACCATGAACGTCAGGGACGCCAGGTTGATCGCCACCTGGTGGGCGGCCATTTCGACGGCCCCGAACCCACCCATCAGGAGGGCGACCACACCGAATGCCGCGAACTCCAGTTGGATCTGGAGACCGATCGGCGCCCCCAGTACGACAATTTTCCACAGTGGACCCAGTTTGAAGCTCTCCCGGTCAAAGGGTCTCAACAGCGGCAGAATCTCGTGCCGCGCAACAATTGCCAG
>CAYSHZ010000035.1:0-3869 GCA_964430905.1 uncultured Thermoanaerobaculia bacterium | reverse complement strand
GCCTGGGCCACCAGCGGGTCCATCGCCATCAGCAGTCCCATCCCGAAGGCTGCGACCGACAGCACCGTCAGATTGCCCAGGGCAACCGACGCCAGGGCCTCGGCCGAGAGGCGACCGACGACCATCGTATCGACGACGCCCATCAGCATCAGGCCGACCTGAACCGCCACAACCGGCCCCGCCAGTCCCAGCATCGCCCGAAGGTCATCTGACCGTGGAAAGAGAAATGCCCGATTCAAGGAACAGAGAGTATCAAAAAAACAGCGGGAGTCGGAACACACTCGGTCTCAACCCGAGGCTCCGGACCAAAGCAAAGTGCTACACTGACCCCTTACAATTACGGGTTCCCCGAGGAGAATCAATGATGAACAAAGCCTATCCCTACCCCGGAATTCGGATCACCACCAACGGCAACCAGCTGGTGTCCTACTACACCGAAAGCCGCCTGGCCGAGGCCGGAATCTTCTATCCCATCACGCCCTCGACCGAGATGGGCGAGTTGTTCCAGCAGAGCTTCGCCCAGGGCAAACTCAACGTCTTCGGCAAGAGCAAGGTCGCCATCGAGGCCGAGGGTGAACACGCGGCCCAGGGCGGCGCCATTGCCTACTCCGTCACCGGCAAGCGCGTCGTCAATTTCACGTCGGGCCAGGGCCTGGTCTACGGCCTTGAGCAGTACTACCACGCTCCCGGCAAGCTCTCGACGATGGTCGTTCAGGTCGCAGCACGCGCGCTGACCAAGCATGCACTCAACGTCCACTGCGGTCACGACGACATCTACGCCGCCCTGGACACCGGCTGGATCGTGCTCTTTGCCAAGGACGCCCAGCAGGCGGCGGACCAGGCGTTGATTCTGCGCAGAGTGACGGAACTTGCCCTCAACCCCGGCATCAACGCCCAGGACGGTTTCTTGACCTCCCACCTCGAACGCACCTTCGTCATGCATGAGGCCGAGCTGATCCGTACCTTCCTCGGCGCCCCCGAGGACACCATCGACTGTCCCACGCCTGCCCAGAGGGAGCTCTTTGGTCCCACCAGGCGCCGCGTACCCCGGGTGATCGATCTGACCAACCCCGTGCTCCTCGGCCCGGTCCAGAACCAGGAGCACTACATGAACGGCGTCATTGCCAGGCGCAACAACTTCTCCGAGGCGATCCTGCCCTTCCTCGAAGAATCATTCGAGGCCTTCGCCGAACTGACGGGCCGCTCCTACGGCCTGATCTCGCCCTATGCCATCGACGATGCCGACACGGTCTTCCTCTCGATGGGCTCGGCCGCCGAAAACATCGAGGCCGGAGTTGACCACCTGCGCCGGACCCGCGATGCCAAGGTCGGCTCGATCCATCTCAACGTCATTCGACCCTTCCCGGAGGCGGCCCTGATCAACGCCCTGAGCGGCAAGAAGAATGTCATCGTTCTCGAGAGAACCGACGAGTCGCTGGCCGGCGCCGGTCCCATGCAGCGTGACCTTCGAACGGCCTTCTCCAAGGCACTGGAGAACGGCCGTGGCGGCGCCCATCCCGGCTTGCCGGCCCTCTCGCCCGAGCAAATGCCCCGGATCTTCGGCGGCGCCTATGGCCTGGGAAGCCGGGATTTCCGGCCCGAACACATCCTCGGCGCCTACGAAATGGTCGCAGAGGACAGGGCCCGCCAGGACGGTTTGACCGCCGCCAAGGGAGCCTCCTATTTCGTGTTGGGCATCGACCACCCCTACGCGGTCTGCTCCGACGAGACTCCCTCCCTCCTGCCCGACGATGCCATCGCCGTCCGGCTCCACTCCATCGGCGGCTGGGGCATGATCACCACCGGCAAGAATCTCAGTGAGATCATCGGCGATCTGGGCCACTTCATCGCCAAGCGAGACGGCGCCGTCGACGAGCACGGCCGCGAACGGGAAGTCCTCCACGTCAGCGCCAACCCCAAGTACGGCTCCGAGAAGAAGGGCGCCCCGACCTCGTACTTCCTGGTCGTCGCACCGGAGAGGATCCGTCCCAACTGCGATCTTCGCCACGTCGACGTCGTCCTGTGCTGCGACCCCAAGGCCTTCTCCCACACCAACCCCCTCGAGGGACTGACCGATGGCGGCGCCTTTGTCTGGGAGTCCGACGAGACGCCGGAGATGGTCTGGCAGCGCATCCCGACACGCTACCGCAAGGAGATCCTCGACAAGGGCATTCGGATCTTCACCCTGCCGGGATTCCGCATCGCCCGCGAGGCCACCGAACGCAAGGACCTCCAGCTGCGCATGCAGGGCAACTCCTTCCTCGGCGCATTCTTCAGGGTCTCACCCTTCCTGAAGCACAACGCAATCGACGGCGAGACCTTCAAGACGACCGTTCGTGAGCAGTACGAGAAGAAATTCAGCCGCTTCGGCGACAAGGTCGTCGAGAGCAACATGCAGGTGATGGCCCAGGGCTTCGAGCTGGTCACCGAGGTCGCCCACGGGGACCTCGACGCCCCCGACCGTTCCAGCATGCGCGGGACACCCCTCCTGCCGGCGGAAGACTGCACAGGATGCCGTCCGCTGACGGCGCCTGAAGAGCAGGAGGAGCGCATCCCCCTGATGCGGCGCGAGGTCTTCGACCGCGAGTTCCGGGCGGGCCTCGGCTATCACCAGCCGGCCTCGACCCTGGCCTCGGTCGGCATGGTCGCCGCCGGAACCGGCGACGCCGCCTCGAAATTCGGCGCCCGGAGAGAAATCCCGATCTTCATCGCCGAGAACTGCACCCAGTGCATGGAGTGCATCGCCGCCTGCCCCGATACCGCCCTGCCCAACACCGCGCAGGACATCGGCGCCATCCTCTCGACGGCCGTGCGCCACTACGTCACCGATCCCACCGCTCGTCTCAAGCTGCTGGGCGAGATGGCCGGCGTCGAGGACCGGGCCCGGGCCGCCATGCTGGTCTCGGCCAAGGAGAAGACCGGCAAGCCCTTTTCCAACATCATTCGGGAAGAAGTGGCCGGGCTCGAGGCGATTCCCGCGGCAAGCCGCAACGAAATGACGGCGATCATCGACACCCTTCCCCTGGCCTACTCCAAGACCACGGCGATCTTCGCCGGCAAGGAGAAGAAGGAACCCGGCACCGGCGGCATCTTCTCGATCTTCGTCTCCGACCTCTGCAAGGGCTGCGGCGAGTGCGTCACCGAATGCGGCCGCCACGAGGCCCTGCGCATGGTCCCCGAAGACGAGGCCCTGACCGCGAAAAACCAGACCGCCGACGCCTTCTTCGATCTGTTGGGCGACACCGACCAGAAGTACCTCGGCCTCTATGACGACGAGAGTCCCCAGGATTCCCGCGCCGCCGCCCTGCGCAACCATCTGATGGTTCGCCGCAACTACGAGGCCCTGGTCTCCGGCGACGGCGCCTGTGCCGGCTGTGGAGAGAAGAGCGTTCTGCGCGCGATCGCCACCTTGACCGAGGCCTACCTCCGCCCCCTCTATCACGCCAAGGCCGATCGCCTGGACGCCCTGGCAGAGAGGCTTGAAGCCGAGGGCCAGGACCGGCTGGCCGAGTTCGAGAAGACGGACCCCGAGGCCGCAGCCCTCTTCCGGACCACCGTTGCCGCCCGCCTGATGGGTCGCGGCGGAGAGAACGCCTCCGACACCGCGTCGCGCATCAAGGCCGATCCGGTCAATGACGGCCAGATCATCGACGCCCTGGTCGCCGTCCTCCGCCAGGATGCCTTCAACCACCGCGACATCCAGGCGATCGACGGGCGACTGGCTAACGGCATGTCCGTCATGGCGATGGGCGGCCACACGGGCTGCAACACCGTCTACGGCTCGACTCCGCCCAACAATCCCCATCCCTACCCGTGGATGAACTCCCTCTTCCAGGACGGCGTCACCGTCGCCTGGCTCTTCGGCGAGA
>CAYSHZ010000034.1:0-19247 GCA_964430905.1 uncultured Thermoanaerobaculia bacterium | reverse complement strand
TGATTCATCCGATCCAGTGTACAGCCTCCGGAGAGAGACCGGAAACTCGGACTCCATCGGTCTTCCCTACCGAAGCAACGCTCGCAGCCTTTTCTCGAGATCACGGATGGTCTCGCTGTGATCGGCCCTCCCCGGCGCGAACCGAATGGCCTCGAGAGCCTTGCGAATGGCGCCCATTTCCGCCTCCCGCGCACCAAAACGCTGGTCCTCACCAAGACCAACCCACCACTGCTCCATCGCCAACTGCAACTCCCGGGCCCGTTCTGCCGGAGTCTGCCCGGCCCTGGGTGGCGGAATCAAATTGCCCCGGCGCCGCGTCACGAGCCAGGCCAAGAGTCCTCCCCCGAGGACACCGATGAACAGTGCGCTGCCAACGACAATCCAGATTGGTAAGCCACCCTGGTGCCCCGAGCCTCTCTCGATCGCTCCCGGCTCTGGAGAATCACCCTCCTGCCCAACCCCCGGCGCCACCTCATGGGTGACCGGAGTCGGTGTAGGCGGAGGCGGCTCGACCTCCAGGGTCAAGGGACCGAGAGAAAAGGTCGTGTAGGCGCCCGAAGCCGGATTGAACACCGCGAGATCAACCGGCTCCAAGACGAGCGTGCCGGAGGTGCGTGGCAACAACGTCATTCGCCAGCTTCTCGATCCATGAATCCCGGACCGGTCAACCGCCACGGAGCTTTCCTCCTCGGGCGGATAGGTCTCACAATCCGCACAGGAAGGCCACAGAGCCGGGGCCTGTACCAGGGGGAGATTCCCTTTTCCCTTGAGGGTAATCGTCACCACCGCAGAACCACCGACGGGAATCTTCGAAGGTGAAATTTCGGCTGAATACTGAAGCTTTCCAACCGCCCCGGAGAAGCCGGCCGGCGCCGCCGGCATCGGCACAACTGTCACATCGACCGTCCCGGTCGATCGCTCGATAACCGAATGGGGCGAAAAAACACTCTGCCCCCGGAATCCGATCCGGGCCTTGGCGGACGGTATCTGAAGGGTCCCGGGCTTGAGCGGAATCAATACAAACCGGGCCAGAACAAATCTATTGAAGCTCTCTCCTTTGACTTCGACAACCTCGGCCTCAACCGTCTCGGGGTTCTCCAGCCTCTGAACCCACCATCCGGGGTATTCGGGCACATCAACCCACTCGAATCCATCGACGCCACCACCGGTGGTATCCAGAACGACGGCCACCACCAACGGTTGCCCATCAGTGATCTTGGTCCGCGAGAGAATGTGACGCAGGGTGACTTTGGCCTGTCGAACGGGCCGCCGAGGATTGCCGAAGAACTCCGAGAAGGGATCAACTCCACCAAAGGGTCCAGTGCGCCTGGATCGTCGCTGCTGATGGACCGAACCGGGCACGATTTCCGCGGTCACCGCCCCACCCGAAAGCTCCCGGGCGCCCAGTCTGACGGTTATCGGGCCGACCACGGCAGAACCCACTCCAACCGGCCGAAGAATCCAGCTGAGGCTCAGTGCCGATGTCGATTTTCCATTGACCCAACTGAACTGGGTCTCGGTCGAAGGCCCTTGAACAACCTCGAAGTTGACCAACTGGCCAAGATCGGCCACCGGGCGATCATTCCCGGGTTCGATGATTTGAACGGTCAATCGAGTCAAATCCTCGATGCCCAGACGCTGAGGCTCCAGACTGACCCGAAGCGAGCTGTCCTCCCCTGCGAAGGCCGCAGCCACCCCACCCAGACACAAGAGAAAAGCCGCAGTCCGGACAACTGATGTCGATGACGGGTGGGATCCCACGAGAATCACCAGTCCTTCTCCACTTTTCCGGTTTGGGGAATGGGCGTTTGCATTGCCTCTCTGGCATCAGCTTCGGCCCGATCCAATGCGTCGAAGATGCCCCCGTTGGGATCCGGCGTCGGCGTTGGCTGCGGACCCTGATCACCGGAAGGGTTGGGGGTCGGAGTCGGTTGCTGCTGGTCCTGGTTCTCCTGATCTTTCTGATCCTCTTGTTTCTCCTGGTTCTTCTGGTCGTCCTGATTCTGATCCTGGTTTTCCTGGTCCTGATCCTGCTTTTTCTGCTCTTCCAACGCCTTGAGGGCCAACTCGAAGTTGCGCTTGACGTCCGGGTTGTCACCATCGGCCAGAACGGCTCGACGCAGGAGATCGACGGCCATCTGGGCATCACCACCCGTCAAAGCTGCGGTTCCCGCGTTGTAGGACGCTCCGGGAACGCCCTCTTCCTCGGCCCGAGTCAACAACTCGACCGCCGGTTCCACCGCACCCTGGGCCGCCAGGGCAGTTCCAAAATCGTAGATTCTGTTGGGATTTTCGGGATCCAACTGGGCGGCGCCGGCGAAGGGCTCGACCGAAGTCTCAGGGTCACCGGCTTCCCACCGGGCCAACCCCTCCCGAGCCAACCGCCGGCTTCCGCCGGGGATCCACCGTTGCCACCAGGCAACCTCTTGGGATGGCTGAGGCGCCTCGACGGACTCACCCTCCACCGGCGCCTGGGCGCCGGCTTGGGCCATAGGTCCCTGCTGGGCGTGGGTCAAGGGGACTCCGAGGACCAACAATACAATTCCAACGGCTGCTCGTTTTCGCCACGGGGAGAGCAAAAAGCTTCCCATCAAAACAAGGGCCGCAGCAATCAAAAATATCGGAAAACGCTCGATCCGTCGGGGCTTCTGTTCGGTCTGGACCTCACGAGTCCTCAGGGCCTCCACGGCAGCAACGAGTTCTTTCTCTGTCTGGCCTCCGTCGGCCATCAGAACCTCGCCACCGACCTGGTCCGCCATCGTGTCGAAGGTGGTCGTCTGGGCCCGCGTCACCACCGGCTGCCCCTCCTTGTTCTTCTTGTAGTGCACGGCACCCGAGGCATCGCGAGTCGGGATCGGACCCCCTCGCTGGGTTCCAACAACAACACCCAACAATCCGGCACCGGCGTCCTGAAGAGTCGAGGCGGCGGCGTCAACATCACCCTGAAGGTTTTCGCCATCACTGAAGAGGACGACCACCCGCCCCTCGCCTTCGGGCGGCAGAAGCCGAACGGCTGCCGAGACCGCAGCCTCAAGGTTGGACCCCGGCTTGCCAACCATGCCTGGGCGAACCCCTTCGAGGAATGACGCGACCGCTTCGAGGTCGGTCGTCAGGGGAATCAGCGAATAGGCCTCCCCGGAAAAGACGACAACACCGATTCGATTGCCTCCAAGGCCCGGCAAGGCCCGACGGATGATTTCCAGCGAACGACCCAGCCGGTTGGGCGGCACATCCGGACACTGCATGGAAGCGGACACATCCACTGCCAGAACCAGATCCCGGGTCCTGATCGAAACCTCGTCAGGCACACTGCCCCACTGGGGTCGAGCCAGAGCAACGATGACCAGGGCTGCGGCAATACACCACATCATCATCCGCCACATCCCGGTCGCCGGCACACCTCCGATCAGGCGATTCCACACCGCCGGAGAAGCCAACGTCCTCTGACGAACCAGCCGCCGTCGGTGGCGCATGATCACCAGCAGGGCGACCCCGACAACCACCACGAGGAGCCACAACCTTTCACTTTGCGCGAAGATCACCATGGCGTCCTCCCTGCGAGGCTCTCCAAACCGGCCGCAATCAGCAGCAAGACCAGGGCAGCCATGGCCCATGGGTCGAACCGCTCGCGATATCGCTCCAGCCGGGTCGAGGTAAATTCCGTCGTTTCCAGGGAATCAATCTCGCCAAAGACATCCCGGAGGGCCTTGGCATCTCGCGCCCGGAAGGAAGAGCCCCCCGTTCGTCGCGCGATCTCCGCCAACAACTCGGGGTTGGTTTCGACAACGACGTTCTGAATTCGTTCAACAACCTGCCCCGTTCTCGGATCTCTGACCCGGACCGGCAGCGGAACCTCTCCACCTTTGCCGACAAGAACCGTGTGAACGACGATTCCCTCATCAACCGCGAGATCCGCAGCCGTCAGGGGATCCAACTGTCCGGAGTTGTTGGACCCGTCGGTCACCAGAACCACAACCTTGGACTCGGCATCCGACGACCGTAACCGACTGACAGCGGTGCCCAAACCCATCCCGATCGCCGTACCGTCGGGCAACACACCCATCTCGACATCTTCGAGCATTCGGCCCGCAACCTGATGATCCAGGGTCAGAGGACACAGGGTCACGGCGGCACCGGCAAAAACCACCAGGGAAATTCGGTCATGAGGACGACCCTTGAGGAATCCTCCAATGACGTCCTTGGCAACCTCGAGACGGTCGGTCGGCTTGAAATCCAATGCGGCCATCGAGCCGCTGACGTCCAGGACAACCGCCAGATCAACACCCTCGGCAGTCTCGATGCTCCGAGACAGGACTTCCTGAGGTCGGGCGAGAGCCACAGCCAGGGGTATGATCGCCGCCGCAGCCAGCACTCCGGCCACTGTCGTCGCCATCGCCGACCCCACCCAGCGTTGAACGCCACTGCGCCGAACGCGGTCTGCCAGGGGAAAGGGATAGCGCAACCACCGACGACGCAGCAGCCACACGGTGACCAGGACTGCCGCCATCACCGCGAGGAAAAGCCACTCAGGGGATGCCATCCGCATCACTGCTCTCCCTCATCACCATCGGTTTCGGGCCGGAGAAACTCTTCCAGATGGCGCCCTACATCATGAGCCGACCGTCCGGCAGTCTCCAACTCGGCATCTGCAACCGGTCGGCGACCAAAACGAACCCCGTCGACAACGCCCGTGATGTTTTGCAGCCCCGCCTGAACCTCTTGGGGCCATCCGCCTGCGCGAGCCAGGATTCCCAGCTCGTGAGATGTCATCTCGATCGCGGGTTCGCCGGTTCTTCGCTCGAGGTATCGGCGCACTCCCCGGGCCAGTCGGTCACAGACAACCGCTGCCGGTTGATGACCAATGGCTCCCCTGAACTCCGCCAGAAGTTTTTCCAACTCGTCAAAGGGTTCAAGACGAGGCACATCGGCCTCCAGTCTCCCTTTCGAACGCGACCGCCACCACCAGGCAACCAGCACCAGGAAAGGCAACAACAAGACACAGGCCGGTACAACCCATTCCCACGGGAAACCCTTGATGCCGACAGGAGACCGGAGAGGGGCTGGAGCACCTTCATCCTCGGGCGCCAGCACCGACCCCACCGTAATTTTCGGAACCGGGTCCGCCCCGATGTTGACCGCTTCCCCCTCACTATTTCGAAGGCTGGCCTCGATCGCCGGCAGTTCGAGCTCACCAAGGGCCATCGGAACCAGGACGATTTCCCAGGATGGCGGAGTGGTCCCGGGGATCTCTCGAGGTCCTTCAACCAGCTCCCATGAATCTCCCTGTACCTGTGTCAGATCAAGATCGCCCCACAATCCATCTTCTCCGCCACGGGCTTGAACCCGTACCGAGACGCGATCCCCGATCGTGACGGCATGGTCCGGCACCCTGATTTCCAGCGAGGCTTCCCCCGCGCCAGCCATCCCGACACCGGCAAACCCAACAAGCCAAAACACGATCCACACAGAGGCGATCCGGACCAACATCCGCCGGCTGAACGCTCGAGCCCGTTTCCATCCGGGAAGACCTTGTGAGGACTGGGTGGTTCCCGAGGCGGAAACGAGGTATTTTTCGATAAGTTCCAGGAAGGCAAGGGGTTGCGCGGAGGTGTACTCTTGTACTCCGTACAAGCAAACCCGCCGCCTGACGACGAAATTGCGAAAAAGACCCGTTTCCGGCCGGGAACTAGCCCACACGACGCTGCTCCCGCTTTTCAAAGAGGTTTTTCAATATCGGGAGATAGTCGGAGTCGGTCGAAACATCAACAATGTCGACACCAGGAATGACCAGCTTTTCTCCTGTTTTCCGGATTCGGGCCGCAACTCCACGCCGACCACTTTCCGCATCGGTCACAGGTACCGGACCACCCAGGAAACCACGTTCCAGGAGAGGATCTCCAACCCTGACGACCACAACATCGTGACGACCGGCCAAGGCCGTCAACGACCGGCGAGGAAGCCAACATGTCCGGTCAATGACCAGAACCACAACACCGCGACGATGAAGCAATCGCCCCGCCGCGTTGACCGCTTCGTCAACCGCCGTGCCGTGCCCACTCGGAACTGAACTGAGCACTTCCCGAACTACTCTCAGCCCGTGCCGCCATCCGGATCGAGGCGGGATCAAGGACCGCAGTTGATCGTCAAACAAGACGGCGCCAACCCGATCCTGTCTGGAGGCTGCCAGCGCAAAAAGGCTTGAGGCCTCGGCAATCAGGTCATGGACGGTCATGACACCTGATCCGAAACGCGTCGATGCCGAAAGGTCCACCAGCAGCAACACCGTCAGGTCCCGCTCTTCGTGATACCGCTTGACGTGCAAATCTCCGGTCCGGGCGGTCACGTTCCAATCGATGGTTCGGATATCATCACCGCTGCGGTACTCCCGGACCTCATCGAACTCCAGGCCACGACCCTTGAAGGCACTCCGATAGCGGCCGGCCATCCCGGCTTCCATCGCCTGACGCGCACGGATCTCCAGGCGTCTCACCTGGGCACGAAGTTCCGGACCTGCCTGCTGTATCGCATCGGCAGGCGCCGGTCGCCCCAACCACCAGGCAAACGAATTCACGGCACCTCCACCGCCAACAACAACCGCTCGACAACATCCTCGGCCGTCACACCCTCGGCCTCCGCCTCGTAGGTCAGAACCATTCGATGGCGCAACACCGCCGGCGCCAGCTCCTTGACGTCTTCCGGCGTGACAAAGGACCGGCCCCTGACCAGGGCCAGACCTCGACTCCCGATCGCCAACGCGATCGAAGCACGTGGCGAGGCGCCAAAACCGATCAGCGGTGCCAAATCACCCAGGCCCACCTCGGCAGGCCTCCTGGAAGCGGCAACAAGGTTGACGATGTAGGACCGAATGCGATCATCCAGGTAGACCTCCCGGGCAACCGCTTCCAACTCTCCCAACTCCTCGAGAGACGTCAGGCGCTGAGCCACCGGAAAGGCTTCCCCCAGGTGATATTCCAGCACCTTGCGCTCTTCATCGAGAGCGGGATAGTCAACGAGGACCTTGAACAGGAAGCGGTCCAGTTGTGCCTCCGGAAGGGGGTAGGTCCCCTCCTGTTCAATTGGGTTCTGGGTCGCCAGAACGACGAAGGGCTCCGGCAGCTGAAAGGTCTCATCTCCAATGGTGACCTGGCGTTCTTCCATGGCTTCGAGGAGGGCCGATTGAACTTTCGCAGGGGCACGGTTGATCTCGTCAGCCAAGACAAGATTGGCGAACACCGGTCCCTTGTGGGCGACAAATTCCGAAGTCTTGGGGTCGAAGACCAGCGTGCCGGTCACGTCGGCAGGCAACAGATCGGGTGTGAATTGAAGACGCTGAAATGCACCGCCGACAACGGCCGCCAGACTCCGGACCAGCAGGGTCTTGGCCAAGCCGGGAACGCCCTCAAGCAGGACGTGGCCTCGGCACAACAGTGCCACGAGCACCATCTCCACCAGCCGGTCCTGCCCGACCACAACCTCGGACACGGCCCGCTGAATTTCTCCCAATCGCGCCGCAGCTCGATCTACCTGTCGATCTTCAAGTCGTTGTTCCATAGCTTTCTCCCCGGGGCCAGCCGGCCCGAACAAGGCCATAATGCAAACAACATGCCTGAATATTCGTTCACTTCTGACCCTTCATGACGCCGAAAAGGCCGATGACGCCGTTTCGGCACAATCTCAGGCTCCGTTCGAGGCGACATCTGCGATTCTCCCGAGGAATCGCTACAATGGCGTTGTGACCCATGAGCGTATCGGTCGATATGAGATTCTCGACACCCTGGGCAAGGGTTCCATGGGTGTTGTCTATCTGGCCCACGATCCAATCATTGACCGGCGAGTCGCTCTCAAGACCCTGCGCATCGATGTCGATCCCGATGACTCAGATGAATTTCGGGAACGCTTCTTCCGTGAGGCCAAGGCTGTAGGCCGACTCAACCACCCCGGGATCGTCACGATCCATGATGTCGGCGAATGCCCAGAAACCGGGCTGGTCTACATCGCCATGGAGTACATCAAGGGGCAGGACCTCAAAAAAATGCTGGGGCCCGACCGGCGTCTCCATCCCGCCGAGGCGGCCCGAATTGCCGCCGAGGTCGCACTGGCCCTGGACTACGCACACAACCTCGGGGTTGTCCACCGGGATATCAAGCCGGCCAATATCATCCTGACGACCGACGGCTCACCCAAGGTCATGGATTTCGGTGTCGCCCGACTCGAAAGCTCCAATTTGACGACCGACGGCCAGTTTATCGGCACCCCAAACTTCATGGCGCCCGAACAGATCATGGGGAAACCCGTCGATGGCAGATCCGATATTTTCTCGCTCGGGGTCGTGCTTTTTAACCTCCTGACCGGCACACGACCCTTTTCCGGCAACAATATGCACGAGGTCACCCTCAAAATCACCCAGGAGGCCTGCCCGATCCCGTCGACGGTGGTTCCCGGTCTGCCGGCGGCCTTCAATCCAATCGTCTTGAAGTGCCTGGAAAAAAATCCCGATCGGAGATACAGGACCGGCGCGGAACTTGCCGAGGTTCTCGGCGCCCTGGCCCGAGCCCTGACCCCCCGTCCGGACGACGACGCTGGCCGAACCTCAGTCACCTCCCCTCGGCCGGGGTCCGACCCCCGAACCGATCCGACCAATAAACCCGAGAAAAAACCCAGTACACCTATCGCCGCCCTTGTTGAGACGATCCGAGAAATTCCCGTCCCCGAATGGGTCCACTGGCCGGTCGAAGGCCGATGGGCGGCGGCCATCATCGCCGGGTGTTTCTTGATTGCCCTGATACCGATTGTCGTATTGAGCATGAAGATTGACCACGGGCCCTGGCCAAGCCCCTCGGACGAGGCCGTTCTCGGTCGTCACTGGACCGTCTCGACATATTTCCGGGCACGTGAAGCTCTGGCACGTGGAGACCTTGTCGCGGCAGAAACTACCTGCCTCCAGGCCCTCCATCAGGCTCCGGCCTCACCCGGAGGCAGGGCATTGGCTACGGAAATCCATCGTGCCCTGGAGGCCGAGGAGACCATCCTCTCGGACAGAGAGCACGTCGAAACCCTGGTCAACGAGGGTCGAGACCTCTATCGAAAGAGCCAATACCGGGCGGCGGTCGATCGTTTCCAGCAGGCGCTTGAAATTGACGCAACCAACGAACTGGCCTCCAGTTACCTCGAGTTGGCATCCGAACGACTGCGGACGAATTCCCAAAGACGCTCCCGCTCGACAGGGGGCGCCAAGCCACCATCCACCACCAACGCCGCCCGTCCACGACCGACCCGGGCCAGAGCCGTTCCCACTCCGGGGCTGGTCAGAATTCACCTTCGATTCGACTCGCCACTCAACTCCGGCCACCTCGCAGTGATGATGGACGGTGAGAGTCTTGAGGAAATTCCTTTCGACTTCTCCCGCAAGGTCCTTCTGGGCATCAAGCGCAAGGGGACCGGAACGATCAAGCGGACCCTGATTGCACCAAGCGGACGTCATGTCATTGGTATCAAGTTGTCCTCTCCACAACTGAAGGCTGCTGCCGAAGCATCATTTTCAAAGAACCTTGTTGCCGGCAGCCAGTGGTCCCTGAGAACCGACTTGCCGTCGGAGAAGGCAACACCCTCCTTCTTCTTGATCAAGGTTGATTGAGGGATCGACGGCCGGTGGCACGCTCGTCCCTCCGCTCACTGACGCTCTCCTCGTCCTGGGGCGACATCCTGCTGACCGGAGGCTCCCGTGCGGGGGAGGGAACCCTGGTCATCCTCCCCCAATTTCGATTGGCCCTGGATATCGGCCGTACCTGCCGGGCTCTTCCTCCCGTGACGACGGCCTGCATCAGCCATGGGCATACCGACCACTTGGCCGGCCTGGCCTACTGGGCCGGGCAGCGATACCTCCAGTCGATGGGACCGGCAACCCTCTGTGTACCGGAGGCCATTGCCGAAGATATCGCCGAACTCTTGGCCGTTCATGCTCGACTGGAAGGTGGAAAACCCTATGACGTTGCCATCCAGAAAGTCTCGGATGGCGCCGTGTGGCCCCTGAGACGGGACCTTCAATTGGAGTTTTTCGACACCGATCACTGGGTGCCTACCCTGGGCAGTCAATTGCTCTGGACCCGTAATCGACTCCTTCCCGAACTGTCCGGTGCCGAGCCCGGCGAACTGGCCCAACTCCGGAAAAACGGAACGCCAATCACGTCAGCAGTCATGACGCCCCTGGTGGCCTATGGCGCCGATACCGGACCAAAGGTTTTCTCCGATCACAGGATCCTTGATGCCGAGATCGTTCTCCTGGAATGTTCCTTCTGGCACGACAATGACCTCGAGCGCGCCCGGGCCTTCGGTCACCTTCACATCTCTGACCTGATCGCCCTTGCTCCCCAACTGCAATGCCGGCATCTGGTCCTCTTGCATGCCTCTCGACGAAACCGACTCCATGAAGTCGAGGCCATCATGACATCTGAATTGGCCCCACTCTTCTCCGGTGATCTTCACCATCTGTTTATCGATTGGGAATGAACCACACTTGTCATGCCAATATCGGGAATTTCGGTGTAGAATCTATGGGTTATGGAAGATGAGGAGGATGCAATGACTGAAAACAACCAACCCACCGTTGATGCGGTGATCGATCAGGTTGCCACCGACCAGGATGGCGGTATCAGCGGAGTCAAGGAAACTCTCGGAAAGGCCCAGACGGCTCTCGAAGGAGCTCGAACGACCATGCAGAGTGCCTACGGAAAGGCCGTGGAGCGAGGTCATGAGGCTGCCGAACGAACCCGGATTCACCTCGAAGACGCCAAACGACACCTGGCGGATGCCAAGGTCAAGATGAACTCGATGGCCGCCAAGAGCCGCGAGCAGGCAGAGGTCCTCTACGAGAAAACCAAGGAACAGTACGACCAACTGGCTGAGAAGAGCCGGGAACTCTACACCAGAGTCCGTGACAAGGTTGCCGAAATCGATTTCAAGGAGAAGGGTGACCAGGTTCTGACCTACATCAGCGAGAACCCCGGCAAGGCCGTCCTGATCGCATTGGCAACAGGATTTGTCGTCGGATATGCCACAAGGCCCAGAGACTGACCAAGGCGCAGACCCGGAGGAACTATGGACGACCCGTCTTTGAGCGACGCATTCGAGTTTGATGCCGACGATACCGAGCGTGCTGATGATCAGACGCCGACTCCTCGTCAGTTCGATGCCGATACGATCATGGATACGCTGGTACCGTCAACCGTGGACTGGCGTGGAACGGTGGGCCGACATCCCGTCTTGTCGGTCGTCGGTGTAGGTATTGTCGGTTATCTGGTCGGCCGGACCCGCGGATCCATGATCCTGACCGGTGTATCCACCGCCCTGTCGGCGGCGATGATGCGTCAGCTTGGGGATGTGTTCGAGGGAGACTTCTTCGATTTCTGAAACACCTCCCCGGGAAGCTCCAAAGAATCAGATGTCCCGTTCTGAGTTCGCGGGGCGGGTTCTGTCCAGAAACCGAGGACACGCCAATGATTTCAATACCACTGTTGTCATGTCTACTCCTCACTACCCCATGAAATACCCTGCTGAATGAATCAACCCAATATTGATCTGATTGAACGCAAGGGCGGCGTTTCCGAATTTCGCCTCCTCCATAATGGCCTCAACGTCCTGATCGCACCCACGGCGGTTGCGCCCGTCGCAACCCTTGGCGTCGTCTACCGCGTCGGTTCCCGAGACGAGGTTTCAGGCCACACCGGAGCGACCCACCTGCTCGAACACTTGATGTTCAAGGGTACCCACCGGTTCAACCGAGCCAAGGGCACCGAAATTGCCCGAGTGCTGCAGCGCGTCGGCGCCAACTTCAACGCGACAACCTGGTTGGACCGAACCAACTACTTTGCGACCGTGGCGGTCGAACACCTCGATATCGTCGCCGATATCGAGGCCGATCGGATGCGTCATGCCCTGGTCAGCGACGAAGACCTGGAAAAAGAGCGATCAGTCGTACTCAACGAACTGGACCGTGGTGAGAACGAACCCTTCGAGGTTCTCCTCAAAGGGCTCTTTGCCCATGCGTTCATCGAGCACCCGTACCACCACCCAACGATCGGCTGGCGTGGCGATGTCGAAGGCATCACCGGTGAGACTCTTCGCCGTTTCTACAACACTTTCTACCACCCCAATAACGCCACTGTCATCATCGCCGGAGATATCGATGAGGGGAGGGCCCTCGATCTTGTCTCCCAATTCTTCGGGCCTCTGGATCATGGCCCCAAAGAGCGGCCTCATGGCAGTATTAACGAAGGCCGTCAGCGCGGGGAACGCCGTTTTTCCGTTCACCGGGCGGGTGAGTTGGCCCACATCGGCTGTGTATGGCACATCCCAGAGGGCATGCACGCAGATATTGAACCCCTGACGGTGGCAGGCCAGATTCTCAGCGATGGCGTCATGTCCCGGTTGAACCAAAAATTGGTCGAGACAAACCTCTGTCTCGGAATCCACGCCTCGGCGATGGAGACCCGTGATCCCGGCCTCTTTCAGGTCTTCGCAACACCGGCACCCGGTGTTGATCCGGCCGAAGTGGAAGGTATCCTCTTCGAGGAAATCCGGACGATGGCGACCGAAGTCCCGTCGACTGATGAGTTGGCTCGAGCCAAGATTCAGCGGCGAACCGAGTTGGCCTTTCGCCGCGAATCCCCCTCCCGCCTGGTTTCCGCTCTGACCGAGGGAGTCGCGATGGGCGACTGGCGGTTCCTGGTTGATGAGATGGAGCGGGCAGCCAAGGTCGGCCCGGAGGATGTGATGAGGGTGTGCTCTCAGTACCTCACGCCCCTCAATCGAACAGTCGGCTGGTTCATACCCGAAACCGACCGGGAGAATGACCGATGACCAAAGACCTCTTTGATCCCGGCAGTACGATGTCCTTCGCCGACCGGGTCACCCTGCAGAATTTCGAGGGAGCAGGTCGCCTGGCGATCGTCACCAACACCCATGCACCTACCGTCACGATCGTCGGGATGGTTCAGGGGGGGACCGCGATGGTCACGGACGGCAGGTTTTCCGTTCCCGGCATCACCGCCGCCATGCTCGACAGGGGCACGGCCGAGTTCTCCAGAATGGCATTGGCCCGGGAGCTGGAAGACCATGGGCTACAGCTCGATATCCGAAATTCGGGCTCGGCGCCGGCGTCGGTATCCTTCACGATGCAGGGCCTGGCGGAGGAACTCCCCCGTATGGCACGGATCCTGGCATCGGTTCTTCGACGCCCCTCTTTTCCAGACGATGAACTCGAGAAGGTCCGGGAACGGATCCTGGGAATTCTTCAGCACGAACGCCAGGATACGTCGTCAGTCGCCTTTGGGCAGCTGACCCGGATGATCTACCCTCCCGGCCACCCTCAACGACGGCGAGAGGTCGATCTGCGCGAAACCGAGGTCCGATCGGTCACCCGGGATGATCTCGAACTCTTCCACACCCGGCACTACGGAGGACGGTCCCTGGTTTGCGCCGTCGTCGGCGATGTCGAGGAACATTCGGTCCAGCAACTGCTGGGTGACGCACTCTTTGGCTGGGGCGCCGAAACAACCACCCTGCCCCCTACCCCCAATATTCCATTGGGAGAACCCGGCCGCATCGATACCCCTCTGCCGGACCGGCCCAATCTGGATGTCTTCCTGGGACATGCCGGACGGCTTCTTCTGGGGGACGACGACTACGCTGCGGCCGTATTGGCCAATTCCTGTCTGGGGCAATCAACCCTGACCTCCCGACTCGGCGTTGCCGTTCGGGACAAAGCGGGTCTGACCTATGGCATCAACAGCGCCTTTGTAGGAACTCTTCAAATCCCGGGACCCTGGGTGATCAGCCTCAGTGTTGGGCCGGAGAATCTCGACCGGGCCCTGATCTTGTGCCGCCAGGTCCTCAAGGATTTCCTGGAAAGCGGACCGACCGAGGCCGAACTCGATGACGAAAGACTGGCCTGGGCAGGCGGCTACAAGGTCGGGCTGGCCACCAACGCAGGTGTAGCCATGGAGCTCGTCAAGACCCTGCTGACCGGACAGGCAATCTCACGCATGGATCTCTTCCCCAACGAGGTGCTGACGGTTGGAAGGGACACTGTCACCCAGGCCCTCAGGCGACACATTGATCCTGACCGGTTGACCGTCTCGGTTGCAGGAACCCTCGAGGAATAGCCGATCCAGCATTTGGTTCAGGAGCCCAAGCGGGCAATCCGAGGTATCATGAGCGCTGCGAATTCAAGGAGGCCTCTATGGAACTGACCATTCTCGGCGCTGGTCGCTGCGTCACCGGATCGAAGTACCTGATTCAGTGGAAACGCTTCTCTACGATGATCGATTGCGGTTTGTTCCAGGGCCGGAAAGAGCTTCGGCGGCGCAACTGGGATCCCATTCCAAAGCGTGCCGACGAACTGGATTCCATCGTTCTGACCCATGCCCACATCGACCACACGGGCTATCTTCCCCGATTGGTACGGCAGGGTTTTGACGGACCGGTCTATTGCACCCCGCCGACCCTGAGCCTGTTGAAAGTCCTCCTTCCCGACGCCGCCCACATCCAGGAAGAAGAGGCACGCTATGCCAACAAGAAGGGTTTTTCCAAACACGCCCCGGCCCTGCCCCTCTTCAGACAATCCGACGCCAAGGCTGCGCTGAAGCTTCTCGAACCGATCCCCTTTGATCACCACCACGAACTCCGTCCCGGTATTCGTTTTCGCTTCCACCGCCAGGGACACATTCTCGGTGCCGCCGCCGTCGAACTGGAGAGCAAGATCTCCGGAGGCGGCAAGAAAAACATCTATTTCTCCGGAGACGTCGGGCGCCACGGCGTCCCCATCCTCAAGGACCCCGTTCCCTATCCGGGATCCGATATCCTGTTCCTGGAAAGTACCTACGGCAACAGGCTTCACAACCCGGAGGATCCCAGGCAACAGCTGGCCGAAAAGGTCAGCAAGGGCCTCCACCGAGGAGGTATCGTTCTCATTCCCGCTTTCGCCATCGACCGAACCCAGGAACTGCTCTACATGCTTCACGGACTGATGTCCGACGGTGAGCTGCCCACCGTTCCGATCTACCTGGATTCTCCGATGGGCATCGAAGCCACGGCCCTCTACACCCGCTGTACCACCGAGCACGACGCCGAGATGAAACGACTGTTCTCGGAGCAGATCAACCCGATCTTCCCGGCAAATTTGACGGTAACGAAGACCTCAAAGGAAAGCCGGCGGCTCAACGACATCAAGGGCGGCGCCATCATTATCTCGGCATCCGGCATGGCGACCGGAGGGCGAAT
The DNA here is from genome assembly GCA_964430905.1 of uncultured Thermoanaerobaculia bacterium. GTDB lineage: Bacteria > Acidobacteriota > Thermoanaerobaculia > Thermoanaerobaculales > Sulfomarinibacteraceae > DAOWGJ01. The sequence goes on along the minus strand of CAYSHZ010000034.1, from coordinate 3,971 downwards.
TCTTCACCACCTCAGGCTCCGTCTACCCCATGCCAATAATACGGTCTTGTTCGTCGGCTACCAGGCCCATGGGACCCGGGGACGAAGACTGGTCGAGGGCGAACCGGAAGTCAAAATGCTGGGCGAGTACATTCCGGTCAAGGCCCATATCGAACAGATCTCCGGCCTGTCCGCCCATGCCGATGCCGAAGAACTGGTTGCCTGGTTGTCTCGCAGGGAACGGGAACCCGAGAGAGTGATCCTGACCCACGGCGAATACGATGCACAGCAGGCTCTGGCCGAACGCCTCAAAAAGACCTTCGGCTGGACGTGTGAGATTCCGGAAATCGGGGACGTTCTGAAGATCGGATAACACTGTTGTTATTCCCAAAATATGGGTGACTCGAACCAAGGATTGGCCTATTCAGGCCGAACGCAGGAGGCCACGATGAAACTGACTGGACTGATTGTAGTGTTCTCGATGATCTCGGCAATCGGATGCGCCCCCCAGAGCGAACGAGTGGCAACGGAACGGGAAATCCAAATCGCCACCGACATCGAGGCCAGGCGCGCCCAGTTTGTTCCCATGGAGCTGAAGGCCGACATCTCTTATCTTTCGGATGGCGACCGGTCCGCGCTGAGTCATCTTGTGGCGGCCGCCCGTATCATGGATGAGATCTTCCGGATCCAGGCATGGGCTGGGAATCCGGATTTCGCCACAATGCTCGACGCATCCGACGTGCCCCAGGCCGCCAAGGACTACTACCGAATCATGGTCGGCCCCTGGGATCGCCTCAAGGCCTTCGAGCCATTTCTTGGAGACACCCAACACCCCGACGGCGCCGGCTACTATCCCGACGACCTGGGCAAGGAAGAGTTTGAGGCCTGGATCGAGGCTCACCCTGAAGACCAGAAGGCCTTCACCTCACTTCATACGATGGTCCGACGAGAGGGTGACGGACTCAGCGCCATCCCCTACAGCCTCTTCTTTCAAGAGCAGCTCGAACGAGCAGCCGCCGAACTGCGGGCAGCAGCCGAGGCCACAGACAATCCAACCCTCAAGGATTTCCTGACGAAACGGGCCGCGGCCTTTGCCACCGACGACTACTACGAATCCGATCTGGCCTGGATGGACCTGGATTCTCCGATCGAGGTCGTCATCGGGCCCTACGAGACCTACGAGGATGGACTGTTCGGCTACAAGGCCGCCTTCGAGTCATTCGTCTGCGTCGCCCAACCTGAGGATTCTAAACGCCTCGCCGTCTTCAAGAGCCAGTTGCCCTTCCTCGAAAAGAAATTACCGATCCCCGACGAACACAAGAACTTCAACCGGGGATCCGAGTCTCCAATCAGGGTCGTCGACGAGATCTTCACCGGGGGCGACTGTCGTACCGGGGTCCAGACCCTGGCCTTCAACCTGCCCAATGATGAACGCGTTCGGGAGGCCAAAGGCTCAAAGAAGGTCCTCCTGAAGAACATCATGCACGCCAAGTACGATGCCATCCTGGAGCCGATCGCCGAACATGTCCTCCCGGAGGGCCTGGCCGCCAAACTCGACTTCGATGCCTACTTCCACTTCATCCTGATGCACGAACTCTCCCACGGACTGGGGCCCGGTAAGATCACCCTCGATGGCCGAGAGACCGAGGTCCGGCTTGAGCTGAAGGATCTCTACTCGGCAATGGAAGAAGCCAAGGCGGATGCGCTTGGCGTCCTCAATCTCTACGTGCTCGCGGACTCAGGGGTGGTCAGTCCCGAGATTATCGAACACCTTCCCTGGACCTACACCGCGGGGATCTTTCGAACGGCCCGCTTCGGAACGACCGAAGCGCACGGGCTCGGCATCGTCGTCCAGGCCAACTATCTTGCTGCCAAGGGCGCCATCGCCGTTGATGACTCCGGCCGTTTCTATCCCATTCCCGAGAAATTCAGAGAGGCTTTCAACGATCTGTCCCACGATCTCTTGATGTTGCAAGCCGAAGGCTCGTATGAGAAGGCCCAGGCTTTGGTCGATCAGTTCGGCGCCGTCACTCCCGAGATGGCCAAAGCCTTAGCAACCCTGGGGGACATCCCGGTCGACGTCGATCCGGTCTTCCCTCTGGAAGGGTTGGTAACCAAGTAGCCCCACAGTCCCACCGGTTCTCGAAACGAGAGATAAAATCCCGGATCAGGGAGTCGCGAAGTTCCAACCCCAGAAGCCACCGCTTTCGAAGAAATCAGTAAAGATCACTCCCGGAGCGTTGAATACTCTGGCCTTGATCCGTGCGTGTCCATACTTCCATGCGATCACGTATTTTCGATCCGGATTTCCCGAAATCGTCGGGTTCTGAGGTGCGTCCCCGGTACTGAGGTTGACCGGAAACTGATCGCCGAGGGCCTGTCCGGAAGCATTGAAGAGGCGTGCCTGGATGCAAACGGAACTCTGGTCATCCCAATTTCCCGTACTCCTCCATACCACGGCCATGGTACCGCCAGGGCTCATGATGATGTCGGGTTGGTCCTGATCGTCATTGACGTAGGTGTTGACCTGAGTTTCCACATCGAGGGGCACACAGGCCGAAGAATAGCGGCGCATCTGGATGCTCTTGCCCGAGTCGTCCGATCCAGCGGAAGTTGCTGACCGCCATACGACGACAAACGCACCACTGTCGGCAATGGCCACCCGGGAGCCCCTTTGGTCACCCTCAATGACGGTGTTGACCTGAAACTGGTCTCCCACGGGAGTTCCAGAAGCCGTGAAGCAGCGGGCCTGGATGCTCATGCCGTCGTCGTCAGTTCCCGGGGACTGCCACCCGGACCAGGTCACGACGAATGTCCCGTTGGGATTGACGGCAATATCATGAAGAGCCTGAAAACCCGAGGCTGTCTCGATCGTGAAGGGGGAGAGGACGGGATCACCGATGGCATTGTAGATGTGACCGAGGAGGTGTTCCTCGATGCCGGCCCAGTGGGCCACGACGAAGGCGCCGCTGTCGGCAACACCTACAACAGCGTCCGACGACGCGTCGTCGGACGGATAGATAAGGTCACCGACGCGATCTCCAAAAGCACTGAAACGCTGAACCCGAAGGCGAGGCCCGACGTCTCTGTTGAGCCATGCGGCCACGAAGGCCCCGTTCGGCGTCATGTCAATGGACACACTACGGTCATCTATATCACCCGGAAGCGCATTGATCTGGAAGGGCACATCCAGAGGCGCCGCATAGGACGTGAAACGACGGCCCCAGTTGAGATAGTCAAAAACGTGGTTTTCATCCTGCACATGTGCGTTATAGGCGACGACGAAACCGCATCCCCATGAAGCTGCTGCTTGAGGATTGTAGATATCATCGCTGACTCCGGGATAGGAGATCACTTCGATTTCCTCGTCCACCGCGGCAATCAGGGGCGATGCTGCCAGTAGGACTGCGGCGAACAGGATTGTCAGCGGACCCCAATGTCCTGATTTCAGTGCTCTCGTCGAGATTGTCATGATGAACCTCCCTGGTCTCCGTTTTCCCAAATACCCTGCGGGGTTTTGCCGAAGCGTCCTCCGATCATTGGACCGCAACACTCCACCCTCCGAAATCACCCGAATCAAAAGTGTCGGCAAAGATCAAAGGCATGAAGATTCTCGTGACGAAGGCGTCATTGCATGCCTGACCACCGAAACATGTGCCTCCGCCGAAAGTGCCTTGGGCGGCCCCCGTACTGATCGGATAGTCGGCAGATCGTGTGCGCCCGGCGATGACGGCGTTTCCAGCCGGCCCAAGCGCCACGGAATATGCAGAATCCGCCTCGCTCCCTCCGTAGAAACTGCTGTAGACCAGTGACGAACCGTCAGCCGAAAGTACAAAGAACACCGCGTCTTCGTCTCCACCGAGGGTCTGGTCGTATGCGTTCTGGTAGGTGGTTGGAAAGTTTCCGGACCTGCTTCCTCCGTTGCAGACGACTTGCCCGGCGGTGTTCAATTGCAGTCCGCCCGCATACTCGCGATTGCTTCCCCCGACAAA
>CAYSHZ010000033.1:0-19331 GCA_964430905.1 uncultured Thermoanaerobaculia bacterium | reverse complement strand
TTCGGCGCCCTGATAGCGTTCCGGCACCGTCATGACTCGTGAACATCTCTCACATTGGTGAATGACGGATGGCATGAAGGAACTCCGTGATGTCTGTCCGGCTTCATGGTGCAGCGCACCGGGCCCCGATTATCATACATTTTCCTAGCTGTACAAGAGACACTGACCTTCGCGATCCCCGTGGCGTGACTGAATATCGACGCTCGGCCAGTTGTGTGGTTGACATATCATAAACAGCCTATATTATAAAAGGTATGTGGGCGGTGTATGAACAGAAGCGGGTCAGGAGGCAGGTAGGGTGTCTTCCAACCGATGTCCTGAAGCGATACGAGAAATGGATCGATATCGTCACAATTTCCGGTCCAGACGGGTTGCGGTTGATTATGGGCTTTCACGATGAATCTCTCGCCGGAAAATGGAACGGGCATCGATCTTCCCGACTCAACCGCAGGTTTCGAGTGATCTACCGGATCGAGAAGGACCAGGTAATCGTTGAAGTCGTCAGCATCACGGCTCACGATTACAGAAGGAAGTGATTATGAGCGACTATAGGAAGGCAGAAAGGCGGATCGAGTTGACCGTGGGGGAATCCGTTCGGATCATTCGTGAGCTTCAGGAACTCAGTCAGAATCAACTGGCGCAGCTTACCGGGATTCCGCAATCGACGATTTCAGCCATAGAGTGTGGTCGAGTGAATCTCGGGGTCGAGCGGGCAAAGGTACTTGCGAAAGCGCTCAGAGTTCACCCTGCCGTTCTCGTGTTCCCCGGCTGGGACATGGAGCGTGAATCCGTTGCCTAATCCCCCCGTATTTGCGTTTTCGGTGCCACCCATGAGCCTCCCCTTGTCAAGAGGGGTTCGATTGAGGCCGGCAGACTCAGGCACGCTACCCCGCGGTTCGAGGGCCGGCCGCCGGTGGGCTACGCAGGGCTTGAAGGAACAGGATCAACGGTCGACTGAAACCGGGACCGTGGACAGGGGCCGGGACCGTTGACCGAATCGGGGGCCGTGAGCCGGTGCCGTTGTCCGGGGTGGTTGGCCGTCGACCGGGAACGTTGGCCGTTGTCCGGGGCCGGGGACCGGGGCAGCGTCAGCGTCGGCAATCCGGGATCCGCGCGCCCTTCTCTCTTCTCCCCTCCGTTGTCCGGGGCGGGTTGACCGAATGAAGGCGCTGCTATGGAATCGTTCCCCGCCATAATCAAACCGGCCCGCCGAAGCAGGCCGGTTTTCGATTGATGGTGAATCGAGTCTACTCGATATTGAAGGACTGGAGTTCGACCGGAACACTCTCATCCGTTACGACGACGTCATCGACAACCAGACGGAACATGTCGGCGGCGCTATGACCGTGAAAGCCGATGTAGTAGGTCCCCGTCGTCCCAACGGTGAAGGCCGTGCTGGAAGCGGCGCAATCCGTATTGTTGATCCCCGGAAGATCGACGAGCTGCGTGGTCTGGCTGCCCGCGGAGGCCGCCGTTCCGATAAAGACCGTCAGGTCCTCGGGATAGGTGGCGCTCGCAGCCCGGTAATTGAAGGCCAGGGTATAGTTGTGGGTGGAATCCAGCGCCAGCACCGGGGTGAAGAGCCAGTCGTCCATCGCCATGGCGGCGTTCCAACGGACAGACGCATCCTGGGTACCCGAACAGGCGTAAGAGCCATGCGATTCCCATGTGTAGGTATCGGTGTTCGTATCGTCCGCCGTCCAGCCGGTAGGGAGCGCAGGCACTGTTACGGACTCGAAATCCTCGTTGATCAGATCGACCTGGGCGCAAGCGGGCAGGGCCGCCAGGACCAGAACACAAAAACTCATCATCAGGGCCATCGTAGATAGTTTTCTCATTTCTTTTCTCCTCTAAATTGAAATCTCGAGTTACGGCCGGAGCCGGGAAATCCATTCAAATTTCGAAAACACGCGTCCGGGGAGGGGGTGCCGGCGGTCCGGAAGAGGGCATGTTCGATGTGCTGCCGGTCGGGAGTCCGAATGCTTCGCCTTCGAAAAAGATCTCCCATTGGGACGGGGGAAGCGTGGCCGGCAGGGAGACGGTCGTCACTACTCCGGTGTTGCTTCCCTCCAGTGGGGAGAGATACAGACAGTCGATGACTCCCAGCGTTCTCTCCGAGCCATTGCCGGTGACCTCAACCAGCAGGAAGCGGGTTCCTCCACAACCAGGATTGTCACGATCGACATAGTGAAAATCCTTGAGACCGGGGCTCTCGGCCTGCTTCTCGACCATCAGGACAGATCCCGAAGAATCGATCCGATAAAGCCGGAACCGCACGGGCGCGACGAAAACCTTCGCCTGCCATGAAAAGCTGAGTTGATGTCTGTACTGACTGCCGAGGATTGCAGTTCGAGGCTGTGGTGAGAGGCACAATACGGGCGCAGCAGTGCCACAAAAAACCAAAGCCGTGATGATCACTCTCCCGAGTTTTCTCAATCTCATTCCCCCGAGACTCGACAACTATACCCCAGATTTCCGAACGTCAAGCGCCAAATTCGAAAACCGAAAGAAACCACGAAAAACATGCCAGGCACAGAGAACCAGCGTTATCCTATTCCAGATCTCTTAACAGCCGCATCAAGGGCATCGATCTCCTTGCGAGCCTCTGGGCTCTCGAGACGCCGAAGGACGCTGCAAAAGGTGCCTGGTGCCGTTATTGATCAACCCCGGCCTTGGTCGACCCGCGATCAACCCTGGCTGCATGTGGCGTCTTCCGCTACTCTGTTCCGGTGTTGATTGCCGAAACCTTCACCAGCCTTCAGGGCGAGGGTACCCTGCTTGGAGTGCCGTCGTTCTTCATCAGGACGTCGGGCTGTAATCTTCGGTGTTCGTGGTGCGATACGCCCTACACGTCATGGACGCCGGAGGGTAGAAGGCGTTCGGTGGCGGAGTTGGTAGACGAGGCCGGCCGGGCGGGAATTCGCCATATTGTTATCACCGGTGGCGAACCCCTCCTCCAGCGTGAGATTGGGGCCTTGACCAGGGCGTTGAAGGCAGAAGGTTTTCACATCACCGTGGAGACTGCGGGAACCGTGGCGCCGGACTTCATCTGTGATCTGCTCTCGCTGTCGCCGAAGACGGCCAACTCGGATCCTGAGGGGCGGTGGCGGTCTCGGCACCAACGAATTCGGGGTGATTTTGGGCCTTTGAAAAATCTGCTCAAGAGATTTTCGGAGGTCCAACTGAAGTTTGTCGTACGCGATGGGGGAGATCTTCCGGAGATCCTTGACCTGCTGGCACTGCTGCCCCGTGTCGAGCCGGAGAGTGTCGTGTTGATGCCCGAAGGCCGGACGGCTCAGGAGGTCGTCGCCAGGGCGGGCGCCGTGTGGCGCTTGTGCCTGGAACACGGCTTCCGCTACACTCCGCGGCTGCATGTGGACCTCTTCGGGGGTCGGCGCGGAGTGTGATCGATGAGTTATTTCAGAATTGCCAAAACCTTCGAGGTCGAATACGGCCACCGGCTGTCCAAACATCCGGAGAAGTGCCGCTTTCCCCACGGCCACAGCCTGAAGATTGAGGTCGTTGCCAGGGGACGCCGCCTCGACGACAACGACATGGTCTGTGACTACAAGGCATTGAAGATGCTGGTTCTCGACCTGATCGAGGGGCTGGATCACGCCATGGCCCTGAACTCTGAGGACCCCTACCGGGAGGGAATCGCCGGGGTAGGCGAGCGCATCCTCTTCTTCGAGGATCAGGACCCGACGACCGAGGTCCTGGCGAGATGGTTGTATCGGCAAATCGCCGAGCGTATGGCCGAAGGCGGGTGGGTCAAGGAACGCTCCGAGGAACGCTACCGGCTTCCCGAAGGCCTGGAACTGGAACGGATCCGGGTCTGGGAGACCTCGACTTCGTGGGCGGAGTACGTCGGGCTGGAATGACGGCTCCCCAATACGGGGTGGAGGTACCAATTGAGCCTCTTGAAAAATTACTTTCCACGGTCCGATATGTCTGAACAGTTGAAGAGCGGGAGGGGATAAACCCCTCCCCTACAATGAATAACCGGGGGTTGATCCCCGCGCTTGTGTTCTTGAATGGTGCAAGCGTCTCAATTGAGACGGGTTCCAGGCCCAGCAGGGTGGGGTGGTTAGTCGGAAAGAACTTCGATGACATCACCGACGGTGATCTCACCTGGATTCAGGACCTTGGCATAGACCCGGGACCATCCCGGCCGACTCTTCTGGTGGATTCGCTCGATGGCGTGTGCGGCAAATGACGCCGCGATATCGGGGCACGGTGTTGTGAAATCCGTGATCTCGATGACCAGATCATTGCCAATGGCCAATTGCACACCCGGCCGGATCCTGTCCCACTCCAGTCCCACGATTGTCAGGTTTTCGCCGGTGGCGCCGGGGACAATGGGGTGGCCCTCCCGTTGCAAGGCCAGGATGCGTTCCAGCGAGAAGAGGCAGAGGGCACGATCCGGTCCCCCGTGGTACTTGAGATTCCGCTGGCGGTCACCCTGGGCGCCCGACGTATCGACTGAGACTTGTCGAATCGGCAGCTTGGGTACGCCTCCATCCGAGATGCTGATCTGAAACAAACGGGGCGCTGGTGTCATCATCTGCCCGATTGTAAACCGATCGTGATCGGGAATTGAAAACCCGGCGGAGCCGAGTGGCTCCGCCGGGGTGGTTCTCAATCGATGGACCTAATGGTCCTTTGGTGTGTCCTTGGGATCGACGACGACAAGTGTCTCGCCGAGGTTGGGCGTCCGGTTGTTCCCATGGGCCCCGGACTTCCTGTTCTTCGGGGCATCGAGATTACGGACGAAAAAGACGAAAGTGATCATGAAGAGGATGACCAGGATGTATTCGAGACCCTTGGTCTCGAAGATGTTGATGTAATGGTAATACTCCATGGTGGACCTCCAGTCACTTCCGGTTTCCGTCGGTGGTTTCCCGCAAAACCGGCATCCGATAGACAACCCATCGGAAGACCCAGATCTCGGTGAAGATCACCATCAAGGTGACGACGATCTCGCCGATCGACGGATAGTAGCGGTGGGCCAACTGCCAGTTGAAGGCGATGACCGAAATATTGAGGCGGTTGAGCATGATGCCGAGCAGGGTCAGGACCGCTGCAAGGCGTACCATACCGATCCGACGTTGGCGGTAGCCGTGGGTGAACAGGGCGCACGGCAGGAGGACCATCCCGACAACCTCGAAGATGTAGAGCAATCCCCAGCCGGTGGCCAGATAGTGCCAGTGCTGGCCATGGACGAAAACGACGAACTTGACGAAGAGGTAGACATACATTGCCACCGCAGCCCCCTTGGACAGGGAAAAGACGATGTCGTCAAAGGATGCATGCTTGGCGGGATCAATCTGGCTCTTGAAGACCCGATGACTGAGAGTCCCCTCGAAGATGATCATCGACAGACCGGCGAAGACGCTGGAAACCAGGAAAAGCACCGGCAGGAACTCCGTGTACCACAAGGGGTGGAGCTTGGGCTTGGAGAAGAGGTAGAGGGCGCCGAGACCACTTTGGTGGAGGGTCGAGAGGACGACGCCAAAAATCACCGTTCCAAGGGTCATCTTTGTCAGGAATTTCCGGGCCTTTTCGATATTCAACCATTCGGCGACGACAGGTGAGAACTCAATTGCTTCGCTGGCCATATAGAGCATGAAATGCCAGGAGACCAGGAAGAGAATGGAGTTGTAACCGAAGGAATTTCCGATGATTGGATTGATGATGTGCCAGGGCCGCCCGAGGTCAAGGAAGAGGGCGCCGGCGTAGAAGAGATAACTCAGAAAGCCGTTAAGGACCGTTGCCCGGACCAGCGGGTGGAATTTGTCGGCCTTCATGACGTAGACAGTAAAAGTGATGATGTAGGCGCCGCCCGCGAAGGCCACACCGGTCATGACATCGAAGCCGATCCAGATGCCCCAGGGGTAGTCCTGGGTCAAATTGGTCACGCTTCCCAGGCCGAAGGCAAAGCGCCAGACGACGATCACAAGCCCCACGAGGATGGTTGGGATCGAGATCATGTTGAACCAGGTAAAGATGGGGCCCTTGGGTTTGAGCTCCGAAAGGATGAACTGAACGACGGATTGGCGGGGCACGGCGGAATCTGTTGTATTCATGAGTGCCCCCCCTCTTTCTCGTCGGAATTCCTGGAGGCCAGTTGGTTGAGGCCGTACAGCAGAGGCGGTCCCAGGAGGAAGACCATCGGGACGGCGTAGAGGAACTCACGGGTGTAGTCGGGATAGGTCAGGGTGCCGAGATCGGTCCTGAAACCCAATTGCTCAAAGGGAACGGACGAGAGGTAGAGCCAACTGGTGCCGCCGACCTCGTGTTCGCCGTAGATATGGCGGACGTAGGTGTCCGGGTGACTGTAGATACGCACCCGTGCGATCTGCATCAACTCCTTCTTCTTTCCGAACATCAGAGCATCGGCGGGGCAGGCCTCGACGCAGGCGGGCATGCCGCCCTCTTCCAGCCGCTCAGAACACATGATGCACTTTTGGATGCGCGGGTTGACACTGTGATACTCGAACTTGGGAATCTGGAAGGGGCAGGCCAGCATGCAGTAGCGGCAGCCCATGCACTTGTCGCCGTCCCAGGTGATCGGGCCGATCTCGGTCTTCTCCATCGCGTTGGTCAGGCAGGCGGCGGCACAGGCGGGCTGGCCGCAGTGCATGCACTGCTTCTTGACGAAGACCTCTCCCTTGTCGGTCTCGAAGCGATTGACGACGGTCCACTGCTCGGTCGTCGTCGTTCTCTCCTCGTCGAGGGCCTGGTCTGTCTTGGGATCGGGAACCGGCAGGCCGTTGACTTCGGCACAGGCGACTTCGCACTGGCGGCAGCCGATGCATCGCGTGGTGTCGACCAGGACGCCCAGGAACTCGGGGTTGTCCTCGGTAGTTTCTTCTGCCGCGGCCTTCGACTCCATCAGGGGCACTGCTGTTGCGGCCCCCGCGAGTGCGAGGAATTTTCTTCTGTCCATCGTTTCCTCCTTTTAACAGGGGCGCCGCGGGCCGGTGTGGCAGAACTCGCAGTTTGAACTGGCGTCCTGGCCTGTACCGATCTCGTGGCACTCCGAGCAGACTCGGTGAACGACCACCTTGGCGCTCAGGGTCTGGTCTGCGATGTCCTTGGACGGATGGTGACATACGGAACACTTTCGGGCCGGCAATGCCTTGCTTTCGTCGTGGTGACACTCGGAGCATCGGATCCAGAAATCTTCAAAGTACTCTTCGTGTGGACTCTGGAGTTTTCCGGCATTGACTTCGTGGTGGCAGTCGATGCAGTCGATCTCAAAATCTTCGGTGTGCATTTGGTGGGGGAAGGTCACCTCTCCGATTCTCGAAGGGAAGACGCAGTCCACCGGGGGGGAGGGTTCGAGTGTTTCGACCTCCGTTGAAGTGTCCGGATCTGCCGCCCAGAGACTGATGGCCACTACTACGACAATAATGAAGACGCCGGCCGTCATCAGTGCCCCACCTCCAGATCGTATTTTTGGTTGCAAGAACCTAGTTCTCTTCATTTTTTCTCTCCTCTTGTTTTGAGAATTGGCAGGAGGCCCCCGCTGGGAACCTCGATGTGTTCGGCGCATGGAGTACAAAACGCCGCATCCTTGAGGTCGATCTGCTCAGGCAGGCGGGACGGGCTCATCGCACACCACGGGGTCTTGCAGTGCACGAGGTCGCGGGTATGCCCCAGTTCGTGCAGGACCTCTTTGAGGAGACGCTGCCGGGCGGTTGTGGGGTCGGGTGGGTCCCCGGAAGCCTCGGGGAGTAGCCGAAACTGCGATGTGACGCCCACAGGGCCTCCGAGCTGTGCAGAGCCGAAGACATGGGTGAAAACCGGCAGGAATAGATCGACGTCGGTCACACCCATGATGATGACATTGGTATCTCGGGGTAGTTCGAGGAGCGTTTCCATCAGTGCCGACACAAGGTACTGGCCCCGTCCCGGATCGAAGGCCGAGCCGGGATCGATGGCATCCGGAGCGATCCAGACCGGATGAGCGAGAACCCCGGCGAGGTCCTCGCGCAGAACCCGGAGCGTGGCCGGAGGAACAGCCCCGATTCTGACGATCTCGACGCACCACGACTGTCCCATGACCTGGGTTATGGCCTTTCAATGGAGTACTTCCGCATCTTGTTATACAGGGTCACGCGGTCGATCCCGAGGGTCTTTGCCGCGTGGGTGACATTAAAATCGGCCTGCTCCAGAACCCTCCTGATATGCCGGTGTTCCAGGGCCTGGAGGGACAGGTCCTCCTGGCCCCCGGCGTCAACTGCACTGACTCCGTTCCTCGTCGTGATCGGCAGGTAGCGGGGCTCTATGTCGCCCTCATGACAGACGACCAGTGCCCGTTCGACGGCGTTGGCCAACTCCCGTACGTTGCCCGGCCACGGGTAGCGAAGGAGCAAGTCGCAGGCCGCCGGCGAAAACGCCTCAACCCGTCGTCCCATCGAGTGGGCGAACTTTTTCAAGAAGTGTTCCGCAATCGGAAGGATGTCCTCCGGCCGATCACGAAGCGGAGGGATCTCGATCTCGAAGACGTTGATTCGATAGTAGAGATCCTCCCGGAATCTCCCGTCGCGGATGGCCTCCTCCAGATCTCTATTGGTCGCGCAGATCACCCGGAAGTCGACGGGGATTTCCTGACTGCCGCCAACCCGGATGATCTTGTGATCCTCGAGAGCCCGGAGGAGGTCAACCTGGACGCGGGCTGAAATCTCGCCGATTTCGTCGAGGAACAGCGTTCCGCCGTCGGCCAACTCCAGCTTCCCCTTGCGACGGGCTGTGGCGCCTGTGAAGGAGCCCTTCTCGTGGCCGAAGAGTTCACTTTCCAGCACGCCTTCGGGCAGGGCGCCGCAATTGACGGCAACCATGGGGCCGAATGCGCGGGGACTTCGGGCGTGGATCTGACGTGCCACCAGTTCCTTGCCTGTACCTGATTCCCCTCGAATGAGGACCGTCGCCTCTGTGGGCGCTACCGAGTCGACCAGATCCAGGGCCCGGCGCATCACGCGGCTCGTTCCAACGACGATTTCGGGACTCGAGCCGCTGATTCTTTGCTTGAGCGTGACGTTCTCTTCTCGGAGGCGGACCTTCTCACAGGCCTTCTCAACGACGCGGGACATCTCCTCGGGGTCGAAAGGCTTGACCAGGTAGTCGTAGGCGCCCTCCTTGAGAGCCTCGACCGCCGTCGAAACGGAGGCGTAGGCGGTCACCAGGATGACAGCGATCTCGGGTTCATTTTCGTGGATGTGCCTCTGGAGTTCTACGCCGTCCATGCCCGGCATCCGGATATCGGTGATCACAACGTCGATAGGTTGGCGTCCCAGAATCGCCAGGGCTTCCTTGCCTCCGGGAGCTGTGGTGACCTCGTAGCCATCCTCGGTAAACCATGCGGAGAGTGATTCGCGAACGTGCAGTTCATCGTCCACGATCAGTAGGCGAGGGCTATGGGGCGTCATGAGCTGACCTCCTCATCCGGGCTTTGGGGTGGGATGTTGGGGAAGAAGAGGGTGAAGCGGCACCCTTTGCCGGGGGCGGTATCAAGGTCGATTCTTCCACCGTGACGCTGCACGATGCCGTAGACCACCGCCAGCCCGAGACCAACACCCGAGCCTTGTTCCTTGGTCGTATAGAAGGGTTCGAAGGCATGTTGGGCCACTTCGGGGGTCATGCCGGGGCCAGTGTCGGCCACTTCGATTTCTACGCCGTCGGTCGTTGGACGGGTTGTCAGCGAGATTTCGCCGCCGTTTTCCATCGCCTGACAGGCGTTGATCAAGAGTGCCATCAGCGCCTGCTGAATTCGGGAGGAGTCCCCGACGATTTCAGGCTTTTCCTTGGACAGTGTGCATTTGGTGGTGGCGCCCGCGAGTTCAATCGTGTGGCGCATCAAGAAGAGGGCCTTGTCCACCAGGGAGTTGACCTTGAGCTGGACGAATTGCCCCGGTCTTCTTCGGGCAAACGCCAGAAGTTGACTGACAATCTCTCCGCACCGGGTGGCCTCGGAGGCGATCGATTCGAGGTAGGCCAGATTCTCGACGCATTCATCGGTCAGGTCGTCCTGCTTTTTGAGCCTGCGGACGACGATCTTGGCATAGGTGACAACGCTTGAGAGGGGGTTGTTGATCTCATGGGCAACGACCGCGGCCAGTTTGCCCAGTGAGGCCATTTTCTCGGCCTTGAGAACCTGGTCCTGGGCGCGATCCAGCTCTCGTGTCTTGGCCGCAACTCGCTGTTCCAGGGTCTTTCCCCACTCCAGCAGCTCTTCCCGTGCAGTCTCGAGATCACGGGCCATCAGGTTGAAGGTCTTGGCCAAGACTCCCAATTCGTCGGTCGAGACCTCGGGGACCCGTGCCGAGAGGTCGCCTGAGGCGATGCGTTTGGTCTCCTTGATCAGTTTGGAGACCGGTCGATGGACCATGCGGTTGACCGACCATACGGTGGCTCCGACAACGAGAAGAATGCCGATCAGGCTGGCAAAAAGGATCTCGGCGGCGCTGTCCTTGCGGGCCCTGTCGTGGGGCCCCATTGCAAGATTGACGTCGAGGACGCCGAGGAGGGGATCGTCGGCCGGATGCACGTGGCAGGAGGCATTGGCGCAATCCGCTTCGTTCTTGATCGTCTGGGTGATGCCGAGGATCCGTTCACCGTTGCGCTCCAGGATACGGGCTCGGTCGACGGTTCGCTGCGTTTCCGGGGGCTGTTCCTTTTCGTGGCAGCCGATGCACTGCTCGTCATGGGAATCCATCGTTGTGCCGACCTCGGTCCGGTCGGTTGAAAAGGCGATGCGGCCGCCCTTTTCGATCACGCGGATTCTTTCGATATTCCGCTGGTCGGCCAAGGTGTCGATCGTTCGCTGAATCTGCTCCCGGTCGTTGAGGAGCATCGCCGACCGGGTTGAGCCGACGACCATGTCTGCGATCTGGGCGCCGTTGAGGCGAAGGATTCGCGTAGCTGCCCGTTCCTGGATATAGAGATTGAGGACAGCTGCACCGCTGAAAATCGTGATCAGAAGAACGCCGATCAGCATCGTGAGTTTTCCGGCGACCGTGTTCCTCATGGTGTGTCCTTTCGACTGCACGGTGCAGGGAGCACAATTGACTGTCCATTGACGATGGACGATCGAATTCCCCTGATTGCATGACTTGTGCCAAGTTGAGATTTTGGTGAAAAATACAGGTGGTACAACGAAATCAATCGTATGCTCATGAGAGGAACATAGGTCCAGATGTTGAAAATTACAACACCGTACTGGGGCTCATTGTTGAAGAATGCAGCTAAATGTACGCAATAGATGGCTCTATCAACGTTGAAATTGTCATCGGTCAGCAGTTGAATACTTCAACATAGAGTAGGGAAACGGGCCTCTTGGGTTGAGGGAGACTGTCGGGAGCGTGATCACACGCTCCAATTTCTGGTTGGAGTCGAGGGAGGGGGCAAAAAGGGTTGCTATTCCCCCTTCGCCCCAACCTCCGCAAGTGCTCGCTGCCTGGCGCCCTCGAACTCGTCGCCGGGATACCAGCGAGGCATCTCGTCTCCGGTTGCTACGGCGGCACCGACGGTGAAGGCCAGTCGTGCATCCTCGGCCAGGCCATCGTAGACCCACTCCGGCGTGACCTCGTCGCTGGGCTTGTGGTACCGATTCTCGATCCACGAGGCGTAGGTCGCCTCGCCCCAGCCGTCCGGCCGGCCGATGAAATCGGTGCCGGACTTGAACCAGGTTGCCGGCACTCCAACCCGGGCAAAACTGAAATGGTCTGAGCGGTAATACCACCCGGCCTTGACATCGGTCTCTCCCGTCAGCGTTCTTCCCTGGAGATCCGCCGCGACCCTGAGGAGATCGTCGAGCTCCGATTTTCCAAGACCATAGACCGTTACATCGCGGGTCTTGCCCCAGACGTTGCCCAGCTCAAAGTTGATGTCGGCTGCGATCTTCCCCGGAGGAAAAACACCGCTGTTGGCAAAGAAGGCGGAACCCAGAAGCCCTTGTTCCTCGGCTGCGACGAAGAGGAAGAGCATACTGCGGCGTGGCGCCGTCGGAAGGGCCGCGAAAGCCTCTGCGACCGCCAGGTTCTGGGCCATTGCGACACCGTTGTCCAGGGCGCCGTTGTAGATACGATCGCCTGTCTCATCCGGTTCGCCGAATCCGAAGTGGTCGTGGTGGGATGAATAAACGACGAACTCGTCGGCCAGCTTCGGATCGCTTCCCGGCAGTACACCGCCGACGTTGGCTGTCTCTGTCGGCCGGATATCCGTTGTGAAGGCAATTGATGTGGTCATACCCAGGGGGACCGGTTTGAAATCACGAGACCGCGCCTTCTCAACCAGATCTCCCAGATCAAGCCCCGCCATTGCAACCAGTCGTTCGGCGGCATCTTCCGTCACCCAGGACTGGATGCCCAGGCGGGGTTCGTCGCCTGCCACCAATTCGAACTGTTCGCCGGTCCAGCCGGTCTGGACAACTGTCCACGGATAGCCTGCAGACGGTGTCGTATGAATGATGATGGCGCCCGCTGCATGCCGGCGAGCTGCACTGATGTACTTGTAGTCCCAGCGGCCGTACCACAACTTCCGGTCGCCGCCGAAGAGGCCTTCGTCCCAATCGGGATCATCGTTGAGCATCAAGAGGATCGCTCCCTCGAGGTCTGCGTCCTTGAAGTCGTTCCAGTTCTCCTCAGGGGCCTCGATGCCATAGCCGACAAAGACGACCGGTGCATTCTCGATCGTCGTCTCTGCCTCCTGGCGTCCGGCGCCGCCGACATAGTCAGCACCCAGCGCCAATGCCAGGGAGCTGCCTTCCTTCGAACTGAAGACCCAGGTGTCCGGTACGTGGCCCGTCACTCCGACGATGGTCAGGGGCTGTTCCCACGCGCCGTTCGGGAACGCCGGCTGGAGGCCGATTCGCTGCATTTGTTCGGTCAAATACCGGCGCGCCCGCCGATCACCGTCGCTTCCCGGGCCTCGGCCCTCCATCTCGTCACCGCCGAGGATCGTGACGTGGTTCTGCAAGAGTGTTTCGGTGATGACCTCCGAGGCCTTCTCAATGCCGTCAGGAAGGGCAAGGCCCGAAATCTCGCCGGATGTGTCATCCCCCGAGCCGGATCCGCAACTGATCACGAATGAAAGAGAAAGAACGACAACAAGAAGCCCAAATCGAGATTGCATAGTCCCTCCAGAGACCCCACCGATCTTCAAGAGAGGATTCTCTCGCACCGAGAAGGATAAAGCAAAGGTGGGCTGCACCTCTCTGCAGTTTGCGACCGGCGATAGGTTGATGTAGCGTGTTGGGCCATGGGTGCGACTACCTCCGACGAGGTTCCCGTTCAGAAGTTTGGTACCTTCCTGGGGGTATTCACTCCCAGTATCCTGACCATCCTCGGCTTGATCATGTACTTGAGGTTCGGCTGGGTTGTCGGAAATCTTGGTCTCGGCCTGACCCTGATCGTCGTGCTGCTGGCCAGCTCCATCACCTTCATCACCGCCCTCAGTGCATCTGCCGTGGCCACCAACATGAGGGTTGGCGTTGGGGGCGAGTACTACATGATCTCCCGCAGCCTCGGCCTGGAACTCGGCGGCGCCATCGGTATCCCCTTGTTTCTGTGCCGGACCCTGAGCATCACGTTCTATAGCTTTGGTCTGGTGGAGTCGATATTGGCCTTCTGGCCCGTGGCATGGGGGCCGATGCCGTCCTACGCCGGTCAAGTCGGTGCGGCGGTGATCATCATTTCCATCACTGCCGTGTCCGGCAAGAGCGCGGCCGCGGCCCTCAAGCTGCAGATCCCGATCATGGTGGCAGTCGGCGCATCCCTGGTTGCCCTGGCCCTGGGAGTTGTTGCGGGTGGATTCCATGCGCCTGAGATGAGTCCGACCTTCAGGACGGCCCCACAGGGTTTCTGGTACGTTTTTGCAGTCTTCTTCCCTGCGGTCACCGGATTTACCGCCGGCATCGGCATGAGTGGTGACCTCAAGGATCCCCGGCGTTCCATTCCTCGTGGGACCCTGCTCGCCGTCGTCGTCGGTTCCGCAATCTACCTCCTGATCCCCCTCTTGATGGCTTTTTCGGCCCGAGTCAGTCCCGAGGACCTGGCCGAACCGGGGATCATTTGGACGCGGATTGCGGTCCTGGGAGCATGGCTGGTTTTTCCCGGACTCTGGGGCGCCATCCTGTCCTCCGCCTTCGGCAGTGTGCTTGGGGCGCCCCGGGTTCTCCAGGCTCTGGCCAGCGACGGGTTGGCACCCGCGTTCTTGGCCCGCCTGTCCAGGTCCGGTCAACCGACCATCGCAACGTGGATCAGCGGTGCCATTGCCCTCGGCGCCGTTGTTCTCGGTGGTCTCAACGCGGTCGCTCAGTTCGTCACGATCCTGTTCTTGACCCTGTATGTCACAGTCAACATTGCGGCGGCCATCGAGAAACTGGTAGGGGACCCAAGCTATCGACCGACCATCAATGTGCCGTGGTTCGTCTCGCTGCTGGGCTCGGCCGGGGCCGTGATGATGATGTTCCTGATCAACCCCATCGCCTGCGTGGCGGCCGTCATTTTTGAGGTTTCGCTGTATCTGTTTCTCAGACGGCGGGCTCTCAAGAAGCGGTGGGGAGATGTATGGGCGGGGTTGTGGTTGGCAATAGCCCGTATTTCCCTGCTCAGACTGCGGACCCATGCCGTCGACCCCCGTAACTGGCGTCCCCATATCCTTCTTTTTGCGGGCGATCCAGTGAAACGCCTCAGCCTAGTCCGCTTGGCGGCGTGGTTCAACCAGAATCGCGGTGTCGTCACCGTGTGCCAGCTGATCGTCGGTGATCTCAAGGACAAGCACCACGATGCAGAACTTAAACGGCAGGAGATGGAGCGGGATCTCGAGGAAGCCGGGCTGGTTGCTTTTGCCGACGTTGATGTGGTCGAGAGCTTCGAAAGTGGTGTGATCGACGTGACGCAGGCCAACGGCATCGCCGGCTTGCGGTCCAATACGGTCATGTTTGGTTGGCCGCGGCGGGTGGAACGGTTGGAGAGCCAGTTGAAGATCATGCGGGCCGTCTCGAACTCCGGGAAAGCCATGGTGATCGCAAGGACGAAATGGGCCCATGAACCCGGCCGGGAGAAGCGCATTGACCTCTGGTGGGGCGGTCGCCAGAACAACGGCGATCTTATGCTGTTGTTGGCCTATTTGCTGAGTCTGAACCCCGAGTGGAGTGATGCCAAGATCGTTATTCGAGCCATTGCGCGGAACGAGGAAGAACGGGTGGAGCAGGAGGCCGGCCTCAAGGCGCTCCTGCCGGAGATCCGGATCAATGCCGAGACGCAGATCATCGTCAAGCCTTCCGACCAGAGTGTGGCCGAGGTCATTCAGGGCATCAGTCGGAGTGCGTCTGTCGTCTTCCTGGGTTTGATGGAACCGGAGCCTGGAGAGGAGGCGGCCTACGCCGCTCGGTTGGCCGCCCTGGTTGAACCTCTCAATACCGCGATCTTCGTCCGTAACGCCGGCGAGTTTGCGGGACAGCTGATCTGAGGCCCTGATTTCCAAGGGTCGGGCATTGGGATTCAGAAACTACACGATCTGCCGGGTCTGCTGTATCCTATGCTGCGCTGTTGCTCAGCTCAGGGCTGAGAGTTGCCTGGCGAGGCCGGTCGAGAGTCTCGGTTCCATTCCGCCGGGCGAGGAGTCGCTGAAATGAACCTGGTTGAAAAAGCCATCAGTTTTGTCATCGGAACAAAGTCCGAACGTGACATGAAACGTATGCGTCCAATGGTCGAGGCCATCAACGCTCTTGAGCCCGAGATCGAAAAGTTGACGGATGACGAGATTAAATCGCGGTTTGGGGTGATCCGGGAACGGGTCCAGGCCGCGACGTCGGATCTTCCGAACGACAGAAAGGCTCGGTCGGCGTTGGTTCAGAAGGTTCTGAACGACGAACTGACCGAGGTCTTCGCCCTGGTTCGCGAGACCGGGCGGAGGGTGTTGGCGATGCGGCACTTCGACGTGCAGCTGGTTGGCGGGATTGTGCTCCACCATGGACGGATCGCCGAGATGCGGACTGGAGAGGGCAAGACTCTGGTTGCAACACTGGCGGCATCGCTCAACGCCTTGACCGGCAGGGGTGTCCATCTGGTGACGGTCAATGACTACCTGGCGGCCCGTGATGCCGAGTGGATGGGTAAGATATACCGGTTCCTGGGCCTCAGCGTCGGATGTATTCAGAACAATATGACCGATGCCCAGCGTCACGAAGCCTATGGGTCAGACATTACCTACGGCACCAACAACGAGTTTGGCTTCGACTATCTCCGGGACAACATGAAATTCCAGATCGAACGAATGGTGCAGCGGGAGCATGCCTACGCCATCGTCGATGAGGTTGACTCGATTCTGGTTGATGAGGCCAGGACACCGCTGATCATCTCCGGACCCTCGGAGATTTCGACGGATATCTACTCTCGGGTGGACGTCATCATTCCCAAACTGGTCCGGGGCGAGGAGATCGAGGACGCCAACGGCAACAAGATCCAGACGGGCGACTACATCGTCGATGAGAAAGCCAACAATGCCTCGTTGACTGATCAAGGCATGGAACATGCGGAGAAGCTGCTTGGGGTGGACAATCTTTACGATCCCAATCAGACCGAACTGCTGCACGCGGTCAATCAGGGGCTCAAGGCTCATACGCTCTTCCGCCGGGACCGGGAGTACATCATCAAGGATGGCGAGGTCGTCATCGTCGATGAGTTCACGGGGCGACTGATGGCGGGGCGGCGCTGGTCGGATGGTCTTCACCAGGCTGTCGAGGCCAAGGAGAAGGTCAAGATTCAGTCGGAGAACCAGACACTGGCGACGATCACCCTTCAGAACTACTTTCGGATGTACGACAAACTGTCGGGGATGACGGGAACCGCAGAGACCGAGGAAGAGGAGTTCGAGAAGATCTACGGCCTCAATGTTGCGGTGATTCCGACCAACAAGGAAATGGTCCGGGCCGACAATCCCGATCTGGTCTACATGACGGAGAAAGAGAAATTCAAGGCAATCGTCGAGGAGGTCGCCGAGAGCCACGCCAAGGGGCAGCCGGTGCTCGTCGGAACGGTATCGATTGAGAATTCCGAAAAGCTGGCCAAGTACCTGACCCGACGCAAGGTCAAGCATGTTGTCTTGAATGCCAAGTATCACCAGCGCGAAAGTGAGATTGTGGCTCAGGCGGGCCGGTTGGGAGCCGTGACGATCGCAACCAACATGGCTGGGCGTGGGACCGACATTGTCCTCGGCGGCAATCCGGAGGGCCTCGCGCGGGCAGAGACCGTCGGAGCCGAGGAGGAGGGTGCCTTCGAGAAGGCCCTGGAGAAGTACGAGGTTCTCTGCGCCGAGGAAAAGGCCAAGGTGCTGGAGGCCGGGGGTCTCTACATTGTCGGTACAGAGCGGCACGAGAGTCGGCGTATCGACAATCAGCTTCGTGGTCGATCGGGACGCCAGGGTGACCCGGGCGCCACGCGGTTCTTCTTGTCCCTTGAGGATGATTTGATGAGGATCTTCGCTTCGGACTGGGTCCGCAAGATGATGGATCGGTTGGGCATGGAAGAGGACGTGCCGATCGAGTCGAAGATGGTGTCAAAATCCATCGAACGGGCACAGACTCAGGTGGAAGGCCGGAACTTCGACATCCGTAAACACCTCCTTGAGTATGACGACGTGATGAACAAGCAGCGCGAGGCGGTCTACGCCCTGCGCCGCCAGATGCTCGATGGAACCGAAGGCCGGGGATATATCCTGCGGGTCGTCGGAGAAATCGTCGAAGGCCTGATGGAGGAGTTCTGTCCCCCCGAGGCCGACCCGGAGGACTGGGACAGTTCAGGCCTGGGAACGGCCTTTCACCGGTACTTCGACATTGATGTTCAGGATCTGGGAATTGACTGGTCGACCATCAACCGCCCGGAACTGGAAACAACGCTGGATGAAAGCGCAAAGAAGACCTACCTCGAGAGGGTGGAGACCTTCGGCGACGAAGAGTTCGCCCGGCTGGAGAAATTCCTGCTGTTGGACTCGGTTGATCGACAGTGGAAGGACCACCTCCTCAGTCTGGATCATCTGCGTGAGGGCATTGGGCTCCGTGCCTATGGCCAAAGAAATCCCCTGGTCGAGTACAAGAGGGAGAGCTACTCCCTCTTCGAGGAAATGTGGGAGCGCATCGAAGACCACGTCGTCAAGTTTCTCTTCCATGCGGAACCGGTCGAGGACCTGGAAATGAAGCGGCGCTCGGTTGCCACGACGATGTCGCGGCCGCAGGTCCAGGGTCTGGTCCAGGCCGGCGCTGATCGTGAGGCCCAAGAAAAGGTTGCCAACCAACCGGTGGGACGTCCCGCACAACCGACGACCGTTCGACGAACCCAACCCAAGGTGGGGAGAAACGATCCCTGTCCCTGCGGATCCGGCAAGAAGTACAAGAAGTGCTGTGGCGCGGGCGGGGGATCGGATTGACTGCCGGGTATTCGCAGCCAACGGAGATGAGGTCGGTCAGTTTAGGGGAGTCGTTGGGACTTCAAGGTTATTCATGGAAATCAGATTCGCCAACAGGGTTGTCGACTGCCCGCACTCCGGTTCGGCCGGGGAAGGGTTGAGGGTTGTGAAGACCATTTGACCGAAGTGTTGTCGGATTTCTTTGGAGCCTCGTTGGGCTGTCAGATCCCAGACCGAATGAAGAACGACCGGAGACCCGTGATCGTTTCCAATATAGAGGGCGATATGGCCCTTCTTGGCCAGAAGCGTTGCAAAGGGAATGCCGTTTTCGACGATCATCCGTGCCTTGTCCTCGTTGGAGAGGCCCGAGAGCCTGACAACCCGGCCGAGAGCCGCCTGCTGACGGGAGTTTCGCGGGAGCCATAATCCGAAGGGCATGAAAAGGTCTCTGATGGCTGCTGAACAGTCCCGGTTCTCGAAGAGGCCGCCCCACCCATAGGACAATCTCTGCATGTTGGCGACGACAAGCGAAAAATTCCGGAGAGTTGGTGCAACGGGAATCGCTGCCGCGATATGGCGGGGGAGGGTGATGACCTCGAAGACGGCCTCCCCGGCTTGGTTTTTCGATGTTGCGAGGAGTACCTTGAAGCCGTTGGGGTCCGCCTCGACAAGAGGGGCAATCATGCCGATGCGGCTGAAAAAGAGAAATCGCCCTCGGTTTGTCCGAACGGGGAAGTCCTCCTGGATCAATGCCACGGGCGACATCTGGGGCCACGAGATCGTGTGTTCTTCAGGGATCGTTGCGACGTCTCTGCTGAGGACCCATCCCGAAGCGTAGGACGTGAATACAAAGGTCCATTTTCCGCTTCGGGAATGGTGGGATAGCCAGATCGGTTCGTTGGCGTTGATCAGGCTGTTTT
>CAYSHZ010000032.1:0-19342 GCA_964430905.1 uncultured Thermoanaerobaculia bacterium | reverse complement strand
TGGAGCTTGGACAGATAGTCGTAGATGACGATGGAACCGGCCACGGCCAGGTTGAGGCATGGAACAAGGCCCCACTGGGGAATCTGCACGATGACTTCGGCCGCATCCATCAAACTGCGGGGCAATCCATCCCTTTCCGCCCCTAAAAGAAAGCACGGATTTTCCGGGTATTCGGCATCGAAGAGGCTGACCGCCCTGTCGTCCAATTCCACGGCCACCAACGACCACCCGCAGCGGTCAACATGCTCCAGAAATGCCCTCTCGTCTTCGAGAATGGTCACGTCGGTGAAATAATCTGCGGTCTTGGCTGCTTCAATATTCCACTCACGATCTCCAACCAGGACGACTTCTTCGGCCGCAGCCGCGTGGGCCGTACGCACCAGGGTCCCGACGTTATGCTCCTTTGAAGTATTCCATCCCGCAATGGCTATGTGCCTCAGACCGCGACGGTAATGATCCCGCCGACGCTCTCTTCGGTCCAAACGCCGCTGATGGTCGAATTCTTCTTTCGTGGTCATACCAGCTCTCCACTGACGCACCAATTCCGAATTGGTATCTCGCCCGGCACTAGGTTAACAAGTTAACCCAAAACGAAATCCCGCAGATGCGGGATTTCGTGGCGGTGGGTATGCCCACCCGGGCCTTCGCAGTGGGTAACGCGGCTGCGAGGTCCGACCAAAAACCGCGGCCCGGATTGTCCGGACACCTTTAATATGTGTCCCCGATCACCCCGTGTCAAGACCATGTTCTGGAGAATTGTCATCCACCCGTTGATCCCACGTCCTTTCCGGGCTACATTACTCATTGAGGATGAACCATACTGGCCGTCGATCTGAAATGAGAAGCCTTATTGAGTGCTTCTCGTCAACAAGGAGACTCCCATGCCTTCAAAAATTCGTTTCACCGCATCACTGATTTTCTCGTGCCTCCTGATTCTCTCCTTCGGGTGTTCCAGTACCAAGCCCAAGGCCGAGAGCATGGCGCCCCCGGAAGTGACATCGACACCAACTCCGGCGCCCCAGCCTGCAGTTGACGAAGAGATTGTCGACGACGGAGGAGCCCAGACAGTCGTCTCCGAACAGGCGACAGTCGAGGATCTGCCGGCGGATCTGGTCAGCCTCAATGCCCGCGGCTACCTCGATGATGCGTTCTTCGACACTGACAGCTACACCCTTGAGGAGACCGCCAGGGGCTATCTTGCGGCCAATGCCACATGGCTGAATCAATACCCCTCTGTCGAAATCCTCGTTGAGGGTCACTGCGATGAGCGAAACACTCGTGAGTACAATCTGGCTCTCGGGGAGAGGCGAGCCAATTCGGTCAGGGACTATCTGGTGTTTCTTGGAATCGCTCCCGAGAGAATTCGGACCATCAGTTACGGCGAGGAGAGACCCTTTGCCGACGGTCACAACGAGGCCGCCTGGTCCCAAAATCGGCGGGCACACTTCTTGATCACCGCCCGCTAGGAGATTCCAATGCGCACCCTCTTGATTGCCATCCTTGCCCTTTCGACCCTCGCCTGTACCTCGGGTGAGGACATGGCCCTCCTTCATCGGGAAATCACCGACGTTCAACGTGACATTCAGAGCATGCGAGACAACGCTCCGGAACGGCAGGACCTCAAGTCGATGGAAAACCGGATGAAGGACCTGACCGAAAAGAACATGCGGTCCAACGCCGATCTGGCGATGCAGGTCCAGCAGCTTCAGGAACGAATGGAAGGCCTCCATGCCAGCCTGGAGTTGACAACACGTCAACTTCAAACGATCTCCCAGGAACTGGCAGCTGCCCGTAGTCGCGGTACTGCCGTGCTGCCTCCGGTGACGGCGGTCCCGGGAGCAGGCGCTGCAGGGACCGACCTCCCCGTCGCCCAGGACGGCACGCCCCCGGGTGGAGCAGCCGTCGTCGCCCCCGGCGCCCAGACGGCCTCTCCGGATCAGCTCTACCGGTCCGCCTACGAGGACTACATGCGCGGAAACTACGACCTCGCCGCGCAGGGGTTCCAGGACTACAGGAGCCGGTTCCCCAATACCGAACTTTCGGACAACGCCCTCTATTGGGTTGGCGAGTGCTATGCGGCCCAGGATCTGACTACCGAAGCCATCCAGACCTTTTCCCAGGTTCTCGAGGACTATCCCAACTCCGACAAGGGCGCCGCAGCACAACTCAAGAAGGGGCTGTTGTATCTCAGCGCCGGTGACCAGGGGCAGGGCGTCGTCAACCTTCAGTACGTCGTCTACGAGCACCCCGGCACCGAGGAAGCGGACTTGGCCCGCGAAAAGCTGCGAACCCTGGGCCTCAATATCAGATAGAAATTTCAGCCGGCAGCTGAAATTTTTTGCCACTAGCATTCCGGCCAATGTTTCGCTAGAATACGCGCCCTGTGTGCGTACCGCCTTGGCGAGTAGGCACGGATTCAAGGAGAAGACAGTATGGCCACGATCAAGGGAACCAAGAAACAGGCCCGAAAGCGCCACCGCCAGTCATTGGAACGGCGCATGCGAAACAAGTCGGTCCGCACTCGGGTGCGACGCCAGATGCGTTTGATGCGTGTGGCAATCGACGAGGGTGATGCCGCCAAGGTCAAGGAACTGCTGCCGGAAACGATCTCGGTTATCGATGTCGGCTGGCGACGCGGCGTCCTTCACCGCAACACCGCCTCTCGGTACAAGAGCCGCATGGCACGGCAGGCACAAGCCGTCATCAATTCAACGGAAGCCTAAGTCATGACCGAGGCTCTGCTCACCACGACGATTACTGAGGGTGAGCTCCTGAGCCGAGGAAAAGTTCGGGACATCTATGTCGCCGGAGACGCGCTGGTTTTGGTCGCCACCGATCGAATCAGCGCGTTCGATCATGTACTCGATCCGGGTATCCCCGGGCGTGGCATTGTCTTGACGCAACTTTCGAACTTCTGGTTCGAGCGTCTCTCCCATGTGATCGGAAATCACCTGATCGCAACCGACATCACAGACTTTCCCGAACCCTTTCGCTCCCACGAGGAACTTGCAGGTCGATCAGTCCTGGCCCGGCGCCTGGACCCGATCCCCATCGAGTGCGTCGCCCGAGGCTTCATCACGGGCTCCGGCTGGAAAGAGTACTCGGCCTCGGGAACGGTTTGCGGCATCCCTCTTCCGCAGGGACTGGCCGATTGTGAGCGCCTTTCCGAACCGATCTTCACCCCGGCCACAAAGGCCGTCGAGGGCCACGACGAGAATATCTCGTTCGACCGGATGGTCGAAATCGTCGGGGGCGAAACAGCCGAGCAACTCCGGGCCATCACCCTGGCCCTCTATCGCGAAAGTGCAGCCTTTGCGGCCGACCGAGGCATCCTGATCGCCGATACGAAGTTTGAATTTGGTCGTGACCGGAACGGCGCCATCGTCTGGATGGACGAGGCTCTGACTCCGGATTCGTCCCGCTTCTGGCCTTCCGAAAGCTACAGGCCCGGCCAAGCCCAGCCCTCGTTCGACAAACAGTTCGTCAGAGACTGGCTCGCCGAAAGCGGCTGGGACAAAGAGCCTCCGGTTCCCACCCTGCCCCCCCACGTGGTGGAGGGCACCCTTGAACGATACCGCCGTGCCTTCAGCCTGCTGACGGGCCAAACCCTCGATCTCTAGATTGATGCCCGGCGTCCACGAAATTCCCCTTTGAGAAGGAGACGACCCCATGAGTGTGAAGACCTTTGAAACCAAAGACATCCGAAACGTCGCCGTCACAGGACACTCGGACACCGGGAAGACCTCCCTGGTCTCGGCCATGTTGTTCGACAGTGGCGCCGTCACCCGACTGTTGAAGGTCGACGACGGAAACACCCTGACCGACTTCGACGAGGACGAGCAGGAACGAAAGATCACGATCAGTACTGCCATCGCTCATGTCGAACACAACGGGTGCAAGGTCAATCTGGTCGACACCCCTGGATATGGAATCTACACAACCGATGCCCTCCAGGGCCTTCGTGTCGCCGATACCGCAATCATCCTGGTATCTGCCGTTGCCGGTGTTGAGGTCCAAACCGAGAAGATGTGGAAAGCCACCGGATCCTACGATCTTCCCGTCATCTTTGGCGTCAACCTGATGGACCGGGACCGCGCATCCTTCAGCCGTGCCGTCGAGGCCCTCCAGAAACGGTATGGCCGAGCGGTGACACCCCTCCAGGTTCCGATCGGCGCCGAGGGTAATTTCTCCGGCGTAGTCGACCTCTTGAGTGGCAAGGCCTTCACCTGGCCCCACGACGAGAGCGGCAAGGCCACCGAGGGTGATGTACCCGCGGACATCGCGGACGAGGTCTCCGCAGCACGAGAAGCACTGATGGAAATGGTTGCCGAACAGGACGAGGACCTGATGGAGGCCTACCTCGAAGCCGGCGAACTCGACGAGGCCGCCCTGATCGAAGGCCTGAAGAAGGCCATTGCCGCCAGAGAACTGTTCCCGGTCTTTGCCCTGTCCGGTGGCAAGAACATTGGGGTTCAGCCCCTGATGGACGCCCTGGTCAATCTGGTCCCGGCACCCGACTGGCGCCCCATATCGGTCACGGTCGATGGCGAGGAGAAAGAACTGCCGGTTTCCGGCGACGAGGCCTTCGTTGGATACGTCTTCAAGACAATTTCCGACCCCTTTTCCGGCCGCATCTCCCTGATCCGTATTCTTTCGGGCGGAGTCGCTTCGGACACAACCGTGACCAACAGTTCCAGAGGCGGCACAGAACGCCTCGGCGCCCTTTCAATCATCCAGGGCAAGAACCTCGATCACGTAACCGAGTTGGCGCCCGGTGATATCGGCGCCGTACCGAAGCTCAAGGAAAGCCACACGGGCGATTCTCTCTGCGAAGCCAAGAAAAACATCAAGGTTCCCCCGGTCAAGATTCCCGAGGCGGCCATTTCGTTCGCACTCGAGGCCAAGTCCAAGGCGGATGAGGACAAGCTGGCCACCGCCCTGCGACGGATCCAGGATGAAGATCCTACGATCAAGATCGGACGAGACCCCCAAACCAAGGAGATGCTGATCTCCGGTACCGGCCAGCTCCACGTCGAGGTCGTCGTCGGCAAGCTCAAGAAGCGCTACAACGTTGACGTCGTTCTCCACCAGCCCAAGGTTCCCTACCGAGAGACGATCACTACCTCCACCGAAGTGACCACCCGCCACAAGAAACAGACTGGTGGGTCCGGACAGTTTGCCCAGTGTTCAATCACCATGGAACCCAACCACGGCAACGGATACGAATTCATCGACAAGATTTTCGGCGGCTCGATCTCGCAGACCTACCGTCCTGCCGTCGACAAGGGCATCCAGGAGGCGGCCGAGCGCGGCGTACTGGCCGGCTTCCCGATGGTGGACTTCAAGATCACCCTGACCGACGGAAAAGAGCACGCCGTCGACTCCTCGGAAATGGCCTTCAAACAGGCTGGGCGCAAGGCCTTCAGGGAAGCGGCCGCCAAGTGCAAGCCCACCCTGCTCGAACCGGTGATGATGGTCGAGGTCTACACGCCGGAAGACGCCATGGGTGACGTCATGGGTGATCTCAACTCACGGCGTGGCCGGCTGCAGGGCATGGACACCGAAGACGGGACGACGACCATCAAGGCCCAGGTTCCGCTGGCCGAGATGCTGACCTACGCACCGACGCTTCGTTCCATCACCGGAGGCCGCGGCGATTTCCACATGGAAATGAGCGGATACGTCGAGGTTCCAAAACAGTTCCGGGAGAAGGTCATCGCCTCCGCCAACCTCGAGGAAGAAGAGGACGAGTAGAACCTCGACTGCCGGTACAATCGGAGGCCGATGGATGTACACTCTCGTTGACCAGCGCATAGGGAGGTGTTCATGCGTCATGTGATCGCATTGATTGTCGTAGCGACGGCCTCAGTCATCGCTGCATCAGCTCAGACCCTGTACGTCCCCGCCTCGGCCAACGTCGAGGGTGCCAACCAGACACGGTGGCGCACGGACCTCCAGGTCAAGGCTCAGGGTGATGATCCGGCAGCATTCACCATCGAGCTGCTTGAAAGCCGCCGGAATAATAGCTCCCCGGCGAGCCTCGATTTCCAGATCACCGCTGGTGAAAGTCTTCGACTCGAGAATCTCATCGAGACCGCGTTTGACTTCACCGGCACGGCAGCGTTGCGGATCACAACCACCGATGGCTCCCTTTTGGCCACCAGCCGGACCTTCAACGACGATCCCGGCGGGACCTACGGCCAAACGATTCCGTCAGTGGAGGAGAGCACGTGCCTCGGCTTCGGGGAAACGACGACCCTGATCCAGCTGTCCCGATCGTCCGACCCTTCCTCGGGCTATCGAACCAACATCGGTCTGGTCAACGTCACGGATCACCGAACCGGTATGGCAGTCGATCTTTTCCGGGCCGACGGCACCACCGTCACCACCCTGACATACGAGCTGAAGCCCTTCGAGTACCGCCAGATCAACGATATCTTCAGCGTAGCCGGAACCGCCGATATCGAGGACGGCTACGCGGTGGTCCGCACCACCGATGAGGACGGCCGTTTCATCGCATACGCCTCGGTTGTGGATAACAGCTCCGGCGATGCCGTCTTCATCCTCGGCTCGGCCGACGATCCCCCTCCCCTGCCATTGGCGGATCGCCTGGTGGTTTTCGAGTCCCTCCTGCGCCCCGGTTGACCCTCCTGCGACAGCGCCAGGTCGGCGCTCACACAGCTGAAGAGTCAGTATCAGAACCAAAACGTACTCTTTATCAACCAGGACGTGGACAGACCCGTCGGCGATCGTCTCGGTCGCTGGCTCGCGGCATGGAACAAGCCAGACGACATCTATCTGCCGCTAACCATGGTCGATAGCGGCAACCAGATCAGCAACGGCTCGGTAGCATTTGCCACCGTCTACGGCGACATGGTGGACACGGCGCTCGATCGGCCGGCGGCCGCCCGAATGGCGGTCTCGGGAACACAGGACGGCGATCTCCTTCACCTCGATGTCCAGCTGGCCAACACCAGCGGAACCACGCTGTCAGCGGCCAACGACGCCACCCTGACGGCCCTGGTCTACCTGGAAAATGCGGACCCGTCAGCCCTTCCCGAGGTGTTGCGGGCTCAGGTCTTTCCCATTACGACTCTCGCCGACGGCGCCACAAGGAACTTCACACTGGAAGTCTTGGTGAACGAACTCGATCCCACCCGAATCCGGTGGGTGGTCATCGCCGACTACCGGCCGGGGGGATCCCGCGGCGCGTACGATACGCTGCAGGCGGTGGCCGGTCCGTAAGAGGAAACGCTGTCCCTTGTGAAGGTCTACCGTGCCCGAGCCTCTACGATGAACTCCGGCGGGTCGAGGATAGTCTTCTTGACCGCGCACTGGTGAACTGACCGTTCGATGGCCTTGAGGTACTTGTGGGGAAAATCCGGGGGCGTTTCGACGGTAATGCGGATCGTTGCCATCCGCCGAGCCTCGGTATCACGCTCCCAACTCTGGGTCACCGAGATACCTTCGAGAGAAAGGTTCCGCCTCTCGCAAAATCCAACGATGTAGATGCCCGCACAGGTCGCCAGAGAGGCCAGAAACAGATCGTAGGGCTCCGGCGCCATGCCCTCGCCTCCGGCATCAACGGCCTGGTCCGTCTCGATTTCGAACCCGTCATACTGCACGTTGACCTTCTTGCCGCCGGGAAAAACCACCTTCATTTCGTTGCTCATCGATGTCTCCTGACCCGGTTCCGCCGGGTTTGATATCAGCGCGTGGATTGCAGTCACTCGGTTTGAGGATCAGCCTTTCGGAACACGGCGAGTTCCTCACGGTTGCCCTTCCGACCGGTGACGGGAGAGGGTATCAAAGCAACTCCGGTCAGTCCAAGAGCCTTGAGATTGAGGACCACCCCGTCGATCACCCGACGTCGAACGGCTTCATCCCGGACGACACCTCCCCGGCCCACCTGCTCTCGTCCGGCCTCGAACTGGGGTTTGACCAGGCAGATCAGATGACCCCCAGAGTCCAGGAACGGAAGAATAGCGGGAACAACCTTCTCCAACGAGATGAAACTGAGATCCATGGTGACCAGTTGAACCTGGAAAGGGAGATCTCCAGGAGCGAGATGTCGTGCGTTGACACCCTCCATGACGGTGACCCGATCATCCGACCTCAAACGCCAATCCAGCTGATTTCGACCGACATCCAGGGCGATCACCCTACGAGCGCCTCGTTCCAGCAACAATTGCGTGAAGCCTCCGGTCGAGGCACCAACATCCAGACAATCAAGCCCCGAGGGATCCAGGCCAACCCCATCAAGGGCCGCCACCAGTTTCAGTGCGCCTCGCCCAACCCACGGGTGATCCGCCTCGGCAATTTTGATTTCGGCGCCCGGACCGATCTGGGCGCCTGCCTTCGTCACCACCTGACCATCAACCCTGACCTTCCCGGCCATGATCAGGGACTGGGCCCGGGCCCTAGAGGGCGCCAGACCGCATTCGGTGACGATGACGTCGAGTCGTCTTTTCGCTGTCATGCGGCCCATGGTAGCCGAGACCGAAGCTGTCAGAGAGCTGCTCCCAGAACATCTCGTTACTCCGGATCTCTTTTCCAACATGGAATGGCGGCCGCAGTCCGCAGCCATACAACGGCACCGGTCCCCGACATCGCTGCCGATTGCCGCCCCGGTTCACGGACACGGTCCCCGCCGTGGTCTGGAAAAACTGGGCACGGCGGCGGCTGACCAGACATTTTTGATGGTGATTGGTGGCGCCGCACAAGACACCCATGCCAACGGTCGGTGTCTCATTTTCGTATAGTGTCTGTGAACATGATGAGCCCACTGACATATCGACCTTCGCTCGGTGCAAAGGACCCTGCGAGAATGTCCAATTACAGAAACTCATCAGCCGACCCGGCACCGACTATTGAGACAACACAAAGGAGTCCAAAGATGACCGTAATGATAACTATCAGATTGAGAAAGGTAACTGTCCTTACAGCACTTTGGTTTGTGGTTTCTGCTGGACTCCTCATGGCCGGTGACTGCCCTTCCCTGATGGGCTATGAGGATTTCGGCCCACTCAACCAGGGCGCCCGGGATGTTGCTGTCCTGGGTTCGTATGCCTTCACGGCGGACTTCTTCGGAATGACGGTCTACGACGTTCGGGATGCCACAAACCCGATACACAAAGCAGACCTGTTGCTTCCCAAAAAGGGTTCTGCGATCGCTGTGACTGATTCGGTCGCACTGGTCGCGGCCTTTGATACCGGCCTTCAGATCATTGACATCTCGAATCCCTCCGCCCCAACTCTGATCGGGAACGCTGCCTCCGGTGAAGAGATCATAGATGTGGCCGTGGAGGGTGATTTCGTTTATTTGATCAGTGCACCGTCGAAACTCCTGGTATTCAATATTTCGGACCCAGCAGCACCGATACACGTAGCCTCACTCGATACCTTTCTGGATGCTCGTGCGCTGGTTACTGCCCACCAGACGGTCTATATTGCCGATCTCACGAAGGGACTGGAGATCGTCGATGTCTCCAACCCCTCGTCTCCAATCCTTCTTGGAAATTTCCCCTGGCCGATACAAGTACCCGGTGCGGCAGGTTTTCTTCAGCTCGCCATTTCGGAGGATCTGGTCGTTGCCCTCCCTCCATCGGGTAATTTTTCCTACGTTATTGACGTCTCGGATCCCACTCATCCGAACGAGGTCTCACAATTGGAGACCTCTCACAGAGGACTGAGTGTGCAGATGGCAGACTCGATCGCCTACGTCAGCGATTCATACGGTAATCTCAACGTCTTCGATCTGTCCAATCGAACAGATCCAGAGCTGCTGGCGGTACTCGAACATGGCGGAACGATCAGAGAAATGTGCGTCTCCGGTGAAAAGCTCTATCTCCCGGACTCATCCGGATTCAGGATTCTTGATGTCTCGAATCCGTCGAACCCAAATTTACTGGCCACCACCGCCGCTGGGGGTTTTGCCTTTCATCTGGATATTGCTGATGGCGTGGCAAACGTGGCGAACTGGAATGGCGGATTGCAGCTCATCGATACTACTTTCCCTTTGGACCCCAACCTGATGGGGAGCTATGACCCAGAGCTGCGAGTTGTGGATGTCGTCTCAGACTCCGGCGTGGCCTACATCTTGGTTCCGGGACTCGGTCTTGAGACCATTGATGTTTCCAATCCGTGGTCTCCCACCCTCTTGGGGACCTTCCCAATTCCCAGTTTCTCTTCTCTCGAAGTGGCTCTCTCCGAGGGTCGAGCCTATGTTCTTGGGAGTGACGTCGCCCTGGATATCATCGATGTCTCGGTTCCCACGGCGCCGATCCTCCTTGGCCATCTGGATGCCAGTCCCATGGAAGGCGCTTCATCGCTGGCGGTCTCCGATCACATCGTTTACATCTCGGGAGTTCCCTTCGGGCTTCGAATGATTGATGTTTCCAATCCGGCCAATCCGATTCTCCTCGGTGATCAGGCCATACCTTCCACTTGGGACATCCAGGTTGTCGGTGATCTGGCATACCTGACGCTTTCGAACGGCCTTCATGTCTTCAATATCTCAGACCCGGGCAATCCCTATCTCCTCGGAAATGTCGGCGACCAAGGCTACAGGTTTTCGTTGTCCGGCGGTCTGGCTTTCCTGGCGACCGGGCCTGACCTCCAGATCATAGACATTTCAGATTCCATGAACCCTGAAATCGTGACGAGTGTCGCAACGCGACATCCGACATGGGATGTTGCCATCGATCCTTTGACATCGACGGCTTGGCTTGCCGAGGGCGCCATCGTCGAGGCGGTCAATCTGGGATGCACGACCTGCGCCGGTCTCGGACTGAGTGCCACTCCAACGATGATCGAGGTAGGTGGTCAGCATGCAACCATTTCGGTGAAGGTCGGCGATTTGGCCGGCCGGCCCGTCAGCAATGCCACAGTTGAAGCGAGCACCAGCCTCGGCTTTCTTTCCTCCTTCATCGATGAGGGGGATGGGTCGTATACGGCAACCCTTGAGCCGGGAACGGTCCCGGGAGTTGCACTCATCAGCGTCGAGGTCGATGGAATGAGCTGCTCTTCCAATCTCGAGGTACGGATCTTCTCCAACCTCGACACCAGTATTGGGCAGAGCGGAAATTTCATTCCCGTCGCATCACGAGGTACGGGCGCCCACGGCGCTCGTTGGAAGACATCCCTGGGAATTCTCAGCCGTGGCGAAACCGAGAATGAAATCCTTGTTCAGTACCTGGGTGAGGATCCACCCCTCGAGAAGCGGATCCCCATAGCGCCGGGTTGGCAGATTTTGCTTCCCGATATCATGGGATGGATGGGGGCTGAAGGCAGCGGCGCCATCAAGGTCCTCTCTGAGGAACCAATTCTTCTCACTTCCCGAAGCTACTCGGAAGTGGACCTCGGAGGAGCATGTCCCCCCGGAGGAACCCTGGGACAGTTCCTTGCGGCCGAGGATCAGAGCCCTTCACTTGACGCCGGGGAGGCTGCCTTTCTTCCGAACCTGGTTGAGAACGAGAACTTCCGGAGCAATATTGCCCTGACAAATACTGCAGATGTACCTGCAGTGGTCCGTGTACGCCTGTATCTGGGCAACGGAGCCGAGGCCGGCGCATTCGTTCTGAAGCTGTGGCCGGGTGAGTGGATCCAGGAGAATCGGCCCTTTGAAAAGTATTGCAACGTTGCCGATCTGGATGCCGGGTGGGCCAGGGTCGAAGTGCTCTCCGGCGCCGGAATCATCGGCTATGCCTCGATCATCGACAACCGGAGTAACGACCCAATGACCATCCCACTGATCCCCGTTGGGGAGGGAGAATCAACAGACACCTGGATCCCCGTGGCATCCAATCTTCCAGGGGCCCACCAATCGCAGTGGCGTTCAGAACTGGGCATCCTCAATCCCGGATGGAACGAGGTCTCTGTGGAAATTGACTTCGATAACGGTTTGGGGAACCCCCTGCATCAACAGCTCTGCGCGAGATGCCAACTCCGGATCGTCGATCTTCTTGGGGACATGGGCGTGACCGGGACGGCGCCAGTTCACATCACGGCTTCCGAGCCGGTGATTGCCTCAAGCCGGATCTATTCCTTTGGAAACGAGGATGATCCCTGTCGCCCGGCCGGTACCATGGGGCAGTTTCTGCCGGCATCGAGTTACAGCGAGCTGCTCGAAAGCGGCCAGAAGGGCTTCCTGCCCCAACTGGTGGAAAATGCCTCCTTCCGAAGCAACATTTCGCTCATGAATACCAGCGGAATGTCGGCGAGAGCCGACGTCTCACTCTATGACGCTGAGGGGAATCGACTGGGTTCCTATGAGCTAGAACTCGACCCAGGAGAGCGGAAACAAACCTTCCGGCCCTTCTTTTTCGTCACCGGAAGGGAGGACCTCAGTGCATGTTATGCAACGGTGGAAGTCCTCCAGGGAACCGGCGTGATGAGCTATGCCTCCGTGGTGGACAATCTCACCAACGATGCCACGACTATTCCGCTGAGCATCTTGGAAGATTCTTAACCCTCAACTGAGCGGAAGGGTTTGAAACACCCTACTGCTTGCCGACGGC
Source organism: uncultured Thermoanaerobaculia bacterium (assembly GCA_964430905.1). Lineage (GTDB taxonomy): Bacteria > Acidobacteriota > Thermoanaerobaculia > Thermoanaerobaculales > Sulfomarinibacteraceae > DAOWGJ01. Next base: position 6,824 of record CAYSHZ010000032.1, on the reverse strand, counting down.
CAGGACCCACCCCTGAGGATCAACCTCAAGCGGTTGAAGAGGGGGCAGGACCAGATCAGCCGTGCCTCCCGACATCTCGATACGCCGGATCTCTCCTCCAATTCTGACCGGCAGAGGCATCTCGAAACCGGGATCGTCCCAGCTCAGATGAACCAGATCACCACTGGGCCCGGACGTCCGACTGATCGTCCACCGAGGCAGTTTCGCCTTGAAGAGATACCGATCCCAGAACCAGCCCAGGTCGTCCCGCCCCGAGACCTCGGCCACCAGGGCCATGAGATCCTCGGTCTCAACGAAACCGTAGGCGAAGGCATCATCGTTGGCGAACCGCCACAGGACCTCGAAAAACTGGTCGTCTCCAAGGAGCCACCGCAACATGTGGAGAACCCAGGCGCCCTTGGGATAGATGTCTCCGGTATAGGCGGCAGCCGCGGTCAGGTCATCGCCCTGAACGATCGGCGTCCGATTGCGAATGCGCCCACGTACCATCGCCATGTAATCCAGGTACCGCTGTTCACCCAGCGTCTCAAATACGAAGAGAGCCTCGGCGTAGACCGCAAATCCCTCGTGAAGCCAGAAATCCGCCCAGTCTTTGGCCGTCACCTTGTTGCCCCACCACTCATGGGCAACCTCGTGCAATAAGGTTTCGTCAAAACCATACTCGTTGTTCTTGAAATGGTCTCCATAGGCAACAAGGGTCTGGTGTTCCATGCCCAGGTAGGGCGCATGAGCAACCCAGAATTTGTCGTTGAAGAAAGGGTACTCGCCGAAGTACTTCCCGAACACTTCGAGAATCCGCGGCATCTGGCGCCACATGATGCGGGCCTCGTCGACGTTCTCGGGCAGAGACCAAAACACCAATGTCTCGTCGAGCGTGCCGTCAACACCATGGTAGGGCTCCTCGATCGGAACGTAGGGGGCAATATTCAGCGTCACCAGATAGTTGTTGATCGGATAGGAGACGTGCCACTCGGTCGTGATGGTGCCTTCATCATTATTTTTCTCGGCCATCTTGCGGCCGTTGGTCAGGCCTACCAGATCGTCGGGAACAGTCAACTTGATGTCAATGCCCTCGTCCGGTTCATCCGACGGATGGTCTTTGCAGGGCCACCAGTTGTCGCCACCATCTCCCTGACCGGTGACACCAATCCAGGGTGCGCCGGAAGGTGTTTCGGACCAGACGAATCCGTCGATCCACGGGGGTTTCAGGGCCACCTTCGGCTTCCCGCCGTAGGTTATCTGCACCTCATGGCGCTGACCAACATCCCAGCCCGGATCCAACGAGACTGTGATCACACCGTCATTATGCTCGAATTCGGCCGGCGTCCCGTCGACCTTAATCTCGGCCACCGTCAGGCGGTCGTCAAGGTTGATTTCAAAGAGGGCCAAGGGCGCCATGACTTCAACTGCGGCCGTCGTTCGACCATCGATTGTCTTCAATTCGGGATTGACACCAACCTCAATGCGGTAATGCAGCACATCGTAGGCCGCCTGGGCCTCGGACAACGGACCCCCGGAGTCCAACATCTGATTTTTGACATACCAGCCGACTCCAACCAATCCCGCTCCCATCAGCAGAACGATGACAACAATAACGATCATGACGATCTTCAACCAACGCGGGAATCCAATCTTCATTCTGCTTCTCCTCCTGATCTGTCCAGAGCATCCCGAAGAGCAACTCCGACCTCCTCGATGGAGTACGGCTTGGCGATGAAGGCTGCAGCTCCGAGGTCCTGAACCTTCCTCACCTCTTCATCCTGGGAAAAACCACTGGCGATCACGACACTCTGGCCCGGGCGAAAATCGAGAATCGCCTCGTAGGTCTCTCGACCGTTGAGGCCGGGCTCCATCAGCATATCCAGAAGCAGAACGTCAAAGTCTTCGCTCCGGACTTTTTCGATCGCCGCCTCGCCACTGGAGACCGACTCAACCTCATAGCCCAGTCGAACCAGCAATGCGGTTGCAATCTCCCTCTGAGCTGCAACATCGTCCACGACCAGGACCCGGTAGCCCCTGCCGCTCAGTTCCTCCAAAGGTACCTGGTCATCCTTGTCCCTCAACAACTCTCCGGTACTTGGAAAGAAAAGCCAAAATGACGTCCCCTCCTCGCCGGATCTCAGATCAATGAAACCACCGTGGTTGTGAACCGTGTTCCAGACGACCGTCAGACCAAGGCCTGTCCCGCTTCGCCCCATAATTTTCTTTGTGAAAAAGGGTTCGAAGATCCTCTCCCGATACTCTTCTTCGATCCCCGGACCGTTGTCTGTGACCGTCAACACCACGTAGTCTCCCGCCGGAACTCCCGCAGGCTCATCGACCCATCCCTCACCAACCCGTCGTTTTGAGGTCGCAACCTCCACTCGCCCTCCATCAGACTTTGTCCCGAAGCTCTCGATGGCGTTCGCCACCAGGTTTGCAACGACCTTTCGAAGGTGAACGGGTGATCCGGAGAGGACGGCCCCTCCCTCTTCGAGCCGGCTCGAAACAATCACATCAGGATGGCGGGACGATACCGCAAGATAGTCCGGAGACCCCAAATACTCGCCAACAACCGCACTGAGAGAAACCGCTTCGGTCTTCATTGCGACACTCCGCGAAATCGTCATCAGATCTCCGACGACTGCGGCCGCCTGCTCGCCACTTTTCTTGATCGTCTCGATTGCACGACGTGTTTCATGGCTCAGCGTTGGATCCATCAACAGCAATTCGGGATACGAAACGATGCCGGACAGTATGTTGTTAAGGTCGTGTGCCACCCCACCCGCCAGGAGACCCAACGCCTCCATCTTCTCCGACTTGGCCAGCCGTTCCTGCAAGTGTCGGCGTTCAGCGGCATCCCGCTCCTGGCGGATGAGAAGGTCATCAATCTCGCCCTTGATCAGTTTGACCGCCTCATAGACCAAGGCAAGGGGATCTGCAGGATCAACCATCTCCAAATCCAATGCCTCATGGGTATCCCAACTGATGGCTCCCAACACCTTGAGAAGCTCGTCAATCTTCTCCTGGGCCACACCCTTGGAAAGATGCCGTTCCGGAACCACAAAGACACCGGAATCCGAGGTCCCTTCCCGGCCTGAGGCGGCCAAACCAGCGATGTACTCCAAACCCTCCTCAAAGGTCTTCGACACGTGGACCTTGAACGGGGTCAAGGTCGAGGAGACCTTGATGACTGTTCGCATCATGGTGTTGACACCGTAGAAAACCTCTACGTCAAACGGATTCTCGTGGTACCACCGCGCCATTCTCCGGATGTATCCCAATCGTCCGGCATGGCTTGATTTTTCCATGTTGTCCATTCCGGCCAGAATGGAGAAGGCCTTGCCCTTGAGACCGGAGGCCCTCATGACCTCGTCACGCAGGTCAAAGATCGGATCGAGGTGTTCCTCCCGGACGCGGCCCTTCTGTACCGAGTGTAGAATTGACCTATCAATGACTTCGAACCGAATCGAATAGTCGTCCAATTCCAACTTCCACCTGTCGTCCGACAGGATCATCGGGGGGCACTGTGCGGGTCGGTCACCGGCCGGCAACGAACGGAGGATCGATGTTGCCACCCCGATCGCCTGGTAGTAGGACTGAACAATATGAACCGGAAACGACACCAACTTGAGTCTGACTGCCAGTCGAACCGCCGTCGAAAGCAGGGGAGGCAGGCCGAAGAAGATCAAACCTCGAAGCCGCGGCCATCCTGAAACCTCCGAGGCAAAGAGTTTTCGGGCCGGCGTTGTAAGCCCGGACATCCTCGAGTAGTCCGAAATCCAGACAAACGGAAGATCCGCCGAGATTTCGCTTTCCAATATTTTCTCGGCCCCCATAATCGTCTCGCGCGCCGAATCCTCCCGAACAAAGCCAACGGGACGCGAATAGAGGATCTGCTCACCAATGACCCTCATCGTAAAGCGATGATCACCACCAAGATCAATATCGGTCCACTCCGGCCGGATTCGAATCGGAAGCCTCGAAAAAGGACACGACGCAATAGACGGGGACCCACTCACGTCGTCTGCTCGGACCCTGGAACCCCCTCCCATTTCTGTTCCTACCTCCAACCCTAAACTTCAGTGTAGCGGAGGAAATATCATCTTTTTGAACTTCTCTCAACTGAGCAAGCTTCTAATTATCATGAAGTTAGGATTTATGGTAATGTAACGCGAAATGTTCCTGATAAGGTTTCCAGACTCGATCCACGTTCCACACCGGTGGACGCACATCAGTTTCTAATTCCAAGGGGGAGGTTTTTATGGATGCATTGCTATTGGCCCGGCTCCAGTTCGGTATCGTCACCGTCTATCACTGGTTCTTTGTTCCGGTGACGTTGGGTCTCTCAGTCTTGATCGCCATCATGGAGACAATCTACGTCAAGACCGGGGATGAGCATTGGAAGAAGGCGGTCAAGTTCTGGGGCAAGTTGTTTCTGATCAACTTCGCCATCGGTGTCGCCACCGGAATCGTCCAGGAGTTTCAGTTCGGCATGAATTGGTCGGAGTACTCCCGGTTTATGGGTGACATCTTCGGAGCGCCATTGGCGATCGAAGCCCTGCTGGCCTTCTATATCGAGTCGGTCTTCATCGGAATCTGGATCTTCGGTTGGGACAAACTCTCGCCGAAGGCGCACTGCGGAGTGGCCTGGATGGTGGCCATCGGCTCCAACCTCAGCGCCGTATGGATTCTGATCGCCAACTCCTTCATGCAGCAGCCGGTCGGCTACGTTCTTCGCAACGGCCGCGCCGAAATGGAGAACTTCTTCGCACTGGCAACCAATAGCCATGTCTGGGTCCAGTGGCCCCACGTTTTCACGTCGGCGGTAGCAACCGCCGGTTTCTTTGTCGCGGGCATTGCCGCTTGGCATATGGCCCGCAAGTCAAAGGACCTCGAGGTCTTCCGCAAGAGCTTCAATTTGGCAATCGTATACGGTCTGGTCGGAACGATCCTGGTCCTCCTTGTGGGACATGCCCAGGCTCAGCATATGATGAGGGCCCAACCAATGAAGATGGCGGCGGCGGAGGCCCTCTGGGAGACTGCTGACCCGGCGCCCATGTCCTTGTTCACCATCTGCAATGAGGCTGAGCGCAAAGATGTCTTTGCCATCAAGGTCCCGGCCCTGCTGTCCTTTCTGGCCTACAACCGTTTCGAGGGCGAGGTCAAGGGCATCAAGGACCTTCAGGAAGAATACGTCGATACCTATGGCCCGGGGGACTACGTACCTCCGGTCACGGTGTCCTATTGGACCTTCCGCCTGATGGTTGGAACGGGCTGTGCCATGTTGCTCCTGGGTTTCTGGGGGCTGTGGGCCGTCATGAAGAACAAGGCAACCGATTCGCCTCTGATGCTCAAGCTGATGTTTTGGGGGATCTCCCTGCCCTTTGTGGCGAACGCAACCGGTTGGACATTCACCGAAATCGCCAGACAGCCATGGATCGTCTTTGGGCTACAGAAAACCGTTGACGGTCTCTCACCGACGGGAACGGTCACAGCCGGTCACGTCCTTTTCTCGCTGGTTTCCTTCACTCTCCTCTACGCAGTCCTGATGGTTGTTGAAATCCACCTGCTCAAGAAATACGGCGGCGGCGGAATCATCGAGGAAACCGGGGAATCATCCGTGCCTACAGAGGCACGGTGAAGGAGAGGAGGACACCATGGATCTCAACACTTTTTGGTTCATTCTGATCACCGTTCTGTTCTCGGGCTTCTTCTTTCTCGAGGGCTTCGACTATGGCGTCGGCATGCTGTTGCCGTTTCTGGGAAAGAACGACCGCGAACGACGCCTGATCATCAACACGATCGGTCCGCTGTGGGACGGCAACGAGGTCTGGATGCTGACCGCAGGCGGGGCAATGTTTGCCGCCTTTCCCCACGTCTACGCAACGATGTTCTCGGGCTTCTACATTGCCCTGGTCCTGATGCTCCTCGCATTGATCACACGGGCCGTCTCCTTCGATTATCGATCCAAGGATGAGAGTACGAAATGGCGGTCGACCTGGGATTGGGTCATCTGTATCACTTCATTCCTTCCCGCCCTGCTCTGGGGCGTCGCGATGTCCAACCTGATCCGAGGGGTGCCGATCAACCAGGACATGACCTATGTCGGTGGTTTCTTCACCCTGCTCAATCCCTTCTGCCTGGTTGGCGGCCTGGCTGCAGTGGCGATCTTCGCTCTCCACGGCGCCGTCTTCTTGGCCCTGAAAACCGGAGGGGACATGTCGGATCGCGCCCGGGCAACAGCCTCCAAACTCTGGTTTCCGGCGCTCATCCTGTTGGCGGTCTACGTCGGACTCTTCGTTGTGGCGACCGATGTCATCGAACACGTAGGTTACAACCCAGGGGTGGTTCCGGTCTTGGCTGTCATCGCTCTTCTTCTGGTCAAGTACTTCCTCGGTCAGAAACGCGAGGGCTGGGCCTTCATCATGACCGGCATCACGATCATCTTCTCAACGGTGACCATCTTCATCGGGCTCTTCCCCCGGCTGATGGTCTCGTCGCTCAATCCCGAATGGAGCCTGACAATTTATAACGCCTCCTCGAGCCAATACACGCTCAAGGTGATGTCAATCGTTGCCGTAGGCCTCCTGCCCTTCATCCTGACCTACCAGGCATGGAGCTATTGGATCTTCCGAAAACGGATCACCGTCGAATCGAAGCTGGAGTATTGATACGCCGTTCGCGGCAAACTCATGTCTTGGTTCAGCCGACCCGCTCCCTCCTGGGGGCGGGTTTTTTATTGGCCATGAACGGCGAGCCCGCTCCGATTCCCAGGCCCTCTCTTCTCCGACGGGGGTCCACCGGTTGTCCTTCAAGGTAAACTCCATCCATGCAAATGATCG
>CAYSHZ010000031.1:14436-19491 GCA_964430905.1 uncultured Thermoanaerobaculia bacterium | reverse complement strand
ACCGATTTGCGGTATGGCCATATTGTCGATGGCGATTGGGAAAGCCGGGATCGTTTCGCTCGTTCTCCGGACAGGCGTCAGGTCGTTCCTTTGCCTCAAGGAGTAGCCTGTTTCACCGTGGCCGCGACAATGGCGGCTGGGCGTAGCATGCTGGCAGATCGTCTGATTGGCGACGGTCTCGTTCCCGTCAATAGCGCATTGGGACACCATGACGATAGGCACAAGATCCTTGGTTTTCCGGAAACGTCGCGGTGGATTGCCTCTCGGACGAAACACATTGAGTTGCTGAGCAATCCCGCTGTCATCTCAAAGGTGGCGCAGTGGTTGGACTCGTCCGGGAGATAAGGTTACAAAAAGTCCAACCCGATGCTCGCAAAGATTTCGGGAAGGCGATTGATAGAGAGCCCGATGACCGTCTGGGGTGATCCGGTGATCGATTGCACCAACAGGCCTCCGGCGCCCTGCACGGCATAGGCGCCTGCCTTGTCCATCGGTTCCCCCGTTGCGATGTACCACTCAATCAATGCGTCGTCGATGGAGCTGAATCGAACCCTTGCCGTGTCGACCAGGGAATGGCAACGACCCTGATGGGCCAGGGCCATTCCCGTATGAACGGCGTGCTCGCGCCCTGAGAGCATGCGGAGCATGCGTCTGGCATCATCCTCGTCGGTGGGCTTCCCGAGGCTCTGGTTGCCAAGGGCCACGACCGTATCTGCCGCGAGAACTGGATGCTCGGTGTCTTTTGCAACATGGTTCGCCTTGTCCTCGGCGGCGCGCCGGGCGAAATCCTCCGGCTTTTCGTTGGGCCGGCGGATTTCATCGATGTCTGCGGGGCGGACCTCGTGGACAATTCTCAGGAGGTCGAGGAGCTCCCGGCGTCGTGGGGAGGCACTGGCAAGGATGATCATTGGAACCCCCAGGGATTTGGAGGGGCATTCTCACCGAGGCGCGTCGCAATCGGCGAGGGGAGTGGCGCCGTCAGTCTCAGTGGTGAGTTGTCTCCGGGATGGGGGAAGGCAAGGGCCCAGGCGTGGAGCAGCGGTCGAGGAGTGTTCCTACTGGTGCTGCCGTAGAGGTGGTCTCCCAGTACCGGGTGTCCCAGGTGAGCCAGGTGAACCCGAACCTGGTGGGTTCTGCCGGTTTCCAGTCGGCAGAGCAGGGCTGCCCAACCGTCATCCCGGTGAATGACCTGGAAGTGGGTTCGGGCAGCCTTGCCCCCTGGGCTGACCTCAAAACGCCATGTGTGTTTCCGGTCGCGGCCGAGGGGGGCGTCAACGACGCTACGATTCTCTTCGGGGCAGCCTTCCACCAACGCCATGTAGAACCGATCCACCTTCCCTTCACGCCACGAATGGTCCAGCGCCGGCAGTGCCTGGGGGTTGTGGGCAAAGACCACCAGACCGGAGGTCAGACGGTCCAGGCGATGAACGGTGCGAAGAAAGGGCCGCTGTCCATCCCGATAGGCCATCCAGAGCAGCAGTTGCTGGTCGAGGGCCAGTTCCTCGGATCGGCTGCTTTCGGAAGGTTGGGTCAAGACTCCGGCCTTTTTGTTGACGACGACCAGCCACCGATCCTCAAAAACCAGTTCAAGCGGTTCGGGGCGCCACGGCGGTGTGTCCAGGGTGACCTCGTCCGACAGAATGTCAATCACGTCAGCGTTGTCCAAGACCTTTGACTGGACTCGGACGGCCCGGCCGTTGCGCCACACGGCGCCGTCGGAAATCAAGGCCCGCGCTCGTCTCCGGGATATTTCGGCAGCCTCGGGGACAAAGACGTCCAGCCGTACTCCCGCCCGGTCCGGCCGAACCAGGAAACGGGTCATCACGTTGGGTGTGTTCATAGATTGGGTTTGGGGGGGGTCGTTGCGGGGAGAGCTCGGGTCCGGGCCCAGGACCGAATGGCCTTGATCTGTTCTTCCATCGTTTTCGAGAGCGGGATGATCTTGCCGAAGGCCGACAGGAGGTCGTTCTGGGTGACTTCTCCGCCCTTGGCGTGGGCGGTGATACGGGCCTGAATGGCCGCCTGTTCGATCTCGGCGCCATTCCAGCCCCGGGTTGCCGACGACAGCAGAATCAGATCATAGGTCGCCGGATCGAGACCGTTGCGTCTGAGGTGGATATTGAGGATCTCTTTGCGTTCCTCATCCGCCGGGAGATCGACGAAAAACACCTGGTCGAATCGGCCCTTCCTGAGGATCTCGGCGGGCAAGAGGTTGATTCGGTTGGCCGTTGCCGCGACAAAGACCCGGGCGCGGTGTTCCTGCATCCACGTCAGGAACGTCGAGAAGATCCGGGTCATCGACCCCGTCGCGCCTTCGTTGTAGCCACCGATACCCATCTCGATCTCGTCAATCCACAGGACTGCAGGCGCCAAGCTCTCGATTGCCTCCAGCGCCCTGTGAAAGACCCATTCTGCGGTTCCCTTGGTTCCGGCAAAGACCAGATTCATGTCCAGCCGAAAGAGGGGAAGTCCCCACTGGTTTGCGATGACTTTGACTGCGAGGCTCTTGCCGCAGCCGGAAATGCCCATCAGCAGGACGCCTTTTGGTGAAGGCAGGTCCGAGTCTCCGGAAGTTGGACGAAAGAGGCTGTCCCGTTCTTTGACCCACAGCTTGAGTTGATCCAAACCGCCGAGATCCGAGAGCGAGTCGTCGGGCGAGACGAACTCCAGGATGCCTTCCTTGCGGGTGATCTGCTCCTTCTCGTCCAGGACGTCCCTGAAAAAGTCCTCGTTGAGGTTCCTGTGTCTGGTATTGAGTCTCTTGAGTAGGTGTTCGGCCTCGGCTAAGCTCATCCCCCTGAGAGCCAGGACCAGCCGTTCAATGATCGGAGTTGGAGCCCTGTCTTGGCTCAGAATGGCCTTGGTCATTGATCGGATTTCATCGTCGTCGGGAAAGAGCGAGATGACCACATAGGTCAGGGACTTAATGTTCTCGGGAAGCTCCGCCGTGCCACTGAGAACGAAGAGGTATCGCCCCGTGCCGCTGACCTTCATCGCGGTGTCCCTCAGGCGCCTTAATAGTTTACGGTCGTTCCAGAGGCTTTCGAGATCCTTGAAGAGGTAGAAGCCCCGGGGCGCATGTTTGCCTGCGATCCAGGCCAGGGCCTGCATCGGGTCCGTGAAGGCATCCCCACCGTCATGGCTGAATCCATCGACGCAGTTCCAGGTAGACAGCGAGAAGGGCTCCGGCTTCGCCATCGCCGCAAACCGTTCAAGGAGCCTCTCCATCCTTTCCTCTTCAAGGCTGACCAGGAGGGTCAAAGGGTAGGCGGACGAGAGGGCGTTACGGATCTGATCGAAAGATGACTGCATCGTGGATCATTGTACCTTGGCGGACAGGGCGCCTTCCTGGAGCCAGTGTTCAAAACACCTCCGGATCCGGTAGGCATCGACCGGAAATTCCTTTTCGCACTGGATTGCCGGAACGTCCGAGGATGCCTTCCTCCACAGTTCACGGAGAAAGGACTCGTCCCCCTCGTCTTCCACCCGGGTGGGTTTCTTGCCGGTCGCCACGTACGCGGCGCCTTCCGGAATCAACGCCTCGGCCTGTCGGAATTCGTCGACTCGGCGCATTCCCTCGGGCAGAAGCTGAAGTTCACGAACATGCTGGATTTTCCGAGCCACATGATAGAGGTAGTCCGAAACTGGTGTTGGATCACCCGCCGAGCGGTACTGCAGCGAGATCCACTTCTGGATCTCCGTTGCAAGGAGGCTTGCCGGGGCGGAGGTCAGAACCTCGGCTTCATCCACGAGAAGCAGAGGCGCCACCTGGTCCGAAAGGTATTCCTGGAATACCGAAAGGGCTTCTTCGAATTTTCTTGTGTCACTGCCTCCTGGAGAAGAAGATGAGTCCATCATTGATGCCTTGAATAGTAGCAGATGCTCCCGAAATCGCCCGTTCTCTTCCCAAATGAGGTTCTACCTCGGCGGTCGAAAAATGAGCAAACCCGAGGACGCCTGGAGCGTTCTGAGAAAACGGGATCCTCCCCTTCTTGGTGGGAGGGCTAACTGTGAATTCCCCGTTTTCCAACCGCCAGGGCTGCTTCCTTGACGACCTCGGAAAGGGTGGGATGGGCGTGACAGGTGCGTGCCAGGTCTTCGGCCGAGCCGTGGAACTCCATGACGGCGACGGCCTCGGCGATCAACTCGGAGACCCGGGGCCCGACCATATGTACGCCGAGAATCTCGTCGGTGCCCTGGTCCGCGAGGATCGTGACCATGCCCTCTTCCTGCCCCATGCTCTTGGCGCGTCCGTTGGCCCGAAACAGGAACCGGCCGGTGTTGAAGGCGATGCCGGCCTTCTTGAGTTGGGCCCCGGTTCGTCCGACCATTGCCAGTTCGGGGTCGGTATAGACCACACTTGGAATCGTGTCGTAGTTGACGTGTCCGGGCTTGCCCGCCAGCATCTCTGCGACGGCGATGCCCTCGTCCTCGGCCTTGTGGGCCAGCATCGGGCCCTCGACCAAATCACCGATGGCATGGACATTTGGGACGGTGGTTTGGAACCGTTCGTTAATGGTTACTCTGCCGGCGGGGTCGGTTGCTACGCCAACGGATTCCAGCCCTGCGTCGGTAGTGACGGGGCGCCGACCGACGGCGACCAGGACCCGATCGACCTTGGTTTCCTCGGTCTCGCCCTTGGAGTCTTCGAGGGTGACCTTGACCCCGGTCTTGAGGACCTTGGCCGCCGTGACCCTGGTCGAGAGGCGAATGTTCAATCCTTGGGAAGCCAGGGAGCGCTGGAGCGTGGCTGCGATCTTTTTGTCGGCGAAGGGCGTGATCTGGGGCAGGAATTCGACCACGGTCACATCGGCCCCGAGGCGGGACCAGACCGAGCCCAGTTCCAGGCCGACGGCCCCTGCGCCGACGACCAGCAGGCTCTTGGGAACCCTGGTCAGGGCCAGGGCCTCCGTCGAGCTGATGATCCGTACACCGTCAAAGGGCATGAAAGGCAACTCGACCGCCGCGGAACCCATCGCCAAGACGATCGCGGAGGCGCCGATTTCGGTTGACCCATCCGTACCGTGGACGACAACCACATCGGCCGATTTGAGT
>CAYSHZ010000031.1:0-14426 GCA_964430905.1 uncultured Thermoanaerobaculia bacterium | reverse complement strand
AGTTCGCCCCTGCCCTCGATGACAGTGACCTTGTTCTTCTTCATCAGCATGGCGATGCCGCCGGTCAGCTCCTCGACGATTTTTCTCTTTCGGGCCATCATCGTGGCGATGTCGATTGTGGCGTTCTCCAGGGAGATTCCGTGATCGCCGGAGTGGTCCTTGATGGTCGTGAAGAGTTCGGAACTCTCCAAAAGGGCCTTGGAGGGAATGCAGCCGACATTGAGGCAGGTTCCTCCGAGAGCCTTTTCCTTTTCGATGAGGGCAACATTGAGGCCCAACTGGGCGGCCCGAATGGCGCAGACGTAGCCCCCGGGTCCGGCGCCGATGATGACCAGATCGTAGCGTTCCATTGTCATACCTCCAGCATCAGGCGCTCGGGATTCTCGATGCAGTCGACGATACGCTTGAGAAAGGTCACCGCCTCCTTGCCGTCGATGATCCTGTGGTCGTAGGACACCGCCAGGTTCATCATCGGCCTGATGACGATCTCGTCGTCCACGGCAATGGGTCTCTTCTTGATGGCGTGCATTCCAAGGATGGCACTTTGGGGAGGGTTGAGGATTGGCGTCGACAACAGGGAACCGAAGACCCCACCGTTGGAAATCGTGAAGACCCCTCCCGAGAGATCGCCCAGCTCCAAGGTGCGGTCCTGGGCCTTTTTGGCCAGTCGCTTGATTTCATTCTCGACGGCCGCAAAGGAAAGAGTGTCTGCATTGTGAACAATGGGAACCACCAAGCCCCGTTCCGAACTTACGGCGACGCCGATGTCGAAGAAGTGGTTCCGGACGATGTCTTCGCCGTCGATCCAGGCGTTGACCTCGGGCACGGCCTTGAGTGCTTCGACCGTTGCCTTGATGAAGAAGGACATGAAGCCCAGGCCGACGCCGTGCTGCTTTGCGAAATCTTCCTTGTACCGGGTCCGCAGGGCGATGACCCGGCTCATGTCGGCCTCGTTGAAGGTCGTCAGCATCGCCGTAGTTTGCTGGACCTCGACCAGGCGCTCTGCCAATCGTCGTCGCAGTCGTGACATCGGCGTCCGGGTTTGACGGTCGCCTTCAGGTGTCGGGGCCGGCTGTGGTTTCTCCGTTGCAGCCGGAGGAGGGGGCGTCTCTTCCGGAGTGGTTTCCTTCTTGACGTGACGGATAACATCGCCCTTGAGGATCCGACCGTTCTTGCCAGTACCCGAAATCCGGGCGGGGTCGAGCCCGTGTTCCGCAACCAGTCTACGGACCGCAGGGGAAAGGCCCTGAAGCCCCGTTTCGGCCTTGGTCGAACCGGTATCTGGGTCTGAGGGAGGGACAGGGGCGGAATCCGGCTCTTGGACCGCCGCAGTGTCGATCGTTCCCACAATCTGGTCGATTTGGACCACCTCGTCGGCGACGGCGATGGTCTTCAAACGGCCCGTGGCCTCGGCCGCAACTGTCATGGTGATCTTGTCGGTCTCGAGGATCAGCAGAGGCTCATCGATGCGGGCGATGCCACCGTCCGCGATGACCCACTCGACCAACACGCCCTCGGAGATGCTCTCTCCAACCTGGGGGATCTTGATGTCAACGATGCTCATGATGCACTCTCATTCCATCGCCCGGTGGACGATCTGCTCCTGTTCGTGGCGATGGACCCGTGAGGATCCGGTGGCGGGCGATGCCGACGGGGGTCTTCCGATATATCGGATCGAATGATCGGGGAACAACTCTTCCAGATATGGTCTCATGAAGGTCCATCCTCCGCGATTCCTGGTCTCTTCCTGGACCCAACAGACTTCCGGCGCCCCGCGATAGGGTCGTGTGATGTTTTCCAGCAAGGGACCGTTGAAGGGATAGAACTGTTCGACCCTGACGATGGCCACTTCGTTCGGTCGCTCCGAGCGCTGCCGCCCCGCCACCAGGTCGTAGTAGATCTTGCCTGAACACAGGAGCAGACGCTTGGGGTTGGGCGGCTGCAGGGGATCGTCCAGGAACTCCGAAAACCCGCCGGCAAGAAGGTCTGCGATCGGGGACACGCACTCCTTGTGGCGAAGGAGGCTCTTGGGCGCCATGATGATCAGTGGCCTTCTGAAGGGTCGTTTGAGTTGGCGCCTCAAGACGTGGAAGAGCTGCGCGGGCGTGGTCAGATTGCAGACCTGGATGTTGTCCTCGGCGCAGGCGGCAAGGTAGCGGTCGAGGTAGGCGTTGGAGTGTTCCGGCCCCTGGCCCTCGTAGCCGTGCGGCAACAGCATGACGATGCCACAGGCCCGCTCCCATTTGTCCATGGCGACGGTGATGAACTGGTCAATGATCACCTGGGCGCCGTTTGCGAAATCGCCGAACTGCGCCTCCCAGATGACCAGCATATTGGGTTCGACCAGGGCATAACCATAGTCGAAGCCCAACACGGCAGCCTCGGACAGCATCGAGTTGTAGGCGCAGAACGAGGCCTGATCATCGTCGATGTGGTTGAGCGGGAAATACGTCGTGCCGTTTTTCGTGTCGACCCACCCGGCGTGGCGGTGGCTGAAGGTGCCGCGGATACTGTCCTGTCCCGAGAGCCTGACCGGGATGTCTTCGGCCAGCAGGGTTCCGTAGGCCAATAACTCCGCCAGGCCCCAGTCGATAGTCCCCATCGTCTGGACGGCCTCCAGTTGGACCGGAAGGCGTCGCGCGATCTTTCGGTTGAGGTGAAATCCCTCGGGGATGGTTGTCAGGGCTCGGGTGACCCTGAGGAGTTCCTCATGGCCTATGGCGGTCGGTTCGCAATCGAAACAGTAGGGTTTGTCGAGGCCCTTCCAGAGGCCGCCGAAGGCGTGCTCGTCTTCAAAAGAAACTGGGCAGGCCTCCCTGACGGAGGTGAAAGCGTCATAGAGCCGGTCCTTCAGGACCCTTTCAATCGTCGAACTCTGCTCAAGCGAGAGGTGCAACGCTCCCTCCATCTTGAGCTGATACGACTTCCTCACAGAAGTGCGGTTTCGTATTTTCCGGTACATCATCGGTTGCGTGAAGGCAGGTTCATCGCCCTCGTTGTGACCGTATTTTCGATAGCACAGCATGTCGATCACGACGTCACGGTGGAATTTCTGGCGGAACCGAAGGGCGAGGTCGACGACGTAGCAAACGGCCTCGGGTTCATCACCGTTGACGTGAAAGATGGGCGCCTCAATCATTTTGGCGACGTCGGTGGGGTAGCGCGTCGACCGGGCATCGCCCGGTGAGGTCGTGAAGCCGATCTGGTTGTTGACGATGATATGAACCGTTCCGCCGACCCGGTAGCCCTTGAGCTGGGAGAGGTTGAGGGTTTCGGCAACCAGCCCTTGGCCGGCAAAGGCGGCGTCGCCGTGAATCAGAACCGGGAGGATGTGCCCTCGATTATCCGTATCACCATATCGCCTCTGTTTGGCGCGTGTTCGGCCTTCGACCACCGGGTTGACCGCCTCAAGGTGGGAGGGATTGGCCGTCAGGCTGAGGTGAAGCCGCGAACCGTTGGTGGCAGTATAGGAGGACGAGTAGCCGCGGTGATACTTGACGTCGCCCCCGCTTTCCGAGTGCGGCTGGATGTTGTCCTCGAATTCATGGAAGAGCATGTCAAACGGCTTCTGAAGGATGTTGGCCAGCACGTTGAGCCGGCCGCGGTGGGCCATTCCGAGGACTACCTCTTCCGCCCCGGTGGCCGCAGCCGTTTCCATGAACTGGTGCAGTGCCGGGATCAGGCTTTCCGCACCCTCAAGGGAGAATCGTTTCTGGCCCTGATAACGGCTGTGGATGAATGTCTCGAAAAGCTCTGCGTCGACCAGGTGGCCCAGAATACGGATCTTTCGGTCCCTGTCGAAGTCGACGTGATTTCGGTTGGGTTCCATCTCGGCCTGAAGCCATCGTCGAATTTCCCGTTCCGGTATGTGGATGTACTCTACGCCGACACTTCCGCAGTAGGTTTCCTTAAGAAAGTCGACGATCTGGGATAGCGTGGCACGCTGCTCCATGCCGGAGTGTCCGGTATCGAAGACTCGTTCAAGATCGGAGGAGGAGAAACCGAATTCCTCAATAGCCAGCCCCGGGTCCGGTGCGGGACGCTCCTTGAGGGGGTTGGTATGTGCCGTGATGTGGCCGCGGCTTCGGTAACCGAAGATCAGGCTCGCGACTCGTGACTGTGCATCGTCGGCGTCGGCTCCTGAACAGACCCGGTCGGCGCCCAACTCGAAGCCGGCGAAGAAATTCCGCCACTCCTCGGGGACCAAAGCGGGGTCGGAGGTCCACTGACCGTACAGCAGGTCGATGTAGTCGGGACTTGAAAGCGACGAGAGGGGCGAGGGCCATTGCGAAAGCGTTGACATGGGTCTCCTTGAGGGGCCATGCCGAACAACAGTGGAAATCCCTGCCGTATTTCAGCCGGAGGTTGGGGGAGTGATCCCGTTTTCCAGGATCGTGATGGTTTCGATCAGAGTATTGTTGAGTTCTTTGGGCGCCACCTGCATCAGGAAGTGGCCGTTGCCGGCCACGTCGACCAGGGCTGGGTCCGCAGTTTTCCTGAACATTGAGCGTACGAGTACATCACAGGAGTGGGGGATTTTCGGGTCAAACTGGGCGAGTGTGGCGCCTCCAGGGTCTCGTGAATTGGGAAGTTGATTTCTTTTTGAGGTATTGGACAAAGGTTCTCCACTTTCTCCACTCAATTCTCCACACAACGGTACCGGTTCCACAACAGGGAGTGGCATGAGGTTTGCTTTACTTCATGCCGTGAGCATAACGGTGCTGATCGTGGACGACGAGGTCCCCCTTCTGAAGAACCTTCGGGGTTATCTGCAATCCTTCGATGATCGTTTTCGGGTCCTGACGGAGACCAGTGGCGAGGATGGTCTGGCACGGCTCGAACAAGATGAATCCATTGATGTGCTTGTCACTGACGTTCGTCTTCCCGGCATCGATGGAATAGAACTGGTTCGCACTGTCAAAGCCAGCAGGCCGGATCTTCCAATCGTTGTTATGTCCGCCTTTGGCACCGCCGCGTTGAAACGAAAGGCACAGGTCGAAGGAGTCCTTTCCTTCTTGGAGAAGCCTGTGGATCTGGAAGACCTTCGTAACCTACTTGAGCGGGCCACAGGCGAGGGTGCCGGTTGGTCTGGAAGGGTTGGAGGGCTGGACATCTTCGATGTTACCCAGCTTCTTGCCATGAGTGGACGATCCATGGTGGTGAGTGTCACTTTCAGGGACTGTTCCGGCACGCTGATGTTCCGTCAAGGTGGGTTGGCACATGCGTCTGCCGGTGAACTCGAAGGAGAGAAAGCGTTCTTCGAGATGGCTCGTTGGTCCGGGGGAACATTCGAGGAGATCCCTCGCTCTGCAGCCGGTTCTTTGTTGCCTAACGTGGAGATGCCGTTTTCACAGCTCATGATTGAGGCCGCTCGTCATCGGGATGAAGATGAAGAAAACGAGCGGTTGTCTAGAGTTGTCCAGACACGAGAGATGATGTCAGTTCGCCCTGAAAATCAACCATCAACAGGAATTGAGAAGGAGACCAGCATGAACATCGCAAAAGTCAACACCGCATTGAGTTCTCTGAAAGAGGAACTTGGAGCAGGCCTCTTGGCAACCGACGTCTTCGCGGCGGCGGACGGCCAGACCATCGCCGGGATCAATAGCGGGGCCAAGGCGTCCGCGCTCTTTAACGAGGTGATGGACTACCTGGGAAAGATTCTGAAAGGATCTGGATTTCCTCCGCTGAACAGGTATTTCTACCTGGATCTTGTGGACAACAAGGCTGTCCTCGTGCTCTCTTACGGGAAATACCGCCATGGAATCCTCGTTGACAGCCAGAAGGTCAAGATGGGGTTGTTGCTTAACGTCTATGTTCCCCAGCTGCTGGAGGAGCTTCCTGCGGCACTGGCATGACCGGGTTATTGGGTTTGAGTTCCGGAAGCGAATCTCAAAGCATGCCCAGTTCCCACCAGGAATCTACGCCCGGACCGGCGCAGTATCCTATGTGACGGTAAGCGCTTCTTATTTTATGGGACGTGTGGGGGGAACAGAATACCTGAGGGGGAAGCAGTAGATATATCAACTCCGTAGGCTGACGCGGGGATCGAAAGAGAAGCTGTTTTCGGCCCACGGCTTGTCGGATTATGACGAAGGATGGTGGATAATGTATCGAGCAAGAAGTGCAATGTGTGTTGTCATTTTTGTAATGGCAGTCGCAGCTCTGGTCTTGTTTCCCATGTTTCTGGAGGCAGGACTGAATGGAAACGAGTACCCGAACGGTGTTGAGGGGATCAAGGCGGCGTCGTTGCCACCTCCAGGGGTTTACTTGAGGACATACGCATTCTGGTACAACTCGGACGATCTAAAAGGGCCCGATTCCAATACCTTACCCATTGATCTTGAAGTTGACGTCCTTGCCCTGGCACCCCGCCTCATATGGGTGACCAACAAGAAAGTCCTTGGGGGAAATCTCGCGTTCGACGTTATGGTTCCCATCATCAACACCGATATGGGAATCGGTGCCCTCGGTTTTGACAAGAGCACGACAGGTATCGGAGACATCTATTTCTCTCCAATCATTCTTGGATGGCACGGTCCCCGCTGGGACGCGGCGGCGGGATTAAGCTTCTTCGCTCCCACCGGTAGCTGGGACGAGACCGATCCGACGAAAGCCGGAAAGAACTTCTGGACCACGATGCTCACCGGGGGGTTCACGAGTTACCTCGATGAGAATAAGTCTTGGTCATTCTCAATGCTCGGGCGGTACGAATTCCATGGAGAGAACAAGGATATCAATGTTGACCTGGGAGATGACTTCCACTTCGAATGGGGTCTTGGTAAGGCGCTCAAGCCGGGTCTGGAGATCGGTCTTGCCGGTTACTTTCAATGGCAAATGACGGAAGACAGCGGTTCCGACGTGGTGTGGAATACAACGAAGGATAGAGTATATGCGGTTGGTCCCGAGCTTGCGTTGGCCTTCCCCAAGAGCATGGTATTTCTCTCGTTTCGTGCACTCATTGAATTTAGTGCTCGTGATCGCACGGAAGGGAGCATGTTCGTCGTCACTCTCACAAAACGGTTCTAACGTCCCCGTGTTGACATGGGGGGCGTGGGTACTCTGCTCAAGTTAACCCGTCGCCTGAAAAGGAGACTGCGGGGAAGGGCCGTTCCCCCGAACGGGACCTCGCTCATCCTGGGAGACACCAGCTTCTCTGGCTGTTTGATCATTGCTCCTCGTGTTACCATGTTTGAGTAATGAAAGACCAAGGTCAGGCAGGTGGGCAGAATGGTCTCTTGAGCCGCAGGAACATTATTGTTGCGGATGATGTGGACATCTTTCGCCGTGCGTTGGTTCGCCAGCTTGAATTTCTCGGGATGGAGGTGCGAGGAACCGGCAGTCTCGAGGAGTTGGAATCGTTTCTCTTGAAAGCTCCTCCCGATTCTGTACTCTTGGATTGGCATTTTGAAGGTAGGACCGCAGAGGACGTCTTGGAGCTGCTTCGAGCACGCTGGATTCCGGTCATTGTCCTGACTGGCGACCCGGAAGGCGTTAACATTCCGGGCGTTCCTGTTCTTGGCAAGCCGGTGGAGTTGACCTTGTTGCGAAATCAGCTTGTCGAGGTACTCGCAGATTCTTCCCGGTAGTCACTGTGCCGGGATTCGAATCTGGGATCTCGGTCGGATTCCTGCTTCGGAGAAGGATCTCATGGGCACGCAACTCACGATGAAGGGTCGCACCGAATGACTAAAAGGCCTATTCAGCCGACAGAGAGGGGGAGAAAGTGCCCAAACTCACACACCTCGGGAACCACGCAGTCCCCATCCGGGTTTTTCGGATGGGGACTATCTAGTTTCACGGATCTACCGGTGGTGATGGTTTAGATGGACAGGCACTGGACCAACGTCGGTGGGGATGCGTACCAATCCGGTTTTCTTGAGGAACTTCTGGAAGCATTGCCTCATCCACTCTATATCGTTGAAACAGCCGGCGCCACGATCACGACGGCCAATCGGATGGCCCGGAGTGAGGGGATTGTTGCTGGTGCCTCGTATTTCGAGGTTGTGCAAACCCGGAGGGCCGATAGACTGGAAGAACGTGATCAGCCATGTCTCCTGGAGATCGTCCGGAAAACCCGCCGGGCAACGGCTGTGGAGTACCAATTCGCAATGGAATCCGGGGAGACGCGTTTCATGCGGGTTCATGGATACCCGGTGCTCAGCGCTGAAGGAAGTGTCGACCATATTATTGAATACTGTCTCGACCTGACGGACCACAAGGTGGCTGAGCAGGCCCTTCGGGAAAGTGAAAACCGACATCAAGACCTCTTCACCATGGCACGGTTGATGGCCGATAACGTTCCGGATATGCTTTGGGCCAAAGATCTCAGGGGACGTTACTTGGCTGTGAACAGGGCGCTATGCGAGGACATCCTCGGAACGGAAGATACTGACGAACCTATCGGCAAGACGGACCAGTTCTTCGCCAAACGAGAGCGAGCAAAAGACCCTGACAATCCGGACTGGTACACCCTCGGAGAGGTCTGCACCGATTCGGATGAAATCGTCCTTCGGGAAAGGAAGTCACAGCAGTTTGATGAGTTTGGCATGGTCCGAGGGAAACTCAGGTGGTTCGATGTTCGCAAGGCGCCACTGTTTGGCAACCAAGGTCAGCTCATCGGAACTGTTGGCTCCGCTCGTGACGTGACGCGAGAGCGGGAGTTGGATGAGGAACGCCGGCGTCTTCAGATGGCCATCGAACAGGCCGAAATGGGTTTGGTCATCCTCAGCGTCGATGGGGTCGCGGTCTATGCGAACCCTGCATATGGGTGGATCACAGGACACAGCCCGGAGGAGACCATCGGTCGCGATGTGGAGTTCTTTTCGAAGTATTACGAAGAGCCCGGTATTCTCGACGAGATCATGGAGACCGTGGTCTCCGGCAAGTCGTGGCGGGGACGTGTTCGAAAAACTCACAAGGATGGAAGGAAATATGTCCAGGGGCAGACGGTTGCACCGGTCCGTGGCCCGGATGGCCGTATTTCCAATGTCGTCGTTTACCTGCGCGACGTCACGTCCCGTGTTGAACTGGAGGCACGGTATCTGCAAGCCCAGAAGTTGGAGAGTCTTGGCCAGCTGGCGGGGGGCATTGCCCACGACTTCAACAACTTGCTGGGGGCGGTCCGAGCATATGCAGAAGTCATGCAGCTGGAACTGGGACCGGACAGTGCATTCCAAGAGCAATTGGGGGATATTCTCGGCGCGACGGAGTCCGGCGCCCGTTTGACTCGACAGCTCCTGGTCTTTGCTCATCGCCGGCCCGGGGTCCAACGCCTTCTGGATCTCAACCGGTTGGTGTCAGAATTCGAGGGGATGCTCCGCCAGCTGATCGGTGAGCACATCATTCTCGTTACCCGCCTTGGCAGGGGATTACCACCGGTTCTTGCAGACCCATCGCAGATAGAGCAGGTACTGGTCAACCTCGTGGTCAACGCCCGTGACGCCATGCCAAGGGGCGGATCCCTCACCATCGAGACCTCCACAATGGACGCTTTGAAGGACGATGAGGCCGCTCCCGAAACCGGTTGCTGGGTGGTTCTGGCTGTTCACGACACCGGTGTCGGAATGGACCAGGAGATTCAGGAACACATCTTCGAGCCGTTCTTCACCACGAAAGAAGTGGGAAAGGGAACCGGCCTTGGCCTTTCCACCTGTTTTGGGATCGTCAATCAGGCAGGAGGACACATGGTTGTCGATAGTGGTCCGGGGACAGGCACCTCCATGAGGGTATTCCTGCCGCCGGCCGCAGGAGAAGCTTTGCCTCAGGCTGAACAGAAGGTTTCAAGAGACATGCCCGGAGGAACTGAGACCATCCTTTTTGTGGAAGATGAGACCAAACTCCTCCGGGCGGTTTCGAAGGCGTTGCGCACCCTTGGCTACAGAGTCATTGAGGCGGAAAACGGTGTTCAGGCACTCGAGCTTTGGCATGCCAAGGCCGGACGAATCGACCTGCTGCTGACCGACGAAGTGATGCCTTATATGGCCGGTTCAGAGCTTTCCAGGCGGCTTCGTAAGCTTGATCCAGAGCTCAAGGTCATCGTCGTTTCTGGTTATCTCCATGAAACGTCAGAGACCCCTGCGGACGTCCCCCCAGACACCGTCATCGTACACAAGCCCTTTCCGCTTCAAACAATTGCGGATACCATTCGCCAGGTGTTTGACGGCGGTACCGGTCAATCCCAGGAGGCGCCGTGAAAACGTTCACTCAGTACGATCTTCGTGAAATGGCGTTACGACTGGCACACGAAATCCGGAATCCGCTCGCCACTATCAAATCCGGCATCCAGCTTGTTCAACACCTCTTGCCACCTGACGCTGAGGTCGAGGAATACCTTCAGGCTGCTTTGGTTGAGGTCGAACGGATCAATCGAACGGTGGCGGACATGCAACGGGTCATTCGTCTTGATTCCGTGACTGCGCGCGCGGTTCCAATTGCCGGAGTTGTTGAAGAAGCGTTCTCACGATGCACGGAAGCGGCGCGCTCGTCGGACATTTCCATCGGTTGTGAGGGTGATCCGTCTGCACGTGTGTTGGCAGACCCTGATCAGGTGATTGAAGCGATCTCTGAGCTGGTCGGCAACGCGGTGGAGTTTTCCCCGACGGGTTCCCGGGTTGTCGTCCGGTGGAATGTCGAGGCCGAACACATGATCCGAATTGACATCAGCGACTCTTGCGGGGGAATACCAGCCCCCGTGGCCGAACGGATTCTGCATCCCTTCTTCTCCACCTCTACCCGAGGCACGGGCCTTGGAATCAACATCGTCCAGCGCATCTGTGAACTCGGTGGTGGTCGCCTCGAATGGAAGAACCAGGCCGACGGCTCGGGTTGCTGTTTCTCGATCATTATGCCGGGGGCGTAGATGGGCTTATGTCTTGTGGTGGAGGACAATCCTAGGCAGCGCAAACTGCTGCGTGCGACGCTTAATGCAGCAGGCCATAGAACCATCGCTGTTGCCAATGCCATAGAAGCGCTTCAAACGATTCGTGAGACTCCACCGGACGTGGTTCTTCTCGATCTGGGACTTCCCGATACCGACGGCTTAGAACTCATTCCGCAATTGTTGGCAGCAGCGCCATTGAGCCGTATCGTGGTCATTACGGGTCAGGACGTTGTTTCCACGGCGGTCGGCGCTCTGCGTGCCGGTGCCCGTCATTACCTTGTAAAGCCCTGGGACCGTGAGGAGTTGATTCTCATCATTGCTCGCGAGACGCGGGCGGTCCAAACGGAACAGGCGCGGGCCCTGCACGGCGACGGCGCAGTGTTCTGGGGCAGCGCCCCAACGGTCAATACGATCCGCAAGCAACTCGTCAAGATCGCTGCTTCGCCATACACGCCAGTATTGGTTTCCGGGGAGACCGGGGTAGGCAAGGAGGTCGTGGCGCGCGAGTTGCATCGGTTGTCCGAGCCGCAGGGTCCGTTCATTCCCGTCAACTGCGCCGCGGTGCCCGACGAGCTCCTCGAGAGCGAGCTCTTCGGCTTCGAGCGGGGAGCATTCACCGGCGCCCAGACGCGGCGGCGGGGGCTTGCCGAGTTGGCAGATGAGGGCACTCTTTTCCTGGACGAGGTGGGCGACATGAGTCTCTCCCTCCAAGCCAAACTCTTACGTTTCCTCCAGGATCACCGGTTTTTCAGGGTGGGGGGTGAGGCGGAAATTGCTGTCCGCTGCCGCGTCGTGGCGGCGACCAACCGCAATTTGGAGGGAATGCTCGAAGCGGGAGAGTTCCGGGACGACCTGTACTACCGGCTGGCCGTTGTCACTCTTCTAATTCCGCCCCTACGGGAGCGGGCAGAGGATATCGTCCCCCTTGCCTACCACCTACAGAGGAAGATATCCAATGAAATTGGGAAGGACCCTCGTCAGCTGAGTCCTGCAGCCGAGGAGGTGTTGGCACGTCATCACTGGGCTGGAAACGTCCGGGAACTCCGGAATCGGCTGGAGCGCGCGTTGATCCTCGGTTGGGAAGCGGCCATTCAACCGGCCGATCTTGACCTGCACCTCGATGTCCCAAGGCAAGAGAAACAGGCTGTCGATGAGCCGGAACGCCTTCGCCTTGTCCTTGAGGGCGAGAACTGGAACGTAGCCCGGGCCGCCCGGCAGCTTGGCATGCCACGGCACTGGCTTCGTTACAGGATCAAGAAGTTCGGCCTGAGACCTCCTTTATGAGTGTTCTGGACCGGGACGAAGGACCCGGCTCTTGACTCATTACCAGCCGGTTTCCGCCAAGCCGGATATTTCAGTCAGGAGATGTCGTTCAGGATTTAAGAGATATCCAAAATCAACAGGGGGAATTTTCTGACCTATTTCCGGGACACAATCGTTTTTTGTGCCGAACAACAGTGGAAATCCCTGCCGTATTTCAGCCGGAGATTTGGGGAGTGATTCCTTTCTCCAGGGCCGCGATGATTTCGATCAGGGCACTGTTGAGTTCTTCGGGCGCCACCTGCATCAAGAAGTGGCCGTGGCCGGCCACGTCAACCGTAACAACGCCAAAGTGCTCGGCGAGTGCTGGAACCTGGTTGTCCCAGTAGGTTTGATCGCACATCCAGTCATGAACCAGGATAACCGAGGGCCGGCCGATGCTGTGGACGGTGGCGGCGATCTCGATACCGTCGGGCGCAAGGACCGTTATTGGTCCGGTGGGGATTTCGGGCACCTCGATACCAGCGTTCGTCTGTTGGGGAATATCGGGTCCCGAGCACGCCGTAGCAAGGACGAAGAGGGCGAGAACGAGGGTCTTTCGATGGGACATGACGCCTCCGAGGTCTGGTGAAATGGATTTTGATTTTACCTGGAATAGACGAAGTGGGACGGTGAGCCATTTGTACCGTCAAAATCTGGGCCAATTCGTGGATCCGATAGGGTCTTCGTTCTTACTTTTGGGGTACCCTGTGGGCTGGTGAGGGATCCTGATGATTGACTGCGTGATGATGTGAAGGACGTGGGGTTTGAATGAAGGAATACCTGGACTCGACCTATTTCATCGATTGGCACAGCGACATCGTTGGGGATTTTGTCTCCGATGCCGTGGGCTCTGTTGTCAATTCGCGGGACAAGGCCATTCGCCTCTTCAACGCTGTGAGGGACGGCCTGTGGTATGACCCCTACAGTGTCAACCCCGTCAGGGAGAATTATCGGGCCTCGGTGATCCTCCAGCAGACCGCGGCCTACTGCGTGCCCAAGGCGATTGTGATGGCGGCGGCCGGTCGGGCGGCCGGGCTGCCGACCCGTCTGGGGTTTGCCGATGTCAGGAATCACCTGGCCACGCCTCGTCTCCTGGAGCAGTTGGGTACCGATATCTTCGCCTTCCACGGTTTCACCGAGATCTACCTGGAGGATCGTTGGGTCAAGGTAACGCCGACCTTCAATTCTGAACTGTGCGAGCGGTTTGGCGTGTTGCCGCTGGAGTTTGACGGATTCTCGGACGCCCTCTTTCAGCCGTTTGACGCTGCCGGCAGGCGCCATATGGAGTACATCAGGGACAGGGGGTCCTTTGCCGACTTCCCCTTCGAGGAGATGCTTCGGGTCTATGCCGAGGTCTACCCCTCCCTTGGTGGTGGGCTGGAGGCGGAAGAGGACGGCCTTTTCGGCGCGACCTGAGTCCCGGGATGACAGGATGAAAGATGCACGGGTTCAGTCCTCTTTTTTGAAACGAAGCCACGGCACTGTCGTAAGAGGTGTGGAAATGGGGAGTCGCGTCGGTGGGTTATCTCTCCGGGGCGCTGCTGATATGCGGGGGAACGAGGTCTCAATGGCAATTCGTGTGGATTCAACAAAAAGGTTCATCCGGGGCGCAGTCATGGTGCTCGCCCTCTTCGTGACGCTGTCGGGTTGCAGGGGTGGCGAGGTTGAAAAGGAGAGTCACCCCGGAAAAACCGGAGGTCGCCGTTCGGGTGCAATGGCCGAGGGTCCCAAGGGGCCGGGGGGGAGACCTCCCCAACCGGCGGCAGCGGTCGCTGTTACGGCCGTCCACCTCGGCGAGATTGCAACCTACTACTCGGCGACGGCATCCCTGGATCCCAACAAGGAGGCCGATGTCCCGGCCCGGGTCAACGGAATCGTCAAGGCGCCCCAGGTCGAAGAGGGTGACCGGGTGGTCGAGGGACAGATCCTGATCGAGATCGAGGATGCTGAATATCGTCACCGGGTCACGCAGGCCCAGGTTGAATTGGATCAACAACGGCTCAATCTTGAACGGAGCCAGAAGATGCAGGCACAGGGATTGGTGTCTGCTGAAGAGGCCGATGCCGCCTTGAGCAAGATGCAGGCGGCGAGGGCAACCTGGGAGCTGGCCAATCTGGAACTGTCCTACACAAAGGTACGGTCGCCATTCTCCGGAAGGGTGATTGCCCGGGAAGTCGACGAGGGCCGGATGGTCTCAAACGGCACGGTCTTGTTCACCCTTGCGGATCTCAGACGATTGCTG
>CAYSHZ010000030.1:0-19514 GCA_964430905.1 uncultured Thermoanaerobaculia bacterium | reverse complement strand
CGATTCAGGTACACCAGTCGTGCCGATCCAGTTGATCCTCCAACCCTCCGTCATCTCAATGGCGGTTGATCAGAAAGCTCAGATCCAGATCGTCGGGTCGGGTGATTATGACAATTACCGACTGCCTGTGATGCTGACCTTTGATCCACAACGCATCGCCATCGATGCGGTCGAGACTCCTCCTTCAATCGCGGTTATTGACCAGGTTGTCGACTCCGAGCGGGGACTGATTTCACTGGACCTGGTCGTACCCGACGGGGATTCGATGCCCCAGGTCTTGGCCAGTGTTTCTGTCAGGGCCTTAACGCCTGGGTCGGCGCCCCTGGTCTTTAATGTGCAACGTATTCGCAAGGCGGACGGAACCACCGCACCGGTTTCTGCATCGGACGGCGCGATCTTCATTACTGATGGTGCGGGGAACTGAGGCTTGAGATGTTGAGGCGGCAGAGGCGCGAGCGCGGATTCACCCTGGCCGAACTGGTCATGGTGGCGGCCCTCCTGGCCATCCTGGCGGGGATGGCGATGCCGGTGGCCAAATTTACGGTCAAACGGCGCAAAGAGATGGAACTGCGCTTGGCCCTGCGGCAAATGCGGACCGCCATCGACGAGTACAAGCGCCTTTCGGACCAGGGCATGATTCCGGTCAAGTTGGGCTCGGAGGGCTACCCTCCGGACCTCGAGACGCTCGCCGAGGGTGTCCAACTGGTGGGTCAGGAGGTCAAGCGGAAGTTTCTTCGAAAGCTCCCGATGGATCCGATGACCCGGGAAGAAGAGTGGGGCCTCAAGTCCTACCAGGATGAACCGGACAGCACGAGTTGGGGAGGGGAGAATGTGTGGGATGTCTATTCCCTCTCGGAGAGTACGGCCCTCGACGGAACCGAGTACAAGGACTGGTGAGATGGTTCATACACTGACCTCGGACCGCGAGAACGGTTTCACGCTGATCGAATTGATCGTTGTCATTGCGATCATCGGAATCCTGGCTGCGGTTGCCATGCCCAATATGCAGAATGCTCCGAAGAGGGCGCGTGAGGCAGTCCTCAAGGAGGATCTCTACCAAATTCGGTCCTCGATTGACCAGTACCTTGGGGATCACGGTGAGTATCCGGGATCCCTCCAAGAGGTGGTCGATGCCGGCTATCTTCGGTTCAAACCGATCGACCCGATCACCAAGAGTGCCGATACCTGGATCGAGATTCCCGCTGATGAGGAGGATCTCGAGGACTTGCAGCCGTTCGAGGACGAAACGGGTGGTGGCGGGACCGGAATCATGGACGTACAGTCTGGTGCCGAGGGTGTCTCCCTCGACGGCAAGCCCTTCTCCGAGTTCTGATGGTCAAGAGATGAGGACTGGAGACCAACCTCGGGAAGCGGGCTTCACGTTGGTGATGCTGATTATGGTCATTGCCATCATGTCGATCATGATGGGAGTCGCAGTCCAATCGGTTTCTTTTCAGATGCAGCGTGAGCGGGAGGCCGAGTTGATCTTCCGTGGGAAGCAGTACGTCGAGGCCATCAGGATCTACAAGGCCAAGTACGGCCGAAACCCGATGCGCATGAAGGAACTCTGGGAGGCCGATCCCAAAGTCATCCGCAAGAAGTGGAAGGACCCGATGACCGGTTCCGAGAACTGGGGCATTGTCTTCATGGGGCAGGAGAAACAGGTAGGCGGGCGCCCAAATGTTGGACTGGGAACTCCTCTTCCAACGGGAACCCCCGGTTTTGGCGGCCGGCGTGGCCGGGGCCAGGATCCCAACGCGTTGCCCAATGGTGTCCACCGCAACGAGGAAGGTGAGCTGATCGGTCCCATCGTTGGGGTCCACTCGACTTCATGCGACGAGAGTATCAAGGTCTATGAGGGCCGAACGACCTACTGCGAGTGGCGTTTCTTCCTCAAACCCGATCAGCAACAGGGTGGCCGAGGCGGAAGGCCCGGCGGACAACCCGGCGGACAACCCGGAGGACGGCCCGGAGGACGGCCGGGTGGCGTGACCAGCGGGGGTGGGTACCACGCGGGAGATCCGCCGCCGGGTTCGGAGACGACGCCGAATCCCTATCCGACCGGGACGCCGAGACCGTAGGACCTCCGCAATCCCTGCACAGTGCGGGTATCATGGTTTGGTGAAATTCCATCTGAGGTCATCGTGGGTATTTTTGATACTGATCCTGGTGGGTTTCGTTGGGTGGGTCAGCGCAGCGCCGGTCGACCTCCTCGATGTCGACTCCCAGGTCTTCATTCAGGACAACGGGTCTGCCGATGTCATCTACAAGCTCAAGTTCAGGGACAACGAGGGACGAACGGCGATCCGAAAGATCGGGCCGTTCTATGAACCGGTCCACTTCACTCGGGCCTTTCTTCATGGCGTGGGTCCGGAGCCGCAGGACATCAGGATCTCCCCGGTCGGGGACGGATACTTCAGAGCGGAGTTCAACGATGCAACCTCGGCTGGTGGTTCCTACACACTCGAGTTGCACTATCGAACCGATCACCTCTTCGTCGATGAGACCCAGCGGGATGGGGAAGAGCTTCTGGCGGTCTGGTTCAATCCCATCAGGTGGTCGTTGCCGATTGATCACAGTGCCATCCATCTGGTTCTGCCCCTGGACCTGCCGCCGGAAGTTGTCGAGCACTCCGATATTACGCCGGAGATCGTTGATACTTTCGGCCTCCTGAGCGATGAGGAAATTCTTGGAGACCAGGATCATTGGGCGTTCGTCTATTCAGACTATCGTGGCCGGCGGCGGCTGACCCTGTATGCCGAGAAGATCGGGATGCCTTCGGAGAGTTACCACCTGGTCAGAGTCTACCTGCCGAGGGCGGCGATGCCGGATTTCGCCGGCGCCTCACCCGAAGGGTCTGGTGAGAGTGTCGGAGGGACCGGCCAGGGTGTTCCGCTGGAGCGAGATATTCGAGAACCCTGGGTCCGCCGGGTCGGCCGGTGGTTCGGCCGGTTGGCAGTCGGTGAGTTGACCTGGGAAGATCGAATGGCGGCCGTCCGTGTCGTCCAGATGGCCCTGGGCTGGGCCTTCGTGTTCTTCGTCTTCAATCTCCCGGTGCTCGTGTTCTTCGTGCTCGGTGTCGGCTGGATACTCGCCATCATTGATCGGATCGCCGGGACTGAATTCTTCAAGTACGTGTTCTTCCCGGCCGGCAAGGCCAAGTGGATCCATCCGACCTCGGGAACCCTCTTCGGTTGGACCGGTATTCTGGTTCCGGTCCGGGTTCTATGGCTCATTCTCAGCGGAATACTGGCCGGAGTCGTGTCGATCCTGCGGCTGCATCCGGTCCTGGCCCTGTGGCTCAAGAAGAAGGGACCGGAGTACGTTTCGCCGGAAATCACCGTTGCCACCTTTCAGAAGGATGGTTTCGTGCCCGATCTTGAACCTTGGGAGGCCGCAGTCATGATGCAGAGGCCGATCAAGGCGATCAATCTGGTGGTTCTGGAACTTTCAGAGCGCGGAGTTGTCCAGATCCTGTCGAGGAATCCGCTCCAACTCCAGGTGCTCGATCCCTCCCTGGTCGAGGGACCGGTTGAGGCAACGCTTGTTCGCAATCTGACACCCCACGGGACGCTTCCGGCGGAGGGCGTTCAGGAGGTCCTTGAGGCAATCACTTCGGAACTCCAGCCCAAGATCTGGAGGGCCGACACCGCTGCCACCGAGGCCGACCAGCGTGACCGGGCAGAAAAGGCATGGGATGAGTTGAATCGGCTGCGGCCGCAGCGGCGAAGGGAGTACTTCGACCGCAACTACCCGTCCCTCTACCTGCACGACCATTTCTTTCATCAGTTCACCGATTCATTCGATGGAATCTCCAACGACGCGCCGCTTGAAAATGCATTCGACATTCTCGGCGCCTCCAGGACGGTCAATCGACTGGGTGGCGCCGTCGAAAAGGTTCAGGATGTCGCCGAAGGTGTCGTCTCCTCGATCGAGGGTGGGGCCCAGACCACCATTGATCGGCTGGAGGGGCTCTTCAACTTTGACGGTGATGCCTCACAGCGTCAGGGCCTCGTTGCCGAGGCGGCGGTTCCGGCCTTCGCCATGGGCTACGACGCCTGTCACAGTGCCTGCCACTCCGCCTGCCACTCTGCCTGCCACAGTGCCTGCCACTCGGCCTGTCATTCGGCCTGCGCCTGTCACTCGGCCTGTCATTCGGCCTGCGTATCGTCGTGTGCCGGGGGTTTCTGATGGATCGGGCGGTCTTGGCTGCTGTGGCGCTTGAGTCGGTGGCCGTCGACCAGGTGGTGGCCGACCGGATCGATCACTTCGTTGCCTCGACGAGGCAGGCACTCTTTGTTCGCAGAGCAGATAACCTGCTTCTGATCCGACCGGACAAGACCCTGTCGATCAATGATTCCGCCCTCGAGATTCTTGAGGCCTTGTACGAACGAAAAGCGCCCGGCGCCGCCGACGTTCTGTCCGCTCTGGCTTCGGAACTCCGGGTTGATCTTGACCGCTTGACCCATGACACACTGGCCCTGATCGATGCCGTCGGCAAGATTCTCAACGAGAACTACGAGCCCGACGGCGTGATCCGTATGGGGCACTTCGATCGCGGCATCGTTCAGTTCCCCACTCTGGCGGAGATTGCCCTGACCTATGGCTGCCAGAATCGGTGTTCCTTCTGCTACGCGTCCAGCCCCTACCGGAAGGACGAACACCGCCTGATGACGACCGTCGAGGTCAAGAAAGTGATGGACAGGATCTTCCATCAGGGGCATGTTCCCTCCCTGAGTTTCACGGGTGGTGAAGCCACCCTCCGCAAGGATCTCCCCGAGCTGATCACCCATGGGCAAGAGTTGGGCTTCAGGGTCAACCTGATCACCAACGGCCTGCGTCTCGCCGAGCGGGAGTATGCACAGATCCTGGTTGCGGCCGGCCTGGACTCGGCGCAGGTCTCGTTGGAGGCCGGGCAGGCCGAGATCCACGATCTGATCGTTGGACGCGCAGGCGCCTTCGATCAGACCACGGCCGGGATCCGAAATCTCAAGGACCTGGGGATTCACGTTCATACCAACACGACACTGTGTCCGGACAACGTCTCTTTTGGCAGCGATCTGATCCGGTTCATTGCCCGGGACCTGGGATTGAAGACCATGTCGATGAACATGGTGATCAGGACCGGTGAGGCCAGGAGAGAGGGCAGGATGGAGATCTCCTACACCGAGGTCGCTGCCCTGCTGCCGGGTCTGTTGGAGACGGCACGCTCGGAGGGTGTTCGGTTGGTCTGGTATTCGCCGATTCCCTACTGCCTCTTCAATCCCGTTCTGCATGATCTTGGCGCCAAGTCCTGTGCCTGTATCGACGGGATTCTATCGGTTGATCCCTCGGGGCAGGTTCTGCCGTGTTCGTCTTTCGAGAATGGCATCGGGTCGCTGCTGGAGGATGACTTCGATGTAATCTTCTCGAATACCAAGGCGAAGTACTGGAGGAACAAGGACTTCGTGCCACCCGTGTGTCGTGATTGTCCCGATGTCGACGTCTGCGCGGGCGCCTGTCCACTGTACTGGGATGCAGCCGGCTCCTTTGCGGAACTCCCCGTTGCCGGCTCAGGGGATCAAGCGGCCAGACGGCGATGGGAAGCATCCCGGAGACGCAGCGGGTCCTTCGGTGTTGAGCCCGTGGAGAACAACTGATGGGCCGCCTGAGGGATTTTCATCGCTATCTCAACGAGCGTAGGGAGTTTCTCGTGCAGGCCGAAGGTGGGTTGACGGCCCTACAGGCCAAGTTCGAGACCTTCTTTTCTGAGGTTGCCCGGGTCAGGGAAAGTGAATTGCAGCAGTTGATCGACCTGACCCTGGCCGATCGATCGTCCCTTCCGGCCTCGTTCAACGCCAATCTCGATCGTATCCTTCCGGAAGTTGAGAGAGAGGTCGAGGAACGGTTGACCCAGAAAAGGGAGCAACGGGCCGCCCTGCTCAAGGAGGCTGATGGGATCCGGACGACCTCGCTACGGGCCGAGAAGAGAATTAGAGGACGGAATCGGCGTCTCGACCTGGAAGAGGAAGAACTCAAGGAACGGACCGCCGCTCTCCTCGAGGCCATCGAAGAATTCAACCGGAATATTCGACAGTTGGGCAGTGGATTCGGCTTCTTTCTCAATCTCTTCAAACTGCGTCGCCTGGCGAAAGAGAAGGAACAACTGACCCGCGAACACGACGATGTTGCGGCCCGAATCGAGGCCCTTCGAAGTCGATGGACCCTCGAGGAGGGGCGTCACCTCGAACGGGAGGAAGAACGGCAGGCTCGGTGGACGGAGTTGGAGCAGAAGGCTGCGGCCCTCTCGGTAACGATAGAGTCTCTCGAGACCAAGAAAGCCGACATCGTCATTCGGATGACCCTCGAGAGGTTGCTTCAGGGGCGCGAGCCGACGCTTGAGGAGGCAGGCGCCGATGCAGTGCCCTGTCCGCGGTGTCACATGCCCAATCCATCGACCGACCACTTCTGCCACATCTGTGCCTTCCGCCTGAGGGAGGATCGGAAGGACTTCGAGGGCTCGCTGGAGGAAATCGCCGAAATTGACCGGCATCATCGCCGGTTCAGCGAGGGCATGGAGGCGTGCCAGTCGATCATTGGGCTGGTTCGGGGCCTGATCAGCGGGATCGATGCATTCACCGAGAGTGTTGCGGACATGGAGGCCTCCCAGGACAAGTATCCTCTGGCAAAGCTCCAGATCGATGTGCCTCAGGCATCTCGTCAATTTGGTACGGAAATCGATCGTCTGGCGGCCTTTGCAAACCAGGACTACTCCCTTCATCCAACGATCTTTGCCGAGCGTTTCGAGGAGTATTTTGGGAAGACCTTCTCGGAGGCATCCATCCAGGCGTTTTTCGAGACGATGGGTGATGAGCTGACCCGACAGGCTGAGGCCCAGTGGTGATGCGACTTCGTGGGATCCTCCTTGCGGTATCCGGCGTTGTCCTGATGGCCTTTGGCCTGCTCTTCCTGGTCGGCGCCGGGGGACAGATGCGCCGGGTCGTCATCGGGGTGGCAGCCCTCGGCCTTGGGGCCGTTGCGACCGGGTTTGGCGTTCGGAGCTTCAAGCGAGCCCAACTGTGGTCGCCGGAACAACTGAGGGCCGAGATTCTTGAGACTGCACGCCGAAAAAACGGCGAATTGGCCATGAGCGACATCGAGGCGCGGTTGGGCCGGCGGGTTCGGGTTGTTGATCCCGTGCTGGAGCAGATGATTCTCGAAGGCGTTGCAAGGGAAGGGCACGCTGATGGTGGCCGCTACTTCGTCTTCCCCCACCTCCAACCCCGGTTGATGGTCCGTTTCTGTCGCTACTGCGACGCCGAGTTCCCGATCTCCGAAGAACGTGACTCCTGTCCCAACTGCGGTGGCGCCCTGGAGACCAGGGTGGCCACCAGGTCCCTCAGCGAGGGCAAGGTTTTCGCAATGGGAGACTCCACTTGATCCGATCTTTCATTACGCCTACTCTCATTGAGACGAATTTGGGGGTTTGTTGATGGTCTTCGGTGATTCCTTGACCAAGGCGGGGCGGTTGGTGGAACTGCAGCGGCAGTTCTGGAAGAATCCAGGGAGGGTGTTGACGACTGGGGAACTGGCGGATCGGATCGATGTTCCTCCCAGAACGGTCAGGAAGTACTTGAAGGAACTCTCGGGTTCGGGGTCGCTGCCGATCTATAAAGAGGGACGGGGTTGGAGACTGGCGAAAGGCGCTCAGATGGAGATCCTGCCCGTCAGATTCCAGCTGGAGGAGGCCGTTGCGGTCTATCTTGCGGCACGGTTGTTGACGCGTCATGTGGGAGAGAGCAGTCCGGCGGTACAAAGTGCCGTTGACAAAATGTCGATGGTCGTTCCTTCGGAATTGCGCGAGGCCTGCTCCCGTTTGACCGACAGGGCTGGCCCCGGGAATGACTCTCCCGCAGCGTCGGTTTTCAGGACTCTGGTCAACGCCTGGATTCTCCACCGGGTCGTCAGCGTGACCTATGCGAGCCGAACCCGGGGGGAGAGTCACGAACTGGAATTCAGACCCTACCTGATTGAACCATCGGCTCTGGGCTCGGCGGTCTATGTTATCGGGCGAGCCGACCCGCCGGGAGATATCAGGGTGATGAAGTTTGCGCGAATCAGGACCGCCCGCACCCTGCAGGCGACCTTTGTTCCGCCGCCAACGGCCGAGATTCTGGATCGTCTGGACAAGGCATGGGCTATCTGGATGACCGACGATGATCCGGTGGAAGTCCGTCTGAGATTCAGTTCTGTCGTTGCCTCCAGGCTTCAGGAGACTCTTTGGCATCCAAGCCAACAGTTGACGAACAACGCTGACGGCTCTGTCGAGATGCGCCTGGCCATCGCCTCGACCGTCGAGATCATCAATTGGGTTCTGGGCTGGGGCGCCAACTGTGAAGTCATCCAACCCCGGGAACTCCGGGACCGAATTGCCGCAGAACATCGGGAGGCAGCAAGGGTTTATCGGTGATGGTCCCGGCCTTTCGGGGCGGTTGTTGTGGCGTACCTGATGGGTTCGATGAGGGACTGATCTCGTAGGTCGAGGGAAATAGCCGGGAGGTCCGGCGAGGTTTGAATTCCCGATAGGGTCTGACTTGGTGAGAACGTTGGGTTGGGGAATACGTATTCAGGTCTCCTGGTTGGATCATGAGAAGCCGGGGCCGTCTCTTGACTGAGGCAGTTTGTGTGTGGAGTTGCTCAGTGGATTGTGTCTCTGATAGTGTTTGGCGGGAACCGGTCAATCAACTGAAAGGGGTTTGATATGAGGAGGAGAGTATCGTTGGTGGTCCTCGCGGGCCTGGTGATCGCCGGAGGTGCATTCGCCCAGGATGACGGGACGGAGTTTTCGTGTGGGGAGGCAACGGTCGTCACCGCCACGGCCTCGGTCTTCGATTCGAGTGACCGAGACGCTGATGGAAAAATCAGCTACGAGGAGTATCGGAATCGAATGGCCAAGATGTTTCACAACCTGGACAAGAATCTTGATGGAACCCTCTCGAAGGACGAGTTGGACGAGGTCATGGTTGCCCACCAGGGGCACATTGATCTCGACGCAAATGGTCGCATCTCGGACAGGGAGTTTGCCGGGATTACAACATTGATCTTTGCGTGGGCAGATACCGACAACGACGGCTATCTGACAAAATCCGAAGCGAATGAGGTCACGGGCGGGGAGGCAGTTCGATGAAAAAGGGACTTGTTTTTGTTTCTGTCGTTGTCGTGGCCTTCCTGTCGGTGGCTGTCGTCGATGCGCAACAGGTCATCAGCTGTGATTCCAGGGGGCACGATCATCACTACTGCCATGTGGATACCTATGGCGGCGTCACCCTCGTTCATCAGAGGAGCCATTCCGGATGTTGGAAGGGTGACACATGGGGTTACGACCGGGATGGTATCTGGGTCAGCAATGGTTGTCGGGCCGATTTCAGAATTGGCTCAAAAGGCGATGACTGGGCCGAAAGCCTCGAGCATCATTACGGTGGTCACCATCACGACGTCAATTGGGACAATGATCGCGACAGGGACCGCTGGGTTGATCACCAGGTTGACAACGTGATGGGGAACGACCGCAAGCACCATCACGATGACGACGTTGCCGTTGCCGCCGGGGCTATTCTGGCCGCCGGTATCATTGCGGCTGTTGCCAGTGACAACGATGATCACGACAAGCACCAGTCCAGACAAGACCTGGTGACCTGCCAGTCGCAAAACGGGCAACACCATTACTGCAGCGTGGGCTACTTTCATTCGGCAGAGTTAAAGCGCCAGTTGAGCCGCTCGGATTGCAGATACAACCGGACGTGGGGTTATGACTCCCACGGAATTTGGGTATCGGAAGGCTGCCGTGCGGAGTTCTGGATCAATCGCTGACGAGAAAAGTGGAGGTTAGGAAGACATGGATCTGATTATTACGCTGATCATTGGAGGTATCATCGGGTGGCTCGGAAGCATCGTGATGAAGACCAACGCCCAGATGGGCTGGATCGCCAACATCATTGTTGGCATCGTCGGCTCGTTCCTGGGCTTCTGGATTGCTGGTCAACTGAATATTGCCGCCGGGAATTCAATCGTCCGCTGGGCAATTGCGGTGGGCGGTGCGATGGTCTTGATCTTCATTCTGAAGATTCTCAAGGTGTTCAAGTAGACCACCTGAAATCAAGTTGACAACCGGATATTACGATCTCTACTCCCGGGTTTTGCGACCCGGGAGTATTAATGACACCCGTTGAGGAACTCCGAGTTATCGAGCCACCGTGGATCCGGGTAGTGGACAAACAGCAGGGTGCCCTCCTTGATCGTATCGATCAGTGGCTTGGGGACGAACAAAGATGTCAGAAACTATAGCCCAGGCTGAACATCATCCGGAAGTCGCTCTTTTCCGGGTAGCTGTTGTCCGAGTTTTGACGGGGATCCTGAATATAGTCCCAGACCCAGTCGACATCGAAGTCGAGGTCGCCCGGGAGATCGAATTCAAACCCGGTCAAGAGGTGATGGGTGTAGGTGCCGGAATCCTCGTTGACGATGCGAAAACTGTAATTCAGATGGAAATCCATCCAGCCGGTCAGTTCGTTTGAATACTTGGTGCCGATCGACAGCGCCGGGGAGTCTTCTTTCGAGCTCTCATCGGGCATGACGTCATCGAAGGTGGTTTCCTGGTAGGCCAGGCCACCGTTGATGTCCCAGTCAACCCTCGATGTATCGATGATCGTGTAGCCCAGTCCGATTCCAAGAGTCCAGCGGTTGTCGATGTTCTGGAACGGATCACGATAGACCTCGGCGAATACCGGTGTCCAGTAGAAGCGGTTTGAGATGAACCGGTCCCAGTTCATGTTCAGCCGTTGGTTGTCTGCGAGATCGGTGCCGTCGTTCTCGCTGAAGTTGCCGAGGTAGTCAATGTTGACCCGGCTCTTCGGAGTCCGGCGAATGAAACCGGCTTTGGCGTTGAAGTCGACCTGATCGGTGTTGCCCGTTCGGATGTTGAGACCTACGCCGACCTTTCCGGCCCAGTAGTTGCTCTCTTTGGGCTCTCCGACCGTGATGGAGAGAACCTGCGAACGTTCATGTGTTGATTCCTGTTCGCCGAGAACCCGAAGGGTATCGCCATCAAGCAGGATGGTGCCGGTCTTGATGGTCCCGTCGAGAAATCGTACCTGACAGACTCGAGCCGACCGGATTTCCTGGATGTCTCCCCAGTCAAGGGTCTGAATATCGAACTCATCACTGTCGAACTCAAGGTCTTTGTCGTACATTGCGATGATCTCGCCCTTGAGCCACTCTCCCGAGGTCATCTGAACCCAGTCGAATTCATCCGGCATCGGCGGGGCCGGTTTCCAGTTGCCGTCTTCTTCTGCGGTGAGAGCCGTGGTCGAAAAGATCAAGACGACGGCGATGACCGTCAGCATCAAAGCCAGGTTCGTGTTTAGAGGGGTTTTCATGTGGTCTCCTTACGAAAAATAGATCGGTGCTCGTTCGTTTTTTCAGACATAAAGGTAGATCGTACATGAATCAAGAGATATTCCCACAATGGGTAGGTTTGGCATCACAGATATTGGGTTCGCCAACCTTGGGAAAGGCTGGGCGGAGCTCAGGTTTACAGCAACGATCTGAGAATGACCTTGAATTCGAATTCTACTTCGCCGGCCTGAATGGTGTCACCGGCTTCAAGATGGTGAGCCCTGATTCTTCGGCCGTTGACCAGCGTCCCATTGGTCGAGTCCAGATCGACGACGGCGAAGCCGTTCTCGTGGGGAACAATCTTGAAGTGTTGGCTGCTGAGGGCCCGAGATGTCAGTGTCAGAGTGTTGACCCCCGGCGCACGGCCAACTGCGAAGGCCCGGTCGTTTCTCAGCCTGAAGGAACGGATCTCCTTGCCCGGCTCCATGACACTGAGGATATGCTGCTCGTCGAGCACGCTGGTGGTGTCGATGTCGCCGTCAAACGGCAATCGTTCAAAGGCCGATGGGTCGAGGATCAACTCATCTGCACGGTCATCCATCGGAGGGGCCGGTGGGAGATCGACTGTCGGTTCTCGGGCCACATTGGTATCGGTCTCGGGAATGATGGCAGGATCCGTTTCCCAGTCGGGGTTTTCCGGCTGTTCCGTCTCCACGGGTCGCCGCCACCTCAACAACATCAATAAGGTCGCGAGGACGGCAACAATCAACACCAGCAGGAGAGGGAGGAGCCACCAGGGAGTTGTGCTGATCTCTCTGACGGTCTGAGGTGCGGCGACTGCCTGGACTTCAACAGGTTTCGCTGTGGCCTCTGCGAGCCTTGCATTTTCGACCTCGGAAGCCGTGGCAAGCGTTGCCTCCTGGATCACCTGGCTGACCACTGCCAGGTCAATCGTGTCTGCGTGTCCCACTGAAGCGCCATCGGTCAGCAGGGCCAGACGCCGCATGGCCTTCTCATCGACTCTTCGCCCGGTGCCGATTGCGATGATGCGAACATGGTTCGCACGGCAGAGGTCTGCAACATCTTCGACGGTCGTTGCGGAATTCTCGTCTCTCCCGTCGGTCAGGAGCAGGATAATTCCGCCGTTCTCGAGTTGGCGGGCGGCGGTAAAGAGGGCGTCGTTCAGCAGGGTGTAGTTTCCCTCGGGTTTGAGATCGGCCAAGGCAGAACGAAGAGCCTCTGCGGTACTGGGGGGGCTGACGATCCATCGGGGCGTATCGTCAAAAGCCAGGAGGCCGAGAGGCGTCTTGGAGGGCACCTGAGCCAGGATCCCATTGATGGTCGATATCGTCGATTGGAGTTGTGATGGGGAAAGTGAGCGACTGGTGTCGATGGCAACAATCATCGGTTCTTCTGCGTTCGAACTTGCCGGGACCAACGCTAATAGGCCCAGGAAAATCATTGGAAACACACTGATTCGGCGACAAAGGGCAGAAAACTGAAACAAACTCTGGTTCATTCGAAACTCCCGCAGGACGTGTTCCCGCCGTTGCAATTTCGCACGGGAACCAGACCAGGGTACACCAACAGAGAGGGAGAAGCTGTGACGCTGCTCTCTGAGAGGCTAAAACGAATCCGAGGCCAAGAAGGGGTGCGGAACTGAGATGAACATTATTATTGGGGGGAATTCTTCAATGGTAAGATCATTTTTGGTGGTACAGAGGGAACCTGAATACTGCGGACCGTCGGACACAGTGCCGGATTCGTCTGGACGGATTTCGGCCGGTTTTTGGGAAGGGATGAGGTTCTGGGCAGCCACATCTATTGTGACGGCGGCGTTGACGATCATGTTGTATGGATTTGTCACGCAGGTTGCCCCCCGCAATGGTCAGAATTTTGATACGTTCCTGGGCTACCGTACCAACATGGAGTACATCACGATATCGGTGGGTAACGGTGTAGATATTGACCTGGATGCCTCTTGGCGACCGAGGATCCTGAGCCGTGTATTCGGGAGTGCGATAACGGCCGATTCCCTGGAGGCTGGGCAGATCAATTCTCGGCTGTTTGCTTCACGGGTCGGACTTTGGGTTGCCGGGTGGTTTGTGGCAATCGCCATTGTGGCTGTCCTGGGGGCAGGCAGGTTCGGGCTTGTGTTTATTCTGGGGACCTTCTGTGGAGTGTTGTATGCAATCCAACCGGGGGCCGATCCAAGGGTGTTTCCCTGGGATATGCCTGCCCTGTTTTTTTTCACGCTTGCGACGATGCTTTGGATGCGGGATCGTCCCTTGTGGTTCCTTCCCCTGTTGCCGGTAGCGGTCCTATTCAAGGAGACGGCGATCGTTCTGGCATTCGGTTATCTCTTTGTCAAGGGTGGTCGGACTCGGCGATTGGTTACTTTTTGTGTCGCCCTTCTCTTGGCGGGGGGGGCCAAGGTGATTGTCGATGTGGTGACGTCGTCGGCCGGTGGTCTGATCATGACGCATCGTCTCCTGTTATTGAATATCCAGGAGGGCCTGAGATCGCCCCTTCTCCTGCTCTCAAATGCCGGGTTGACTGTATGCGCCCTGCTTTTGATGCCGTGGCATCTGCGTCAGGGTCGCGCTCTGGGTTTGATCGCCGTTCTTTTCACTGTTGGGATCATGACACTGGCCGTCGCCGCAGAAGTCCGAATCTGGTTCGAGATGATCCCCCTGGGCCTGTTTGCCGTGACCTTCCGGCTCAAGGGTAGGAACAACGCACCTCCTGATTGAGAGGCGAAGCAAATGCAATTCATCCGATGAATTGCATCAGAACGTTCCCATACCGGTTCGCTCTTGGATTGCGGCGAGGATTCTACGGATCGGGGAGTCATCCTCGAATGCATCATATTCAACCGTTGCGTGAATCCCTTCGTTGAACCAGAGTGTGTCGAACCATTGCTGGAGAGCGGCTTCGGGAGGGCAGCCGTCGGGGCATCGGATGCTGACATTCGATTCCAGGTTGAAATTATCGAGGTTTCGGCGGGTCATGTTGGCGGAGCCGAGGATGATCGTTGTTGTGACGGTATTGCGGAAGACGAAAGCTTTCGGATGAAACTGCTCACCGTGGGTTTCGTACCACCGGACCGTGATCCTGCCCAGACCATGAGTCATCAGGTCCAGGGCAGCCTGGCGGTTGGGAATTCCGCTCTTTGTTCGGCCGAAGGCGTCCTTCGAAGGGTCCAGAATCAGACGGATCCTGGCGCCGCGGGTGGCGGCTCCAATCAGAGCCTTGCGGATTCCCTGATGGGACAGATAGAAGAAGGCGCCGTCGATTGAATCTCCCCGGCCTGATTGGTTCAATTCGTTGAGGATCGCATCGCGAATGGCACCCTCGGTCAGGAGGTTGACCTCACACCCGGGACCTGGATTCGCTGGAGGGGGGACGGCCGCCGGAATGGGATTGGGCCGGAGAGGTGTGCCGGACATGGCCGAGACAGCGGATTCGGACTCCCATACCTGGCGGGCCACGGCCGTCGAGGTGATCTCCACCGCGAGATTCGAGTGTCTCGAGGAGCCGTCGTGAGCGTTGAGGGATCCGACGATGATGCCCCAGTGCCCATGGCCGTCGTCACTCAGCAGGACCTTCCGATGATTCGCCTTGAAATTGAGGAGAGAGAGCCACGACCGGATTCCGACCGAAGGGCCTTCTGGGTTGAAGGGATTGGGAAGTCGCCCGCCTGGTTTTGGGTGACCGAGCCATCGAGGTCCCATTCGCCACCACGCGGAGTAGAAGGGATTGGAATCCCGGAGCTTCTTCAAGTCGGTCATGACAACCTGAATACCGGCCGCTCGGAGATTTTCAGAATGAGGTGGTTGGACGCCCCCGTAGATCGTGTTGATCGGATCGGTGATCAGGATGACCGGCATGGCGGGATGGCGGCGTTTCGCCGAAACAAGAGCGTCGGTCAGATCCGAGCATAGCTTGCGGATGGGGGCTGCTCCACGTCCGGTGATTGTGTTGAAGAAGAAGTTGTCCACGAGCACCAGATCGCGGGCGTCGTCGATCCGATGGAGCATGCGGTCGAAGATCTCCTGGGTGATGACCGGGTTGCCTCGGTCGTCCACCGCCGTGACGTCGCTCAGGATCGTGATATCTGCTGCAGGGACGACGATGGAATCTCCTTCCATTTCCAGGCCGGCCGGCAGGGGTTTCAGCGCCTGCCACGCCATGACTCCGGTCCAGAGGATCAGGGCGACGGCCAACAGGCATCCGGGACATCCTCCGCAGCAGCCGCAACCCCGAGTGTGATCCTTCCTGTGTCTCATGACTGACTGTGGGCGGCAACGACCGGTGCGATCCCTTTCGGGTCGTCGCTCATCAGGCCGGTTGCCCCCTGTTGGAGGAGCTTTTTGGCTATGACGGGGTCATTGATGACCCAGTAATCGACCCTGAGGCCCAGGCGGCGGCAACGTTCGATGAAGGTGTTTCGATCGAGTCGCAGGGGTCCGGCCGACCGCGGAATCTGGGCGGATTGGCCCCGAATCATCCGTCTGCTCAGCTCCTCGGGCAGGAGGCGCAACCAGGCAACCTCCAGGCGACTGAGAGCCGTTCGGCCGGTCCAGCCCAAACGATGGACCTCTTTCATCACCGAGTGGTGGAAGCTGGCCACAGTGACCCGGTCCTCGGCCCCGAATCGCTGGAGTATGTCCAAAAAGGTTCCGACCAGGGACGGATTCCGGGGTTTGATGTCGATGCTCATGGGAGTCTTCCGGAATGCCGTGAGCACCTCGTCAAGGGTCGGCATCCGAGCGTGTCCTTTGAGACGCCATCGTTTGATGCTCTCAAGGGGCAGAGAGTGGATGGGTCGTGCGTCGCCTGCGACTCGTGAGCCGTCCGGGTCGTGGGCCACGACCCAATGACCGTCCGATGTCTGGTGGACATCCATTTCCAGGGCGTTCGCGCCGTCTTCAAGGGCCAGGCCGAACGCCTCGAGACTGTTTTCGGGACAGCGGAGGCAGGCGCCGCGATGGGCGTAAAGGCGAAAGCCGGTGGGGCTCACCCGCCGACCAGTCGGGAGAGAGTTCGCCTGATGTGGGCGACCAGGCCGCGGGGATGGACGATGGCGCCGCTGGCATCACGCAAGGTCTCTCCCTCCAACTTCCGTTCCGCCAGGCGTTCGGCGAGCTTCTCCATCAGATCAGGGTGTTGTTCGAAGAGCGATCCGAGACTGCCCTTGCTGATTTCCAGGATTTCGAGGGCGCCAAGTCCTGCACAAACCGTTGCGGAGCGGGGGTTGCCGGTCAGAAAGGCGCCTTCGCCGAAGACCTCGGAGGGGCCAATGCGCGATACCTCATGTCCGTTCTGTAGAACGACAGCCTCGCCGGAGACAACAACGAACAGTGCTTTGCTCTCGTCACCCTGATGCACCACGGCTTCGCC
This sequence comes from uncultured Thermoanaerobaculia bacterium, assembly GCA_964430905.1. Classification (GTDB taxonomy): domain Bacteria; phylum Acidobacteriota; class Thermoanaerobaculia; order Thermoanaerobaculales; family Sulfomarinibacteraceae; genus DAOWGJ01. Next base: position 2,738 of record CAYSHZ010000030.1, on the reverse strand, counting down.
AGGGGCAAATCGTTGAAGGGAACAGTTATCGGCAACCGTATTCAACGCCTCTTTGGAGAGACCGGCAAACAGCCTTGAATTGACCAGCCCTTCGAAACGCCTGTTGTGTGAATCTGTGATCTTCGACGCTGGGGCGCGATGAAGGGTCAGTTGCGGGAACGGAATTTCCAGACCGTGGCGGGCCAGGGCGGAAAATGTTCGGGTCAGGAAGATATCTGTGATCTCGTTCCGCTGCCATGGGGCACGAGTCCAAAGACGACATTCGTAGTCGATTGAGGAGTCTCCAAATGAAACTGTCAGGATAATCGGAGGCGGGTCGGAGAGGATCAGCGGCGTATCGATGGCCACGTCGAACAGAAGTTTTTTTGCCACGTCCGGCGGCACTGAGTAGGACAGACCGAGGTGGATTGGAACCGCAACCGGACGTTCTCCGCCGCTGAGCATGGTGACCTGGGCGGCAGCAATGTCGGCATTGGGGACCAGGATCCTGTCGCCGAGCTTGGTTCTCAGGAGGATCGAGCGCCAACCGGTTTCTTCGATGCGGACGACCTGATTGTCAAAATCAATCCAGGACCCGGTCGGCAGTCGCTGCTCCCATGCCAGGGCCAGACCCGCCAGGAGATTGCCCAGAGTCTGTTGAAACGCCAAGCCGACAACGACCGTCAAGACGGCGGAGGTTGCAATCAGTCCGGTGACCTTGACCCCGAGGGTATTGAGCAGGATGACACCGACGGTCAGGTAGATACCGATCGCTGTGACGTCCTGGATCAGTTGGGGAACGGATATGCCCATCCGACGTTCGAGCCCCCAGTCAAACAGGAGGATGAGTCCGGCCCTGCAGGCGAGGAATCCGATGGCGAGCACGAGGCCGATGAGAGTCCAACGGCCAAGTTCGGGCTCGGTGGACCAGAAAAGAGAAGCCGAGTGGAAAAGGGCCGTCAATGACGTGAGGATCAAGGGAACGACAAGCGTTCGAAGATGGGAGAATCGCTCTGTGCGCAGGACGACAGCAAGGAGAAGGGCAACGGACGCTACGATGACGCAGGAAACCATCATCCAATTCTACCGGACCAAGGGGGCAGTATCCTGATTTAAAGCGGAATTGGTATTCTGGGATATGTTCGAAACTGCTGAATTGGGTCGCAAGGTCTCCAAGGAAGAGTACCGCAAGGTTGAGCCCGAGCTCCGGACGGAGTTGGTCCTCCTGCAACAGCAGCTCCGTCAGGCGGACTTTCCGGTGCTGATCTTGTTCTCCGGCGTCGATGGCGCCGGCAAGGGGGCAACGGTCAATCTGCTCAACGAGTGGATGGATCCGCGGTGGATGGAAACCCGTGCCTATGGTGAGCTGTCCGACGAGGAGCGGGATCGCCCTCCCTTCTGGCGCTACTGGCGGGACTTGCCGCCGCGAGGAACCGTTGGCTTATTTCTCAGTGCATGGTATTCGAGGCCCTTGTTGGACCGTGTCTATCAGACGATCGACGACGCTGTATTCAACGAAAGGCTGGAACGAATTCTGGGCTTCGAGAAGCTGCTGGCAGACGACGGCGCCCTGATCCTCAAGTTCTGGATGCATTTGGGGAAGAAGGCACAACATCGGCGCCTCAAGGCGCTTGAAAACGATCCCCTCCAGAGCTGGCGAGTGACACCGGCCGACTGGGAGCACTACGAGATGTACGACGGTTTCGTTGGGGCGGCCGAGCATCTGATCATGCGGACCAGTCAGCCCCATGCACCATGGAAGATCGTCGAGGGGGAAGACGCCCGCTATCGGTCCTTGACAGTCGCGTCGATTGTTCGGGATGCCGTCAGACGTCGATTGGCCGAACGGCGCACCGCCACCGAGATCGGACCGGCGGCGGACCTCGATCAGGGGATGATGGCCGATGCGTTGAAGACTGCCCGCAGGACGACGGTCCTCGATGGACTGGACATGACAAAGAGCGTCTCGGGGAAAGTCTATGACGAGCGACTTCCGGAGGCTCAGGCCAGGCTCAATACCCTGTATCGGGCGGCACGGGAACAGGGACGCTCGATGGTACTGGTTTTCGAGGGATGGGATGCCGCAGGCAAGGGTGGCGTGATCCGTAGGATGACTGCAGCCATGGATGCCCGGGACTACCGGGTGATCCCGATTGCGGCGCCGACTGACGAGGAAAACGCCCGCAACTATCTGTGGCGTTTCTGGCGTCACCTCGGACGGGCGGGGCGGGTGACAATTTATGATCGCTCCTGGTATGGCCGGGTTTTGGTCGAGAGGGTCGAAAAGTTTGCTTCAGAGGGAGAATGGCGGCGTGCCTATACCGAGATCAACGATTTCGAGCGGCAGTTGACGGAATCGGGCATCATCATCGCCAAGTTCTGGGTGCATATCACCCAGGAGGAGCAGCTGGCCCGTTTCGAGCGCAGGCAGCAGATTCCCTTCAAGGCGTGGAAGTTGACCGACGAGGATTGGCGAAACCGAGAAAAGTGGTCCGAGTACGAGCAGGCGGTCCACGAGATGGTCGAAAGGACGTCAACCGTCATCGCTCCATGGCGCCTGATCGAGGGAAACTCCAAGAAGTATGCCCGTCTCAGAGTTATCGATACAGTGTGTGACGCTCTGGAGGCCAGACTCGATCTCGAGGTCTGACATCGGGCAGTTCACCACAAAAGGGAGCGAGCCCTTGCGGGCTCGCCAAAGAAGGGGGGGGGAGGAACTCAAGACTACTCTTCCTGGAGTTCAGTGCGGTGACCACCAT
>CAYSHZ010000029.1:0-19915 GCA_964430905.1 uncultured Thermoanaerobaculia bacterium | reverse complement strand
GGTAAGGGACGTTCAGGTCGCAGGCGATATCGCCTACACCGCAGGGTGCTGGGATTCCCCTCTGATCAGAGCCGTCAATGTCCTCGATCCCACCGCACCCTATTCTGCGGGTCTCCTCGCCTCCGATATGAAGGGAGTCGGACTTGTCGTCGACGGCGACTTCGCCTACATCGCCTCTGAAGAATACGACCTTCAGATCATCAGCCTCAGATCGAGGATTTTCAGTGACGGGTTCGAGGACGGGACGACGGATATCTGGTCATCGATAAGTCCGTAATTAAACAGTTCGAGGTCTTCGGACGGGGAATACAATTTCAACGCCCCAAAGCCATTCTCGGTTATCGAGGACGAAATACTGCACTCGCTGATGGTTCCAGAAAAGACACACAAAAGCCGGCCCCAGAGGGGGCCGGCTCAAGTCTTCTTCACGTGGATCAGACGCAGCCGGTGGGCTTCGGCAGACCTGCGACCTTGCAACCGCCCTTTGCCGGGCCGGAGGGGAAGAGCTCATAGATCGTCTTCAAGTTGAAGCCGGTCTCCTTGCAGAGCTTCCTGATCATCGGCGCCACGCCGAACTGCAAGAAGTAGTTTCTCAGGGAATTGACTACGATCCAATGGTCATCAGTCAGTTCGTCCACACCCTCCGTTGCGGCCAGGGCCTTGGCGATGTCTTGGTTCCACTGATCCGGCTCCTGCAGGAAACCGTCCTCGTCGACCTCGATGGAACCACCCGGATATGTGAATGTTGCCATTGTTTTCCTCCTTTTTCTTTATCTGGGATTCCAATCCCATTTGGTTTTTACCTACTGTCCAACCTCAATCAGTTGAACGCCGTCTGTATCGACACGCTCCATGGCACGCAGGAACTCCGGGGTTGGGCGATGCCCGAGCCTCGATGCCCTCTCCATGTAAAAACGCGCCTCTTTCGGATTCTTCTGGGCCAACAAACCGACCGCGAGAAAATAGTTCCCCGCAGGATGATCCTCGTCGAGTTCAAGCACCCGACGGTTGCACCGAACAAGGGCCTCAGAGTCTCCCATGTAGAGGTAGGCCTGGCCCATATTGAAGTGGACCAGCGGCAGTTCCTCGTCGAGCTCCACAGCCTTCTCGCCGGCCTCGAGACTTTCCTCAAACCGCCATTGGAGCAGGAGGACCCCGGCGAGGTTGACCCAGGCCTGCACCATCTCCGGATTGAGTTCCACCGCCTTCCGGTAGGCATTCTCGGCCGAAGTCATCTTGGCGACATCGGTGAAGGCCAGGCCCAGGTTGAAGTGGGCGACTGCCGACTGCGGTGATTCTTCCACCCGGCGGGTCCAGCTTTTGATTCTCTCCTGTGGTGTCAGTTTCGATCCCATGCTTTCCCCCTGTTTTGAATATTCGGTACCGTGGCGCCGGCACGCACGCCTTCTCGATAGGTATTGTCCCTCTCACTGCCGATCTCAGCCCCGAAGGGCTCAAGCAGTTCCGGCCATCGACGCCGAAGCAACTCCATGACCCGTCCCTTCACACCCCGACAACGGCCCTTTCGGCCTGTGTTTCCTGCCGGGGCCTGCCCCGACCAACCATTACGCCCGGCCACTGTGGAACCGTGAAGACGTGGGTATGGAGGTAGGAGGCCCAGACCCCTCCCTTGACGATTCCGTCCCGGCCGTTCCCCACACCGACGCCCCGATCAAGTTCCACGACCGTTCGTTCCAAATCACGACCGCCGGTGATTCTGGAGTAGTGAAACTCATGTCCCCTGAGAACGGTCCCCCTCTCGAACCATGGATTCTCTACGACGACCCGGCCACCGACGTATCCATGTCCCTGGGGGCGCTTCTCCTGCTCGATATCAAGGTCCAGGACACCGGCCATGGGGTAGTGCTTCCCCTCGAACCGCAGCGATCTGGCCAGCATCATCATTCCGCCGCACTCGGCGAAGATCGGAACACCATCTTCGGCCGCGGTCGCCAGGTCATTCCGAATGGCTGAGTTGTCGGCCAGCCCCGCGGCATGGATCTCGGGAAATCCACCTCCGAGATAGATCACATCGGTCTCAGGGGGCAGGCCCGCACTTTCCAAGAGCGAGAAGGGCACGATCTCGGCGCCCGCGGCCTCCAGAGCCTCGAGATTCTCCGGATAGTAGAAACAGAACGCGGGGTCCTGGGCCACCGCGACCCGACATGACCCTGCCGACTGAATCGGGGCCAGTTCCCCAAACTCGACGGCCGTCGATTGACGTTGAGCGATGGTCAGCAACTGATCCACATCAACCGCCTGGGAAACTCGTTCGGCAGCCCGATCTACCGCAGCCCCGGGATCACCGTGGTCCGATGTCGTCACCAATCCAAGGTGTCGACCCGGTAACGGCCCGCCTCCAGCCATCCGGGGGATGGCCCCGACCACCGGAATACCCGTCGTCGACTCCACCGCCCGGCGAACGATCTTCTCCTGCCGTGCGGTGGCCACCCGGTTGAGAACAACCCCGGCAAGCCGGAGATCCGGGTCCATCATCTGGCACCCCAGCACCTGGGCCGCAACGGTCCTCGTACTCTTGGTCACGTCGACCACCAGAATGACCGGCGCCCCAATCGTCTTCGCCAGCTCAGCGGTGGAATGCGTTCCATCGGCATCCATGCCGTCGTAGAGCCCGCGATTGCCCTCGACCAGGGCCAGCCCGGCCCCGCAGGCCTTCCGCAGGGAGCTTCCCATGGCCTCCGGCGACATCATGAAGGAGTCGAGATTTCGACCGGGCCGTCCGGCGGCCAGGCCGAGCCAGGCCGCGTCGATATAGTCGGGGCCCTTCTTGAACGGTGCCACCACGACTCCCCGGCTCGTCAGCGCCCCGGCGAGCCCAATGCTCACCAGGGTTTTGCCGCTGTCACCGGCAAGGCCGGCGATGACGAGGCGGGGGGTGGTCACCAGCATGGTACCGCCCTACTGCCCCTCGATGTAGCCGCATGGGCACTCTTCCCAGCACTTCTTGCACCCGTCACAGGTCTCGAGATGGGCCTCGAAATAGTGAGCGAGAGAAACCGTGGGAAGCTTCTTGAAACAGTTGTTCTGGCAGTACATCCAGCAGTTCTCACAGCCGAAGCAGAGGCCGCACGAGAAGCAACGCGTGACTTCCTCGAGCGCCTGCTCGCTGGTCAGGCCGAGGTCAACCTCATCGAACGGCCTGGCCAGTCTCTCCTCGGCAGAGACCACCTTTCGTTCCACACGGGGTTTCTCCTCATAAAAGGCCATCTTGATGCGCTCGGGTCCGACCGGCGGCCGAAGATCGGGGCCCGGAAGTTCTTCGCCGCGCAACGTCGCATGAATCGACTCGGCGGCCTTGCGTCCCTGTCCAATGGAGATGGTTGCCAGGCCCAGGCCAAGGACATCGCCGCCCGACCAAATGCCGTCAACCTCAGTGCAGCCCCACTCGTCGGTCGAGAGCCACGAGCCTCCCGCAGGCAGATCGCTGCCGAGACTCTCCCAGTCCGGCTGCTGGCTGACGGCCATGACGACCGTGTCGCAGTCGAGTTCGTAGGTATCGCCCTCGATCGGTTCGGGACGCCTTCGACCTGAATCGTCGGGTTCACCCAACTGCATACGCTGAACCAGCATGCCGCGCACGGCCCCGTCGTCGTTGCGGAGGATCTTGATCGGCGCAGCGAGGTACTCCATGCGGATCTCTTCTTCTTCCGCTTCCTCGATCTCTCTTTCGATCGCAGGCATTTCGGTTCTCGTCCTGCGATAGAGGATCGTTACCTCGGCGCCCATCCTCTTGGAGATGGCTGCAGAATCCGCCGTCAGGCGCTTGCACACCCGGGCGGCATCGACCGCCGTGTCGCCGCCCCCGATGACGACGACCCTGCCGCCAACTTCGAGATCAGTCCCGGAGTTGGCCTTGTTGAGAAAATCGGTTCCGGCATAGACCCCAGGGCCGTCCTCGCCGGGTATCCCCATCATGCGACCCTTGTGGGCCCCGATGGCGAGGTAGACGGCGCCATACTCCGAACGGAGCTGATCGAGCGTCACGTCCTGGCCGATGGTCATCCCGCACTTGAGTTCCACACCGAGGTCCAGCACTCGCTGGATCTCCGCATCGAGCACTTCCCTTGGAAGGCGGTAGATGGGAATCCCGTAGCGCAGCATCCCACCGGCCTGGGGGAAGGCCTCAAAGACGGTCACACCGTAGCCCCGCCGGGCAAGTTGGTAGGCCACCGACAGTCCGGACGGACCGGCGCCAACAACGGCAATCTTCTCGGGAAAGGGTCCACCGGCATCGATGGGTCTCAGTTCGAGCGAACGCTCGAGTCCCCAGTCCCCGATAAAACGCTCGATGGAGTTGATCCCCACCGCGCCGTCCTTCTCGGAACGGTTGCAGTGGTCCTCACAGGGATGAGGACAGATGCGTCCCATCACAGCGGGAAACGGGTTGGTCTCCACCTCGATATGCCACGCCTGATCGCACGCTTCCTCAAGGCTGATACCGGTCTTCTCGCGCTCTGCAATGACTTTCAGCCAGCCTCGGATATCGTTGCCCGAAGGACAATTCCCCGTACACGGCGCCAGTCTCTCGATGAACCTCGGACGCAGCGGCGAGATCTCGGTCCCACCACCGGTGCCCCCGCCGGAAGCAAAACGTGGCGGAGCCTTCTTCTTCCCCTTGTCTTTCTTCTTCAACAGCCCCATCTCACGCCTCCCTTACAAACCCTGACCAATCAGCCATAGGGGTAGAGATTCTTCTTGAACTCCTCGAGCTGGCCGAGGATGTGGTCGTGTTTTTCTTCGTCGATGATCAGATAGTCGAGCAGCGCCCGCTGCACGAAGAAGGTGCACTCTTCCTTGAGCTCCTTGGCAATCTCGATCGTCTCGCGCTCAACCTCGTCGTGGGCCTCGATTGCGTCCCACACCTCGGCGAGATCTTCCGGAGTCAGCTGAACTGGTGTCGTGGTCAAACTGTCGATGATGAACTGCTGGACGCGGTGGTGCTGCGTCGAGTCTGAGCGGATGATTTCCAGAATCTGACGAATCAACGGATTGTCCGTCTTTTCCATCAGTTCCGACATTGTCTCGATCGCCTTACGTTCGAGGCCCTGCCAATGTCTGAGGGTCTCAACGGTCTTTGCGATGCGCTCCGGACCTTTCATTTTCTTCGCCATACCAACCTCCAATAGTTGGGAAAAGGGCGGGGACCGGGGACGGCCCCCGCCTCAACAGAGAGCTCAGCAGTCCTACTCCTCTTCCGAGGGCAGGGTGATATATGAGCCGCCGAAGTAGCTGTAGACACACCGTCCGTTGTCGATCAGTTCCCTGATCGCGAGCTTGCACATCTTCTTGTCCACAGCATCGGCGCCAAATTTTTCGATCATCGCCTTGGTCAGATCCAGTGCTTTGAGGTTCTTCTTCCCCTTCGTCACCGTGACCATTTCGAGCATCGCTTCGGCAACCTGTTCTACGGTCGGTGTTCCCATGACGCCCTCCTCAGTGTCTCAGTTGGGTTGTACGGTTGTACGTCTCGCCTGCATGCTTGAAGTCATCGATGACGTACTTGCTGAACGGAATGTCCGCCAGTTCGAAGAACTTCGGCCATCCGATTCTCTCGATCCACTCACCGACGCGTTCATGTTTCCGCGCGTTCTTGGCATAGACGTTGACGATGTTGACGACCGCATCCACAACACCCGGCCACCGAGGCGGATCGTTGGGGATGAACGGAATGACGAGTTTCGAAAACATCGGCTGGGACCGGGCATTGGAGACCTTGCCTCCGACCCAGATCGAGATGCCGTCGGCTTCCGGGTTGTTGATCTGCATCGCCGGACACACCGTGTAGCAGTTCCCGCAGTACATGCACTGGTCTTCCTCGACCTCGACGGATGCCTTGCCATCGACCGTGGCCGGCCGGATGGCGCCTGTCGGGCACGAAGACACCAGCGTCGGAACCTCGCACATCCTCGGCAGGTCGGTGTGATTAATGGTCGGTGCCTTCCGATGGAGACCCAGGACCGCGATGTCTGAACAGTGGACCGCGCCGCACATGTTGAGGCAACAGGCGAATGCAATTCGGAGCTTCGCAGGAAGATCCATGTGGGTGAAGTGCGGGTAGACCTCGTCCATGATCGCCTTGACCACGCCGGAGGCATCGGTCGCTGACGAGTGGCAGTGGACCCACCCCTGGGTGTGGACGATCGAGGAAATGCCGTTGCCCGTTCCGCCGACCGGGTATCCCTGCTCCTCGAGCTCCTTCTTGAGAGGCTCGATGTTCTTCTCCTCCGTCAGGAGAAACTCGACGTTGTTGCGGCTGGTCCACCGCAGATGCCCCCCGGTGTATTTGTCCGCCAGGGCGGCAAACAGTCGGATCGTGACCGTACTGATCAGGCGGGGGGAGCCCGCACGAACCGTGAAGAGCTTGTCGCCCGATTCGGCCACATGGACCATCACGCCCGGCTGGGGAATCTCGTGGTACTTCCACTTTCCATAGTTGGCCTTGATGACCGGCGGAAGAAACTGTCTGAAGTCCGGGGGACCGATGTCTGTAATTCTTTGTACTTTGGCCATAGAGAAACTCCTTCCCTACTCGTCGTCTTCTTCGTCGAGTTCTTCGCCGAAGAAAATGTACGGATTCGTCCGCGGATGGGCGATCATTTCCGGAACCGGATCCAGACCGATTTCTTCCAGGAAGGTCGCCAGGCCGACGCGCTGGATGAACTCGCCGACGCGTTCCCTGTTCTTGCCATACTCGCCCCAGAAATCCCAGATCGCCTCTGCGAGTTCCTTGAGATCTTCGTATGGGGGTTCCATCTCCAGGAAGGGCACGAACACGGTAGCCAGCAGCGCCCCACCGATGATGGGCGCCTTGGCGCCGATCAATATCGTCGCGCCGCCTTCCTTGCCCGGGCGAAGCGCCTTGGGCATCACGTTGATGCAGTGCATGCACTTGACGCAGTTCGAGTTGTCGATGCTGATCGACGACCCGTCCCAACCGATACACCCGGTCGGACAGAGGTCACAGATCTCCGACTGAATGTCGACACCGTTGGCGGCGTAGGCCTTGACCTGGTCCTTATCGATCCGGATGTTGTCCTTCCAGGTTCCAATCACCGACATGTCCGACCGCGCAATGGAAGCGACGCAGTCGTTGGGACAGCCGGAAAACTTGAACTTGAACTTGTAGGGGAAGGCCGGTCGGTGCAGTTCGTCCTGAAAGGACTGCGTGATGTCATAGCAGGCATCCAGGGTGTCATAACACGACCATTCGCAACGACCCGGACCTACACAGCAGCTGGGAGTCCGAACATCGGAACCCGAACCGCCGAGATCCCATCCCGCCTCGGTCAGATCCTTGAAGCACGGCTCCAACGCTTCGGTCGTCGATCCCAAAAGGATGATGTCTCCGGTCGAGCCGTGCATGTTGGTCAAGCCCGAACCGTGCTTCTCCCAGATGTCGCACAGGGTCCGGAGGGCATCCGAGGTGTAGAACCACCCCGAAGGCTGATTGACCCGGTGGGTATGAAACTCGGCCACTGCCGGATAATCCTCCGGAAGATCCGAGTAGCGCCCGATCACGCCTCCGCCATAGCCCATGACCCCAACCAGTCCACCGTGCTTCCAGTGACTGATCTTGTCCCGGTAGGACCGCTCGAGCTGCAGCAACGTATCCCTGGTCATCGGGTTGTCTGCACTCTTCTTCATCTCCGTGACAAAACTGGGCCACGGCCCCTTCTCCAGATCTTCGAGAAGAGGGATATTGAGTTCCTTCTTGTCCATGTCAACTCCTTCCTAAAATAATTCTTGGTCTCGTATTCATTGATTTCTCCCGCCCTACATCAGACTCGAGATGTTCGACCAGAACTTCGAGAACACGACCGTGGACAGGAAGTACCCCAGCGGCACATTGACCATGACACCAATGGTGAAAGCCCAGAACGGCTTGAGCCCAAAGGTGAAGAGATCGGCAAACCGCGTGGAGAGCCCGATGCACAGGAAGCACAGCACGAATGCCCACGACCTGAGCTTCTTGATGGGGTTGATCAGCTTCGGCTTGAGATCGGAGAAGAACCAGTCCGACGCGTGGCGCAGTTGTTTCAACGCACCGATCTTGTCCCTGCGGCCGGGATCACTCTCGGAAATAGCACCCTTGAGGATCTCGAACTCGTGGATCGTCATCTTGCCCTTGAAGGTCAGCGTGTCACCTTGTACGGCAAATTTGTCCGACAACTCGGCCGGCGCAACGTAGTTGGAGAAGTTCGCGTCGTACTTGATCTTCTCGGCCTTCGACTTGAAGGTCCCCGCCAACTTGGCCTTGCCAACCCAGTCCTCGGGCTGATTGGCCGTCACAAACGTCATGATGATCGACGCGGCGAAGAAGCCCAGGACGAACTTGGGAAACCGGTCCCAGATAATCCCGGCGCCCACCGCCCGTTCGGAGGCATCCTTTTTCTCCCAGAAAACAACCGAAACAATCGCCAGGATCAAACACCAGATACCGATCCAGATGTCCCGCCCGATCACCTTCATCAGGGTGAAGGTGTTGATGGGATCGTCGGCGTTCAGCTCCGCTCCACCAATTCCCTGAAGGGCGCCGGACTCGATCACGTCGGACAACTCGGCAACCACCGCGAAACCCGCCGCATCAGCAAACTCCGAGGTGCCAACCCATGCGCCGGCCTCACCCGGTGAGATCGTCCCGGGGACCATGAACTTGACCACAACGCTGAGGGCCAGAATCATCACAATGGCCCAGACCGAAACGATCGCGATGCCGATGGCAATGTGATCCTTCTTGGCCTTGACCGCCCCACCCACAGCGATGGAGGCCGAGACGCCGCAGACCGCGCCACCGGCGCCCAGAACCGCGCCAAACTGGGGATCGAGTTTGAAGATCTTGGTCGCCGCCAGGAAGATTGTCAGCCAGGTGCAGACCGAAACGATCGTTGCCTGAATGAAGGCAACCGGACCCGCCGAAAAGATCAGGGTCAGGGGCAGGGTGGCGCCCAATAGAACGATTCCGGTCTTGATGTAGTACTCGGTCCGGAGGCTTGTCTGAAGCCACTCCGGCATCTTCTTGATGTTCCCGATGATCAGACCGATGATCAGGGCAAGCAGAGGCGCCCCCAGGTGCAGGGTGCCCTTCACAAATGTATTGGATGCCAGATAGAAAATACTCATCGAACCTACGAAGAGGATCGTGTAGCCAGGGATGAACTCCTTGATCTTCCGGCCCATGATGGCAATGGAAATGGTAAATACGATCCCGAACAGCAGAAAGATGGTCAGGTACGCCAAGCCATGCTTGGCCAGGTTGTCTCCCAGCTGGGACATGGTCGACCATTTCCCCGGCGTGACCGCCCATCCCTTGATCGTTCCACCCGTCAGGTAGACACTCAGGGCCATGAAGACGATACCGAGCCCGAGCCAGACGGCCCACCAGTCTTCCTTCTTCCACAGTTCCTTGATTCGTTCGCCCATCGCTTCCTCCTTTTCCCAAAGTCCGGAACCCTTCTCGACTGATAGGGAGGTTGCAACCCATGTGCCAATGCGGGCCATCCGGTGCAGTAACCGTAAAGCTCCAGGAAATAGAAACTTAGCTATCCAGGCAGAGAGCCCCTGGAGCAAACGGACCAATTGGACGTTACTTTTGCGAAACGCACATCCGGAACGAGACCGAATCCCCCCGCTTTCGAGACGGGTCGGGCCTCCGAGCGCGGAGACAGCGACCGGGGCACAGGGTGTTGCTTGTTACCATTTGGTAACAACAAGACTGGTTGCTTCCCTTCGTCGGCGGCCGGCCAAAATCATTCGCAACTGAGCGAAAAGCACTCCCGGAAGCGGAAGATACCCTGAGCCCCGCCTCCTTCGGCAGACCGAAAATCCGGCAGCGGACCCCGAAGACCGCTGTCGATAGCGGGCATATCACTTGCATTGATAATCGTCGGAGGTGGGTGATGAAACGACGAACGGACAACGGACCAAGGCAAGCGCCAACATGTTCCAAATGCCGATACTTCCGCAACGATCCCGCCGAGCTGGAAAAGATGTTCCCCGGAATCCTGATTCTGTCGTCCGCCTACGGCTCAACCCGGGCCCGGGCAGGTGTCTGTGACATCCACGAGAGATTCCACGATCCCGAGCCGGCCTGCCCGGAGTTTTCACCGAGGTAGCCCGTTCCCTTCCGGGAACCACGCAGTTCCCACCCGAACTTTCCGGCCGGAAATTAGCTTGGGAATCTCACGGTGAAATCGGAAATTCTTCGAGCCGGTGTCGCCATTGTTGTTGACAGTGCTTCACTGTTGTCATACATTGTTATACGTCTAAAAGGAGGGAACTGTGTTCGCGATTCGGCTCGAAGAAACCTTGGAGAAGGAAATCGATTTGCTGGCCAAATCAACGGGGAGCAACCGGAGTGCCGTGGTCCGCGAGGCGATCATTCGCTATCTGGAGGACAACGAAGATTTGGAGTTGGCGCGGCAGGCACGCACCAACATGGTCGGCACAAAACCGCTCGACGTTCTGAGGAAAGATCTTGGGCTGGACAGTTGAAATCAGCGACATTGCCGAAAAGCTACTTCGGAAACTCGATCGTTCCATACAGAAACGGCTCATTGACTGGCTTGATGACCGGATCACGGGATGCAAGAACCCTCGACATTTTGGTGAGCCGCTGTGCGGAGATCTGGCCGGTCTCTGGCGGTATCGCGTCGGTGACTACCGAATCATTTGCGAAATCCAGGAACACCGTCTGGTTGTGTTGGCACTGGCTATCGCACATCGCAGGAAGGTCTACATACGAAGACGCTGACGGGGTTCTTCCGCCCCGCCCTCCGGGATCAAGGGATCTCTCCGGCGATGTGCCGCCGTTCAGAGACCCGGTTCCCCGCATCCGGACCCGGCCACGGCCGCTATTCTTTCAAGGACGCCTCCAAAACCACATCCCCATGGAGCAACGGCGTTCGATGGCATGTGGCACACCTGAATAGGTCGGGCTTATTCCACTCCGGATTGGTCGCTTCCCTCCGGTGGCACTCGATGCAGATGCCGTGGGCCGCAACTCTCAGACCTGGGGCCGTCAGACTCTCGAATTTTGTGACAACATCGTTCTTCGCCATCATGTCCTTCTCGTGACATGAGGAGCATTTCGCGGCCGCCGCAAACACCTTCGGCTGATCCCTGGGATGGCATTTGACACAGGAAGTATTTCCGTCGAAGACCCGCACATGGCGGACATGATCGAACAGTCTCGTCGGCAGATAGAGATCCGAGTGACACTCGGAGCACGGCGTACCGACATCTCCCGGCTTGTGGAGGTGATGGCACGCACCGCAGGCCTCCTCTCCGAGACGTTTGACATGGTCGGCATGGGGGAAGGCCACCGTTCCGATGGGGTAACCCACCAGCAGGACCTGCCCTCCGCGGGCTCTCTGAACCGGAGACGCCTCGACCAAGGGTTGCCACGGTGTCAGTGTCAAGCCCAGGATGAGAGCCACGACGAAGGCCAAAGAGTAGACCCGGCGTGAGGCGAAGGAGGGGTCACCCAGCCACACCTGGGAGAGCCGATCGAATCGCGGCAGGACAAAGAGCTGACGCTGCCGCCACTCCTCCTCTTCGTCGAGGATCTCCTTTTCCACCGGAAAGTGTTCCTGGATGAACAAATAGATCAGGGCGAAAAAGGAAACAATGCCGAGACTGACGGCAAACTCCGTCCACATTGGAAAGTAGTCCGTACGGGTCGCCCAGACCTGGGCCAGCCCCGACGCGTCGATCCGGTAGAGCAGGAATCCCATCAGGCCCATGGACGACGCGATGAAAACGCCCGTGTGATTTCTCCTGACCTTGGGGATCAAAAAGAGAACCAGGGGAATGATGGTGGAAAGCCCCATTTCGAACCAGAACAACCGGGCCTCGAAGCTGCCCTCAAACGCCAAGCCCAGCTTGCCGTGACGCCAGATGTCACCCAAACGAAACGCCAGGTAGAAGGCCAGTCCCCCAGCAGCAAAGCGGGCAAGGCCCGACAGCATGTGGATGTTGGGTTTCCGTTCGTAGAGCCACGCCGTGACCGAGGACTCGAAAATCACCATCACCAGGCCCAGGCAGATCGCCGAGACAAAGAACAGCTCGGGAAGGTGGGGCGAGTACCACAGTGGGTGGAGCCGGAAGGGCATGATCAGGAGCAGGGTTCCCAGACTCGACTGGTGCAGTGTCGAGACCGAGATCCCCAGGATGATCAAGGGCAACTGCATCCGAAGCAGCGTCCGGTACAGCCTCTGAAATGGAGTTCTTTCGAGAAACACCGGCAGAAACTCCAGCACCAGGATGGTCAGGTAGATCATCACGCACCAGGCAACCTCGAACAGGGGCGAACGGGGATTCCAGAAGATCACGGGATGCCAGATATTCCATGGCAGACCGAGGTCGTAGAGAAGACCCACGGCCACTGCGGCGTAACCCAGCAGCGCCGTCAGGATGGCCGGGCGCACCGCATGGTGGTACCGGCCGCGCTGGAAGACATGGGCGATGGCGCCGATGACAAATCCCCCGGCAGCCAGGGCCACGCCGCCCATGACGTCGAAGCCGACCCACAGGCCCCACGGCGTCGTGTCCGACAAGGCGGTCGTTGCGCCCAAACCCCTGGTGAAACGGATGATGGTCACCGCGGCCGCCAAGCCCGAGATGAACCACAGGATGCCCTTGGTGATCTGGACCCGCCGAGTCATTGTTCGCCTCCCTCGTCCTGGGTATCAGGCTTCTGCGGGTTTCCCCCCTCAGTCTCCTTCTCCAGGCGCATTCTCCGGTCGATGACCCACCATGCGGCGGTCATGAATGTAGCCATTCCGACGAACTCGAACGGGACCTTCCTCAGCGCGTCCCAGGTCTTCTCGGGAAGCGGCTCGGTACCGAGATACTTGGGATCCTGCCATGCAAGGAAGCCAAGATCCACGTTGGAGATGTAGAGCACCGACGTTCCTCCGACCTCGTGCTCTCCCCAGATGTGCTGGATGTACCTTTCGGGCTCAGCGGCCAATCGTCTCCGTGCCTCGGCGAGCATTTCCTCGCGAGATCCGAAGGTCGTCGCCTCCTTTGGGCAGGCCGAGACGCAGGCCGGTTTATCGATCTCGCCGGAAGCAAGCTTGTCGTAACACAGGATGCACTTTCTAATCGACGGGTTGACCGAACTCCACTCATAGTGGGGAATCCCGTAGGGACACCCCATCATGCAGT
The DNA here is from genome assembly GCA_964430905.1 of uncultured Thermoanaerobaculia bacterium. Classification (GTDB taxonomy): domain Bacteria; phylum Acidobacteriota; class Thermoanaerobaculia; order Thermoanaerobaculales; family Sulfomarinibacteraceae; genus DAOWGJ01. The sequence continues at coordinate 6,727 of CAYSHZ010000029.1, read as the reverse complement.
AGCGGCAACCCATGCAGACATCCTTGTCGTAGATCACCGGCCCCTCGGGAGTCTTCTTGAGGGCGCCCACGGGGCAGACCGAGACGCAGGCCGGTTCGAGACAGTGGCGACACTGTTTTCGAACATTAACCTGGTCTTGCCGCCGAAAAACACTGGTCCAGCGTGTCGCCGAGAGACCGTCTTTTGAATGGCCCACCCGCGGGGGAGCATCTTCCTGGGGCATCGAGTTGATCTTCTTGCACGCGGCGACACACTCCTCGCAGCCGATGCAACGGGTGACATCGTTGAGAATGCAGGGATTGTTGATCATATGCCCTCCGACTCTTTCCCGAGACTGACCCGAACGCGTTCTCCGGAACCCGGCGGAAATCTCCATCCCAACTCGGACGATGTCTGGCTGGTCCAGAACAAGACCATATGAACGAGCTTCGAAAAGGGAACGAGGACCAGCAGCAATTCCGCCGACAGCAGGTGGGCGAGGTAGATCACCTGGACGTCAAAGGGACTCCATCCCGGGTGTGCGACCCAAAGACCCGTGACGAACGGCACACAACAGAGCAACGGCAGCAGCCAATCCTGGGGCTTACTGAGATTCCGTGACGCCTCATTGGCCATACGTCCGATAACGAGGCCAAGGGCGGCAACAACGGTCAGGATCGCCAGCCAATCAGCCCATCTCCCCGGCATCGTCCACCATCCAATGCCGAATTCGTGGCGCCAGACGGCAACGTGGCCGGCAAGGAACACCGGAACCGCAATCACCCCCACATGGAAGATGAAGGAGGTAAAATTGTAAAGGCGCCTCTCTTTGCGCTGGAGGTAACGCCACGGCAGGAGCCATTCCATATTTCGCCTCAGGGCCAATCCCCAGGGCACAACTTGGTCACCGGCACGGCGAAACGCCCATGAGATCTCCCACACCTGGAGCAGAACGTGGCGCAACAATCCCAGCGCCATACCGAGCAGAGCAAGTCTGAGCAACGGTCCACGGGCCAGTGCAATCCAGCTTTCGAGCATCTCGTCCTCCTCAATCCAGCACGATGGCCTTGTAGATGAGGTCGTGCAGTCCCACGACCTCGACATCCGTCAGTCCGTTGTCTTCGCAGACTTCCCGAAGCTGTTTCTTGCAATTGGCGCATGGGGCAATCAGGTAGTGAGCGCCCGTCGCAGCAATCTGTTCGGCCTTCATGGCCCCTGTCACATGGGTGCGGTAGGGACGCATCTCGTCGATCGAAACCGTGCCTCCACCTCCACCGCAGCAGAGATTCCATTTGCCGCCGGGTTCCATTTCGACGAAATCCTTGCAGAAGGCACGAATCAGTTCCCTGGGTTGGTCCACGATCCAACCACTCCTCGCCAGGTTGCAGGGATCGTGATAGGTAACCCTCTCGGTAATGACGTCTGGATTGAATCGGATTCTGCCCTCCTTGAAGGCCTTATAGGTCAGCTCCATGATGTTGACGACGGGCGGCGCGTCCTCGCCACCACCGAAGGTCTTCATGAAGGCCTTGGCGGAACGGGAAGCATGGCCGCACTCACCGATCAGAACCTTCCGGGCACCGAGACGCTTGGCCTGATCAAGCTCCTCGCGGAGGCAGCGCTCGAGAATCCAGTCGCTGTAGAAGAGGCCGTAGTTGATCCCATCGACAAACTCGCTGCTGATGGTCCAGGCGTCTCCCAGCCCCGCCGCATGAAGGGTGACTGCGATTCCCATCAAGGTCTCGGCCTCCATCAAATAGTCCGAGACCGGCGCATAGAAGATGAACTCCCGTCCCTCCTTGTCTATGGGAAACTTGACCTCAATATCCTTGTCGTCCTGGATCTCCTCCTCGAGGAACTCCAGGCTGTCGGCAATAGCGGGCCAGGGAATCGCCGAGGTGTTCCTGGTGGGGCCTTCCAACTGCGCCCTCGTGGAGATCACCAACGCCCTCGGCACCAGCCCAATCTCCGAGAGGACATAACGGGCCAGGTGGGTCACCAGGCCATGATCAATTCCCAGCGGGCATTCCAGGGTGCAGCGACGGCAGGCCGTACAGTGGTAGTAGGTCTCCGCCATCTCCAGAATGTACTCGTCGGTCAACAACGGAGTACCCCTGAAATGCCCCTCCACGATGCCACGCAGGGTGAAATGCCGGCGGTAGACCTCAAGGAGGAGGTCCGACCGATAGCAGGGAACATCTTCCGGAACCTTGCTCCGCTGAAATATCTGACAGGCGCAGGCACAGTTTCCACATCGAGCCGGGATCCGCGCGTAGTTGTCGATCACCTGCCGGTAGTTCGTGTGCTGAAGAATCGCTGCGAAGGCCTCCAGGAATCTGCGGGGAAGATCCCCGGCCAACCGGTCCTTCTCGATGATGTAGGACAGTCGCTCTTGGATCTTCTCCGGCGTCAGCCTCGGCGGGCAGAGCCCGGCAAGAGTCTCTGCGGAAACATCTGGCAAGCTGGTGCTTTCGAGCTGCATGCTTGGCTCCTCCTCGTAACAGCGGGGGTTCGTCTCCCTCTCTTGGAGAGTGAGAGAGCAACACCCATGCCAGCCGGCAGAATGGCCGAAGGCTGACCATCTATCTAATTTTCAATGCTTTACAGGGTATTCCGGTGTTTTTTGTCAGAAAATGATGGTTACAATTTCGTAACAATCGGGCTTTAAATTGCTGTGCAGTCTTTCGAACCTGACTCCAGAACAAAATCAATGGTCCTGGATCCCATACACGCAATCCAGTGGCCGACCCTCGGTCTGGGGCAATCAATGCAAAGAATCGGCCGGCGTCACACGCCGACCGATCAACGAAGGAACCAATTCTCCTGGTTTCCGACTACGCCTTTTCGATCAGATCATCCTTCCCATACCGTTTCTTCACCCAGCCAGGGATCAACGACAACAGTACGAAAAAGACCGCGGCGATTGCGAGATAGACCAGGGTCCTCTTGATCGCCTCGGGCTGCCCGCCGGAGAGGATGACCTCTCGGGCCGAGCCTGCGGCAAAGTTGAAGGCAATCGTACCGGGGATCATGCACGGCAGGGTCACCAACAGATAGGTCCGGAACGGAATATCAGTCAGGCCGTAGACGTAGTTCTGAATATTGAAAGGGAAGATCGGCACGAGGCGGGTGATCATCAGCATCCGCCATCCCTGTTTTGCAACACCCTCGTCGATTTTCCGCAGAGTCGGGTTTTTCTGAACCCATCCCTCAACCATGTCCCGGGCGGCGTACCTGCCGATCAGGAAGGCCAGTGCGGCGCCCAGGTTGGCGCCGACCGTTGACCAGACCGTTCCCCAAACGGCACCGAAGATCAGACCACCGACGATGGCAATGGGAAGACCTGGCAGGAGCAGGACACAGGCGACGATCCAGATCCCTGCAAACGCCACCGGCGCCCACGGACCCATGCTCTTGAAGAACCCGTCCAGCTTGAGCACCCTGTCCTTGAGGGTTCCCTCCTTGAGCATGTCGAAGATCCCGAAATAATTCGCCACCACCAACAGCACACCGATGACGACCAGCACAATGACAAGCTTGACCCAAGGTTTCAGGCCCTTCTTTTCCTCGCTCACGGTCCCCTCCTCCAAACAATCCTGAACAGTTAAACGGGGCCGACCTCCGGCCGACCCCGCACCCATCAAATCACTCTACTTTCCGCACTCCTCACACAGGATGGCGCCGGAATCCGCCAGATTCTTGTGGTAGTAGCTCCACTCAATCCACGATCCGTCGTAGTTGTGAAGCTGGGCGGGATCCCACCCCATCAGGTAGAGGGCAAAGACCTCGGTCGTCGTCCGAACACCCGACTGGCAGTAGAAAACCTGCTGCTTCGCGCTATCAAAACCAAACTTCTTGATGGTTTCCTGAATCTCCGCAGCTGTCTTGAACTCCGTGGCATTCTTGTTGTCACCCACGGGCTTCTTGAAAGCCGGCCAGTTGCAGTGTTTGGCCCACGGAATGCGACCCTTTGCGTAGGCGCCCTTCTTGAGTTTGGCACCGGTCCATTCGCTGCCGCCCCGGGTATCCCAAATTTGGTAGTCGTCCGAGGTCTTTCCCCGCCAAACTGTCGTCACCGAGACCGACCAGCCGGGAAGCTCAGTCGTGGCGGTGAAGTTTCCTGCGTCTTTGGGCATATCCGGCGCAAGAATATCGGTGTCATATCCCGCCTCTTTCCACGCCGGGAAGCCGCCATCCAGAACACGGCAGTCGGTTTTCCCGAAGAGGTAGAACATCCACCACACGCGGGTCGCATCGTACTTGTGGTCGTAGATCACGACTTTCGAGTCGTTGTCGATACCGAATTTCCGAACGAAAGCCTGAAAATCCTCCCGATCAAGGGCCATCCCCCCGTAGGGGTACTCGACTCCGGATTTCGGCTCATAGTCCGAGCGCCAGATTCCAAACGCTCCGGGAACGTGCCCCATTCGATAGTCCACGGTCTTTGCCACGGCAAGGACCACAAGCTTGGGATCCTTCGCATCGACCAGTTGCTTCAGCTCCTTCGCCGTTATCAGGGAATCACCCCTTTCGAACCCCTTGTACTTGTCCGCTGCCCCCGCGACTCCCACCGCCAAGACCACTACGAATACCACAAACATCGATACAACCAAATTCTTCCTCATGTTGTCTCCTTTCCGGCACCCTGGGGGCGCCTACCTCCACCGAGGATCAGTTGCAATATTCGTACCAGAAAAGCCAAGAGAATACAGCCGTAACATACTGATATAAAATCTCTTAAGGAGATTCAATCAGAAGAAGTCGAAAAAACCGTTACGATTGCGTGACCTCGTCCCGGTCCGCCCCCACCCCGAGTCCTCTCAGAGATCGTCTCGGCTCTCTCCCGGGGTCGCCGCCGGCCTGACACCAAGCGGAATCGATACTGTCGCGGTCGTCCCCTCTCCCTCACGGCTCCGGAGTTCAAGCGTGCCCCCGTGGCCCTCCACCGCCTCCCTGGCGATGGCCAGGCCCAGGCCTGTACCCTGGGGTGCATGCTTCTTGGCGTTGGGGGCCCTGACAAACTCGTGCAGCACATCCCCCTGGAATTCCTCCGGAATCCCAATCCCGTGATCTTCCACTTCAACCATCACTCGATCGCCTTTGGTATGGAGGCGTACCGTAACCTCGCCACCCTCCTCGGAGTACTTGATCGCATTTTCGATCAAATTCTCGAACGCAAAAACCAGATCGGGAGGCACGCCCCAATCCAGAACGGCCACCCCTTGGAAATCCGAGACCAACCGAATGGCCCGGTCACCGGCCAGGGGCTCCAAGGCGTCGAAGAGATCGGCCAGAAGCTGGTTGACGTTGACATCCCGGGTCCACGGCGCCCTGGATCGGCCCTCCCGCATCTTGGCCAGGTCCAAAAGTCCGTTGACATTCGCCAACAGATCATCCACCCGTTCCAGCGCCCCATCGAGCAATCGCCTGCCCCTCTCGGTCCCTGGCTCCACAAAGCCCTCCGTCAGGACCTGCAGTGATGTCCGGACCGTTGCCAGCGGAGAACGAAGCTGGTGGGCCGAGATCCTCATGTAGTGGGACTTCCGTTCCTCAACGATCTCCACTTGTTCCAATGTTCGCTGGAGCTCACCCGATCGTTTTCGCAACTCTTCGGTCGTCTCCCAGAGTTTGATGTTCCTTTGCTTGAAGCGGCTGGTCACCGAATCCGTCAGCGCCACAACCCCGACCAGCGCGAAGATGAAGGCCGCCATGTTGAAGTGACATGCCGTTCCGCACATGCCTCGGTTGGGGTCGAGGGGGTAGAAGGCCAGGGCACCACGATTTTCCAACACGTAAAGAACAAACATGGCGCCCGACGTACACGCCGCCACCAGGTACATGATCCGCGTGGGCAAAATGATCGTGCCGATGGCCATGTGAAAAGCGAAGAAGAGCAGCGCCGGGCTCTGAAGCCCACCGGTGAAATGGGCCGTCACCACGAGAGCCGCCAGATCGAGCACAATCTGGCGAATCGCGCAGGAGCGGAGGTCCTCGTACGGTTGCTCTCTCTTCGATCTGAATCCAAGGTGCCAGGTGAAGACGATATTGGCTACGGCGACCCAGACCGCCACCACCATCAACGCCGGCCATACACCCGCAACGCCCATCGGCGGCCCAATCAACGACGCCGCCGCCAGACCGGCTACCGCAGCCCAACGAAGCCTGACAAACCAGACCAGGCGCCCGAAAAGCTCCGGAGCGAACAGGTATTGCGCCTGCTTCTCCTCGTTCATTGTTCGCCAAGAACCTCCGCGACATGTTTGAGCAAGTCTCCCGGCGCCACCGGTTTCTCCAGGTAGCGGTCGCAGGGCACCCACGACTCGTCCACTTCCATCCGGACGTTGTAGACCTGATCGACACCGGTCAACATGATGATCGGCAAATTCGCCGTCGCCTCATCGTTCCTCAGTTTCCGGGCAACCTCGAAGCCTTCCGAAAGGTAGTCCATCATGACGTCGAGGATCACCAGATCTGGCCTTTCCTCTGCGATCATCTCCAGTCCCTCTGTCCCATTGGCGGCCCGGCGGACACGGTACCTGCCTTCCAGAACCGCGGTCACGGCCTCCACAAAAACGTCGTCGTCGTCAACGAGAAGAATTGTTCGTTCGGCCATCGTTGCCTCCTTATACTCCCTCGATCGCCCCTGACGGGCATGCGTTGAGGCAAGCGCCGCAGTGGGTGCAGACCTCCTGGTCGATCACATGAACGTGTTTGACCTCTCCACTTATGGCGCCCGCCGGACACGCCT
>CAYSHZ010000028.1:0-19936 GCA_964430905.1 uncultured Thermoanaerobaculia bacterium | reverse complement strand
ATGCCCTCCAGCCATCGCATAGAGCAAAACCCCCGTTGCGACAGAAACGTTGAGACTCTCCACCTCCGGCGCCATTGGAATCGAGACCCACTCGTCGATCCGGTGTCGCGTCTTGGCACGGAGACCTCGTTCTTCCGATCCGACACACACAACCCAGCGATCCGGCACCTTGATCGTATCGAGGCTCTCGCCGTCCGAGTCAGCCCCGAAGATCCAGTAGCCCTCTCCGGCCAGCCGAACCAGAATATCTGCTGCCACGTTGGCCCGAACCAGAGGAACCCTGTGGATGTGGCCGGCCGCAGCCTTGGCCGCGGCGCCACCGAGGGGAGGCGCCTGGGGACCCGCGATGACCAGGCCGTCGACCCCAAATGCGGCTGCCGAACGGATCGCCGCTCCCAGATTGTGGGGGTCGGCCACATCATCCAGCAGTAGGATTCGCCCAGGCAGTCCCTCCGGTGCAATGCAATCGTCAATTGATCGCAGGGCCACCGGAGCACTCCGGGCCGCGCAACCGTTGTGAGAGACCTCCCCGGCAACGCCCCTGAGTTTGGCCGATGGGACGAACTTGACGTCGATACCTCTCGCCCTGGCCTTGGCCACCACCTTGCGAACCCGATGGTCCTTTCGGCCGTCCTGAACCCAAACGACTTCGACCGCCTGTTCACTCTCCAAAAGACCGAGAACGGCATGAAAGCCGACAATCCAGTTCGCGTCAGTCATCGCTCACTCCTGGTCCCATCAGGATGACCGCCATGCAGGCCAGACCCTCACTCCGTCCGGTCCACCCCAGGCCCTCGGTCGTCGTCGCCTTGATATTGACGTCCTGTGCATCGAGACCAAGCAGTGTCGCCAGGGCCTGTCTGAGGCGGTCCCTGTGGGGTCCGATTCGCGGACGCTCTCCGATCAGGGTGACATCACAGTTGATCGGCCCCAGGGCCCTCTCGCGCGCCAATTCCAACGCATGTTCCAAAAAGAACCCGGAAGCTGCATCCTTCCATTGAGGATCCGACGGCGGAAAATGCTGCCCAATATCACCCTTGCCGACAGCTCCAAGAACGGCGTCGGTCACCGCATGCAGCACAACATCAGCATCGGAGTGCCCCTCAAGACCAATTTCCGAGGGGAGAGTTTCCCCGCACAAGACCAGCGGTCGGCCGGACCGAAAACGATGGACGTCAAAACCCTGGCCTACTCGAATGGTCTTCATGATCGACTCATTTCCAGTGCTCGGAGTACCACGAGATCACCCTCCGTCGTCAGTTTTGGATTGGGATGGCTGGCTATCACCGTGACGACTCGCATTCCCAGGCTCTCCAGCAGGGCCGCCTCGTCCGTCCACTCCCGGTCAAAATCCCCGGATTCCCACGCCTTGCGGAGGGCCTCGATGCGGAAGACCTGGGGCGTCTGCGCCAGAAAGATGGTCTGCCGAGGCACGGTTTCGAGGACGACACCTCGATGGTCCACCCGTTTGAGCGTGTCGGCGGCAGGTCGGCCGACGATACATCCGTCGGCCGATCCAATCCCTTCGGCACCCGCCCGCACATCATCCGGATGGACCAGGGGCCGGGCGCCATCATGAACCATGACATGGTCGATTCCCTGGGCGGCCACGGCCTCGACACCCCTTCGGACCGAGTCCTGACGCCGAACTCCACCTTCGACACAACGAATACCCGGCCACGATACGTTCAATATACCGCTCCAGAAAGGCAAACGGTCGACCGGCACCACCACCACGAGAGGCGCCGAGGGGAATGCTCGGCGAAGCTGGGCAAGGGATGTCTCAAGTACGGTTCCCGACCCCAGACGAGAGGCCAGTTTGTCCCCGCCGAATCGCTCTCCGCGCCCCCCGGCTACACAGACGATACCGATTTGAAGATCTTCAGTCACTCAAACACCTGGACCTTCAGATCTCCATGATCTCCTTTTCCTTGGCCTGGAGAACTTCTTCAATCTTGCCGACGTAGGTGTCGGTCAACTTCTGGATGGTATCGAGGCCGTCGTGCATCTGGTCCTCGGAAATATCCTTGGATTTCTCCAATTTCTTGACCGACTCATTGCCGTCCCTTCGGACCTGGCGAACTGCATTCCGGGCACCTTCGCCTGTCTCATGGGCAACCTTGACCAGATCCTTGCGACGTTCCTCCGTCAACTGTGGAATATTCAACCGGATGACCTTCCCGTCATTATTGGGGGTCAAGCCAAGGTTTGACTTGAGGATTGCCCGTTCGACGTCGGCCAGCACCTTGGGCTCCCATGGCGCCACTTGAATGGTGTTCGAATCCGGAACCGACAGGGATGCCACCTGATTCAACGGCGTCGGGGTCCCGTAGTAGTCAACAGTGACTCCGTCAAGCAGACTCAGGCTTGCTCTTCCGGTTCGAAGTTTCGCAAGGTCTGCCCTGAATACACTCAAGGCACCGGCCATACGCCCCTCAACGTCCTTTTCAATCGCCTTCAGTTCGTCACTCATCGGTCCTCCTCCGGTCCTACGCGAGATCCTTCATCGGCCCCCAGGACCACAGCCCTGAGAATACCAGTTTTCCGGATGTTGAAAATCTGAATTGGAATCCCATTTTCCATGCACAGGGAAATGGCGGCCGCATCCATCACCTTCAAGTTGTCCCTGAGCACACGATTGTAGGTCAACTGCGTCAGGAGTCGAGCGTCCGGATCTTTCATGGGATCCGCGGTAAAGACTCCATCAACCTTGGTCGCCTTGAACAGCACATCGGCCTGAATCTCGTTGGCTCGCAATGCTGCCGCGGTATCCGTCGTAAAGAACGGATTTCCCGTCCCCCCACCGAACAGAACGATACGGCCCTTTTCCATGTGCCTCAGAGCTCGTCTTCGAATGAAGGGTTCCGCAACTTCCTGGAGAGAAATCGCCGTCTGGACACGGGTCTCGATCCCGCACTGTTCCAGAGCCGACGAAAGGGCCAGAGCATTGATGATCGTTGCCAGCATCCCCATGTGGTCGCCTGTCACCCGGTCGATGCCCTGACTCTGGGCGGAGACCCCCCGGATGATATTTCCACCCCCGACGACCAACGCCATCTCGACCCCAAGGGCATGAACGGCCGCCAATTCCGCGGCAATGGTCTTGACGACCTCCGGGCTGATCCCGAAAGCCTGATCGCCCATCAGGGCTTCACCCGAGAGTTTGACCAGGATTCTTCGATATTTGGCAGTCGCTTCCGTCATTGAATACCACCCGTCTTGGTTCTGAACCCGCACACGATGATACAGGAAATATTCTCGAGCCGAATATTGGCAGGGATTGCGAGCACTCCTCTCCGACGGCGCGTGCCCTTCTGGGGCGGTCAACGGACCCGGCCAACGGTCAACGGAACCGGTCAACCGCCCCGGTTCCCGGCCCCTCACCTCCTCGGATGCACCAACCGCCAGATCATCGCCCGAACCCGATCGAAAAGCTCAAGGGTTTCTTGGCTCTTCGAACGGTCGATCGCGCCTGCCGAAGCCAGAATCCGAAGGTGAACCTCGACCTCCTTGGCCGAACCGTAAGCGATACGGTAGTGATTCAATCGAGCCCGACCGATCCTTCCATGTCCCTCAGCCAGATTGGCCGGAACCGACGACGCCGACCGAATGACCTGATCCGCAAGGCTCTTGAGCTTCGGTGGGATGTGGTCCACGAGCGCGATGGCTGCCCCGGCCGCCCGGAGCGCGACGTCGAGAGCCTGAAAAGGATTGTGGGAAACGACGGGGGTGATGTTCTTCGTGGTGTTCATACCTCCCCCAAAATCGACGGGGCAACCGTTGTCAGGGGTCGCGCAGCGACCGGCCGGAGGCCGGCTTGCCCTTGACAACGGTTGGCCCGGCGGTTATCCGGCATTCCTCTCATGAACACCACGAGGGGCATCATCGGCGGTCACCCATGACGAAGATTTCTCGTTCGCGCTCCGGGGGGCCGGGGCGGTGGCCGGCGTCAGGGTCGGCGTCAGATGACAGGGACGGAATTCAGCGACAGTGTCAGTTTCGGCGTCAGACGGCAGCGTCCGCGACCTGCCCCGGATCCGGACAACGGCCCCGGCCACGGTCAACGGACCCGGTCAACGGTCGACGGCCCCTGATTCCATCCCCGGCCTTCGGGAGCGCATTGAGATCGGACAGAAATTCTCAGGGCTGCCGATCGCTCCCGCTCGGTCCTTTCCTCAAGGCGCAACGGAGACCGAACCGGGAGAGACCGGCGCCTTGAGGAAAAGACCTCGGCGGCCTACGGGCTCTCGGTGAGACTCGGGGTCCGAGGCGCTCGCCGAGCGTTGCCAAGCTCGGATTTTTCGGGAACGGCCCACAGATCGGGAGGTCTACGGGAAAAATCCGAAGCATGGCACGCGCCGTTGGAGGTGTTGGGCACTCGTGGGGTTGAAGATCGGCGTTGGCTGCCGGGTTGCCCTCGTGGACGCTGGCCCGGTCTTCATACTCGACTCCAGAGAGAGAACGAAGACCGGGCCAGCGGATACGGTCAACCCGCAGGTCCTGATGGCGGGACTCATTCGGTTATCAGTACAAAAAAACACCCGCCGGATGGCGGGTGTTCGATCTGCAATTTGAAAAACGCCCTCAGGCGCCGGCGCCCAACTGGTAGCGAACGAAGGAGACGATGGTCGCATCCGGTCCACAGGTCTTCTTCAGGTAGTCTCCGACCGACATCGAGGAATCCTTGGCGAAGGGCTGCTCGAGCAGAACCTCGTTTTCGAAGAACTTCTCCATTTTGCCGGTCACCATCTTCTCGGCGATGTGCTCGGGTTTCCCCTGCTCGACCGCCTGTCGCATGGCGATCTCTTTCTCAGTGGCCAGGAGATCCTCGGTGACTTCGTCTCGACCAACGAATCGAGGAGCGCTCGCAGCCACGTGAAGGGCCACATCGTGGAGAGCCTCCTCGGACACACCGCCAGACCCCTCGACGATGACACCCATACGGCCGCCCATGTGGATGTAGGATGCCAGCATGTTGCCCTCTCCGGCAATAACAACCGTGCACTGGTTAAGAACAATGTTCTCACCGATCGAGGCGATCATCAGGGAAATCGACTCCTCGACCGTATGGTCGGTGTCACCCGAGAAAGCCTGGCTCTTCAGTTCTTCGACCGACGTCGCACCACTCTCGAGGGTCTGCTGAACCAAGGCCTCGGCAAAATTCTTGAAATCAGGAAATTTCGAAACCGGCTCCGTCTCGCAGTTGAGCTCAAGGATTGCCTTGCGTCCGGCATCTCCAACAATGACGACCGCGCCGTCGTTGGCGGAACGATGAGCCTTCTTCGCCGCAGCCGCCAATCCCTTGGTCCTCAAATACTTGATGGCTTCATCCAAATTGCCGTCAACTTCGACAAGGGCCTTCTTGCAATCCATCATGCCGGCGCCGGTGCGCTCCCGCAATTCCTTCACTGCCGCTGCTGTTATTGCCATATGTCACCTCTTTGAAAAAGGGCCAAGCGCAGGATGCGCCCGGCCCATTGAAATCAATATCCTGAATTCTCAGGCCTTGGCTGGGGTCTCTTGGGCAACCGGTTCATCCTTCTCCTCGGAGACGGCCGGCTCTTCAACTGCAGCAACAGGCTCCACCTTCTCGGCGGCCTCTTCAACAGCGGCAGACGCCTCTTCAGGAGCCACCTCAGCCTCGGGAGTCGCTGCAACTTCAGCAGCCTCCTCGACGACCTGCTCGGCTTCGACGGCCGATTCTTCATCCGGAACGGCCGCAGCTTCGGCGTCTTCCGGTCCAACGAATCGCCTGTCAGCCAGATTCAGGCCCTCAAGCACGTTGTCGGCTATCCTGGACGTGAACAGCCGGATGGCCCGAATCGCATCGTCGTTGCCCGGAATCGGAAAATCGACGTCTTCCGGATCGCAATTGGTGTCGACGACCGCTATGACCGGAATACCGAGCCGATTGGCTTCCTTGATCGCAATGTGCTCGTGTTCGGTGTCGACGACGAACAGAGCCTCCGGAAGACCATCCATGTCCTTGATTCCACCAATCGCCCGTTCCATCTTCTTTCGCTGACGTTCCAGACCGATCCGTTCCTTCTTGGTCAGATGGCTGTCCTCGTTGGCCAACGCAACTTCAATTTCCTTGAAGCGCGTGATGGATTTCCGGATTGTGTCGAAGTTGGTCATGGTACCACCGAGCCAGCGGTGGTTCATGTAGAACATCCCGCAGCGCGTGGCTTCTTCCTTGATCGTGTCCTGGGCCTGACGCTTGGTCCCCACAAAAAGGACGTTGGCACCATTGGCCACCAGGTCACGAACGAACTCCGCAGCTTCCTCAAAATACTTCAAGGTTTTCTGCAGATCGACAATGTGAATGCCGTTACGCTTGCCGAAAATAAAAGGCTTCATTTTCGGATTCCAGCGCCGAGTTTGATGCCCGAAGTGGACGCCCGCTTCGAGCAGTTCTTTCATCTGAATCGTGGCCACTACGCTCTCCCTTACCGCTTGGAGAATTGGAAGCGCTTCCGCGCTTTGGGCTGTCCAGGTTTCTTGCGCTCCACCTTACGGGCGTCACGGGTGAGAAAACCGCCAGCTTTCAGCTGGGGGCGAAACTCACCGTTGTACTCGAGGAGAGCCCTCGAGATCCCGTGGCGAATTGCTCCGGCCTGGCCTGTGGAACCCCCACCATTGACGTTGACCAGAATGTCGAACTTATCCTGGGTCTCGGTCAACAGCAACGGCTGTCGAATAACCATCTTCAGCACGCGATTGGGGAAAAAGTCGTCAAAATCACGACGATTGACAACAATCTTCCCCGTTCCCGGTCTGAGGTAGACACGAGCAACCGCAGTCTTGCGGCGCCCGGTTCCGTAGTATTGAATCTCAGCCACGATGTCCCCCAATCGACATCACAAAGTCATCGTCTTCGGCAGCTGGGCCTGGTGCGGATGCTCCGGACCTGCGTACACCTTGAGTTTACGGAGCAACTGGCGCCCCAACCGATTCTTGGGCAGCATGCCCCAGACCGCCGACCGAATGACCCGCTCTGGGTACTTATCCAATCGTTCACGAAGGGTCTCCACCTTGAGACCACCGGGATAACCCGAGTGCCTGTAATAGAGTTTGTCCTCCATCTTGCGGCCGGTCACTGCAACCTTGCCGGCGTTGACGACAATCACGAAGTCGCCGGTGTCGAGATAGGGCGTGTACTCGGGCTTGTGTTTACCCCGAAGTACCCGCGCGATCTCGGTTGCCATCCGCCCCAGAATCTTGTCCGAGGCATCGACCACCAGCCACTCGCGAGAGATTTCATCCTTTTTCGGAACGTAACTTCGCATCTTTGAATCCCCACAAAGGACTTGCCCTGTAGACACAGGGGAGCCGGACTCTACCCGAGCTCGTTCCGGGTGTCAAGTGTTGTTATTGCTACGCCGAGAGCAGACTCGTTTCGGCCTCCCCGGCCGGGAGTTGATCGTTCTTCTTGTGGAGAAAATCCATCACCGAACCCGAGGCCAACCAGAGGTGGAGTCCCTGACCGACAACCTGTACCGCGACGACCCGCAACGTGACCTCCGGGGGAATCCAGGACCTCAAATCAACGACAACCACATCCGAGGCGGGAAGGATGGTGACCAGATCGGGAGCAGCTGCCCGGAGCGTTCGAAGAACCGCGATCCTGGGAACCGGGAAACCAGCCGGCCCCCGAAGACGCCCCAGGCGGAAACCCAGACGCCTGTGACGAAGTCGAATCTCGGTCAGTTCGACTCGGACCCTCATCGAAATGCCTTTCCAGTGAACCCTGAGACCCAGGTTGAGCCGATCGTCCCGCCCATCCAGATCCGGGTTCGAGAGAGCCTCAACCGCAGCCAGCCGTTCCCTCAATATCCGTTCAATCGTCGGGACATCAAAGACGAGGTGGAGATCGTCCCACCGGGCCAGCGGTGCGGAGAGAAGAGAATCGATCATCACAAATGATCATAGCGGGTCCCAAGGTTCGAAACTAGAAACATGAATCTGGAAATGGATTCATAACGACAATCGAGGCATGTCAACAAGACCGAGCGGCTGACCTGGAGCATAGTCCAGCCTTGAGAACCAATGTTGTTCCCGTTTCTGGCAGGACCCTTCCTGGTAGTCATCGACTCCCCTGCGTTACACTGCTCCTGATGATCGATACACTCAACCTTCTCGACGTTATCGAACGCTTCTCGGGTGCACGCGTGGTTCTTTACGGAGACCTTGTATTGGATCGCTTTATTCTCGGTACTCCCAAGAGGATCTCCCGGGAGGCCCCGGTCATTATCCTTCGCCACGAACGGCAGGAGGATGTCGCCGGAGGGGGCGCCAACGCGCTGGCCAACCTGGCTGCCCTCGGAATTCGGGTCCAGCCGGTTGGAGTGGTCGGCAAAGACGAGCCGGGGCAGTCCCTCCTCGATCTCCTCAATCGCCAAGGCATCGATACATCCAACATCATCACCGTTCCCGATTTTCGAACGCCCACCAAGGTCCGCATTCTCGGAGGTGGAGCGTCGTCCCTCAAACACCAGGTTGCACGATATGACATCGAAGATTGTCTCCCGCCCTCGGGTCAATGGACGACACTTCTGGCCGAAAACCTCGCCTCTGCGGCACGACATGCCGATGCAATCGCAGTTTCGGACTACGGCTATGGTGCGGTGACCTCCGATATCTTGTCGACGATCCAGGGTTCCTCCGACCATCACCAGTGGACCTGTCTGGATTCCAGGTATAGGGCCGGCCTCTTCGCCGGCGTCGATGGCGTAACGCCGAATCTCGAAGAGCTCGAAGCGTGGGCCGGAAGGACGCTGGGGAGCAATGAAGATGTTTTGGGAGCCGCAGAGGAACTCCGACAATCCCTGGGCGCCCGATTTGTTCTGGCAACCCGAGGTAACCGAGGTATGACCCTGGCCGAGGTCGATCAAGCACCAGTTCATATCCCGGTTTTTGGAACGGACGAGGTTGCAGACGTCACCGGCGCCGGCGATACCGTCCTGGCCGTTCTGGTCGCCTCTCTGGCAGCCGGGGCCACGCCTGGAGAGGCAGCAGCCCTGGCCAATATTGCCGGCGGTCTCGTGGTGATGAAACTGGGAACGGCCACGGTCGACGCAAACGAATTGCGTCGGGCGGTCACCTCGATCCGAATGGGAATGGAGTCATCGTGACTGTATCTGCCGACCCAATGCTCAAGCTGAGGTCTCTCGAACAGATCATCGACGACTGCCGTCGGTGGCGCGAGGAAGGTTTGACGATTGTAGTCGTCAACGGCGCCTTTGACCTCTTGCACGTCGGCCACCTTCGGTATCTGGCGGATGCGGCCAGGCTGGGCGACCGCCTGATCGCCGCAGTCAACACGGATCACTCCGTTCAGATTTCGAAAGGTCCACTGCGACCCGTCATTCCCGAGGCCGAAAGGGTGGAAATCCTTACCTACCTTGTTCCGATCGACGCAATTGTCCTGTTTGACAGTGAGACCGTCGCTCCCATTCTTGAGGCCCTCAAACCCGATGTTCACGCCAAGGGAACGGACTACAGTGTTTCGACCGTGCCCGAACGCGAAGTTGTCGAACGCAACGGCGGCCGCACCGTCATTTGCGGCGATCCCAAGGACCACGCGACGACCGACGTCGTGGATACAATTCTTGAACGATTCGGGCCTGCTTGATGCGCGTCGTTCTGGTCCGCCTCTCAGCCTTGGGAGACATTATTCACACATGGCCACTCGCTCTGGCCCTGCGAAATCACCAGCCGGATGTGCACCTGACCTGGGTGGTCGAGGCGCCCTTTCGGCCACTGGTTGAGGGGCATCCCGCGGTTGATACCGTCATGCCGGTGGCCACCAAGAAGTGGCGCAAGGCGCCGTTCTCCGCAGAAACCCGCTCGGAAACCGGCGTCGTCAGGACTCGACTGAGAGAATTACAACCCGATCTGGCCCTGGATTCCCAGGGGACTCTCAAATCGGCCTGGATCACCCGATGGACTTCTGCCCCGGACCGGGTCGGTCTGGCCAGACCGTGGCGCCGCGAACTGATTGCGGCCCTGGCCTATACCCAAGTCCTGCAGGGCTCCCGCCGAGATCCCCACATCGTCGCCACGAATTCGATGTTGGTCTCGGCGATCGGAGGACACCCAACAGAGAAAACCCCCATGCCGGATGGACAATGGCTCTTGAAGCGCTCCACTGAGAAACACCCGGGGTTTCGGAGAAACGGGCCGTACGCCGTGCTCCTGCCGGGTGCCGGTCATCCCTCAAAGATCCTGGGCGCGGATATCCTGGGCGATATTGCGCAACGGTTGGCATCACGGAAAATGGAAATCATCGTCGCCTGGGGGCCGGGGGAAATCAACCGGGCTGAAGCGGTCGTTGCCTGCGCCAACGGTGCCGCCGCGCTCGCCCCACCAACCGATATCGAACAGTTGACCATCCTATTGGGAAACGCTTCGGTTGTCGTTGGCGGAGATACCGGCCCGGTCCACCTGGCGGCCAGTCTCGGGGTCCCGACCCTTGGCATCTACTTGACGACCGATTGGAGACGCAACGGGCCGCTGGGGCTTCGGACCGCGGTTCTCTCGGGGGCCACACTTCCCTCTGAGGTTCGTCCCGGATCAGCCGGCGCCAAGGCGGGGACCATTCCGTCAGTCGAGGCGATTGAAGCCAAAGTCGATATACTTCTCGACACTGCCTGACCATGGAGTGTCCACACAAACACCCTTGCCGGGACTCCCCCTGGAGGTTTCTCTCCGGGGTTCGCCGGGTCCTGTACCCCAGGTCACTGCTCAATTGGCCCGGCCAGTGTTACAATCCGAAAGGAATAAAAATGAACGGGCGGTGAAGGATGCCACTCAAGATCGGAGAACTCCTCCTCAAGGCACAGTTGATCACTGAGGATCAGCTCGAAATGGTCCTTGAGGATCAAAAACAGGCCGGCGGTCGGGTTGGGGAACACCTCGTCAAGAGGGGTTTCGTCAATGAAGAAGTCATTCTGGATTGCCTCGCTCAGCAGTATGGTGTGCCGTCGATCAACCTCCGCCACTTTGACATCGACGAGTCTATTATCCGGTTGATTCCGGCTGACGTGGCACGGAAGTACGAGTTTATTCCGGTGTCCAAGACCGGAGCAACACTGACCGTCGCGATGGGTGACCCGACCAATGTCTTTGCGATGGATGACATTACGTTTATTACCGGCTACAGGGTCGAACCGGTAGTGGCCTCGGAGGAGGCCCTTCGAGAGGCCATCGACAAGTACTTCGGTACGACTCATGCCATCGAGCTGAAGAAGGTCATGGACGACCTTTCGACCGTCGACGAGACCTCCCTTGAAGTCCTTGAAGAAGAAGAAGAGATGGATGTCGCCGAACTCGAAGAGTCGGCAGACCAGGCGCCCGTCGTCAGACTGGTCAACTTGATTCTGACCGATGCCCTCAAACGAGGGGCATCCGACATTCACATTGAGCCCTACGAGAAGAGTTTCCGGGTCCGTTTTCGTATCGACGGCATTTTGTACGAGATCATGAACCCGCCACTCAAACTCAAGGATGCCATCTCCTCGAGAATCAAGATTCTGGCCAAGCTCGACATCGCCGAAAAGCGCCTGCCCCAGGACGGTCGTATCAAGATCAAGATGAAGTTCCAGGGCAAACCCAAAGAGTTGGACTACCGCGTTTCGACACTCCCAACCCTCCACGGAGAGAAGATCGTTCTCCGCCTGCTCGACAAAGAGAATCTGATGTTGGACATGACCAAACTCGGATTCGAGAAACACAGCCTGAAGTGGTTCGAGGAAGCCATTTTCTCGCCCTACGGTATGGTGCTGGTCACGGGACCGACCGGATCGGGTAAGACCAACTCCCTCTATTCGGCGATCTCGAGAATCAACACACCCGAGACCAACATCATGACCGCCGAAGATCCGGTTGAATTCCAGCTCTCCGGTATCAACCAGGTTCAGATGAAGGAGAGTATCGGCCTCAACTTTGCTGCCGCACTCCGATCCTTCCTCCGGCAGGACCCCAACATTGTCCTGGTCGGCGAAATCAGAGACTTCGAAACGGCGGAGATTGCCATCAAGGCAGCATTAACGGGACATTTGGTCCTTTCAACCCTCCATACCAACGATGCCCCATCAACGATCAACCGATTGATGAACATGGGCATCGAACCCTTCCTTGTTGCCACTTCGGTCAATCTTATCGTTGCCCAACGCCTGATTCGCCGTATCTGCCAGAAGTGCAAGGAGGTCGAAGACGTTCCGGTCCAGGCACTTCTCAATATCGGGTTTTCCGAAAGTGAGGCACCGAATATCCAGCTCTACAAGGGGCGTGGATGCGAGGTCTGCAACCAGCGAGGCTACAAGGGGCGGGTCGGTCTCTATGAAGTAATGAAAGTGACCGAAGACATCAGGGAGTTGGTACTGTCCGGCGCGTCGGCTATCGAACTCCGCAGGAAAGCGTTGGAAGAAGGCATGATCAGTCTGAGACACTCGGGCCTGCAAAAAATCAGGGACGGTATCACCACTATCGAAGAGGTGGTGCGAGAGAGCGTGCTCTAGGGCGCCGGGAAGGAGACCCAATGGCCACCAGTCTGCACCAACTGCTCAATTTGATGGTCGATCAGGGAGGCACTGACCTTCATATCACGACCAATTCGCCTCCTCTGGTCAGAGTTGACGGAATCCTCAACCCCCTCGAAAACCAACCGCCTCTGACCGCCGTCGAAACCAAGAGACTGGCCTACTCGGTTCTGACCGACGCACAGAAACACCGATTCGAAGAAGATCTGGAATTGGACATCTCATTCGGTGTCAAGGGGTTGGCCAGGTTCAGGGCCAACATCTTCCAGCAGCGGGGGGCGGTTGCCGGTGCATTTCGCAGAATTCCATATGAAATCTTGGGTTTCCGTGAGCTGGGTCTCCCGTCCATCATCGAGTCCCTCTGCACCAAACCCCGAGGGCTGATCCTGGTTACCGGCCCAACAGGATCGGGAAAATCGACGACACTGGCGTCCTTGATCGATAAGATCAACCGCGAGAAAAGGGTCCACATTCTGACGATCGAGGACCCGGTTGAATACCTTCATTCCCATAAACAGGCGATGGTCAATCAGCGGGAACTCCACGCCGATACGCTGTCATTCCCCGCCGCCTTGCGCTCGGTCCTTCGTGAAGATCCCGATGTGGTTCTTGTCGGCGAAATGCGTGATTTGGAGACTGTCGAATCCGCCCTTCGCATCGCTGAAACGGGCCACCTGACTTTCGCGACTCTCCATACCAATTCGGCGCCTCAGACAATCAACCGAATCGTTGACGTCTTTCCGGAACACCAGCAGAGCCAGATCCGGGCCCAACTCTCGTTTGTGCTTGAGGGTATTGTCTGTCAATCTCTCCTGCCACGGGCCAGCGGCAAAGGGCGTGCGTTGGCTGTCGAAGTCTTGGTTCCAAATGCTGCGATTCGTAATCTGATCCGGGAAGATAAAATCCACCAGATCTACTCGACGATGCAGGCCGGTCAGTTGAGGTATGGTATGCAGACTTTCAATCAATCCCTTGCAACCCTTTACCAACAGCGCAAAATCTCCCTCCAAACTGCAATGGCCTACAGCTCCCTTCCCGACGAACTTCAGGATATGATTAATCGTGGGATTGGATCTACTCCCGAAACCACCAAGAAGCGGAGGTCCTGACCATGCCTAGTTATGAATGGAAAGGCCGCGATCGAAATGGTAACCCACAAACCGGAGTCCTGATCGGCGACAGCAAAGAGGCGGTCATCGCCGCCCTTCGTCGACAGCAGATCGTCATCACCACCGTCAAGGAGAAGGGGAAAGAGATCGCCCTGCCGAAATTCGGGGGGGGTATCAAGTCCAAAGACATTGCCATCTTCACCCGGCAATTCTCGGTCATGATCGATGCAGGTCTGCCTCTCGTCCAATGCCTCGATATTCTGGGTCAACAACAGGAAAACAAGAGCTTCCAAAAAATTCTTCTTCAGATTCGGCAGGACGTTGAAGGCGGCTCCTCGTTGGCGGAGGCCATGAGAAAACACCCCCAGGCCTTCGACGATCTGTACGTCAATATGGTCGGAGCCGGCGAGGCGGGCGGTATCCTGGATACGATCTTGCAACGGTTGGCGGCCTACATTGAAAAGGCCGTCAAGCTCAAAGCGCAGGTCAAATCCGCGATGGTCTATCCGGTGGCAGTGGTTGCAATCGCCATCATCGTGGTCTATGTGATCTTGTGGAAGGTCATCCCGGTCTTCGCCAGTCTCTTTGAAGGTTTGGGCGCCCAGCTCCCCTTCCTGACCCGAGTCGTTGTAGCGGCATCGAACTTCATCGGGCGATTCTGGTGGTTGATTTTCATGTTCCTGTTTGCTGGATTCTTTGCCCTGCGCCAATACTATCAAACCGAGCAGGGACGCTATCAGATCGACAAATTGATGCTCCGTCTCCCGGCGCTTGGCCTTCTGTTGAGAAAGATTGCCGTTGCACGATTCTGCCGAACACTGGGAACTCTGCTGTCCTCGGGTGTTCCAATTCTGGACTCCCTGGATATCACCGCGAGAACATCGGGCAACGCCGTCATTGAGGAAGCGGTCTTAAAAGTGAGAAGCGAGGTTGAGCAAGGTAAGACCCTTGCGGACCCCCTGACCAAGACCGAGCAATTCCCCCCAATGGTGTGCCAGATGATCGCAGTCGGTGAGCAGACCGGCGCGATGGATACCATGTTGTCGAAGATTGCGGACTTCTATGAAGACGAAGTCGATTCCGCGGTTGACGGCATGATGTCCTTGATCGAACCGGTCATCATCGCCTTCCTCGGTATCGTCATCGGCATCATTGTCGTTGCGATGTACTTGCCGATGTTCACGCTGATCAGCCAGATCGGCTGATGCCCGAAGAACCTCAGCGGGATTCACTGACGATGGGCGGGGCCACAACCCCGCCCATTGTTTCGCCGTCTCAATCATCTCTTCGCTGGTTCCTCGGCCTTCGGTTGGTCGTCATTTCCACACTGTTTCTTGGCATTCTTCTGATTCAGGCTACATCCCCACAGATTCTCCCCCTCAAACATTTCTACGGCATCATCCTGGTGACATATACCCTGAGCCTCGTCTATTTGATCCTCAACCTCAGCGGGGCTCCCCAGAAGCTGCAGGCAATTCTTCAACTTGTCGGTGACATCGGTATCGTGACAGGCCTCGTCTACTACACGGGAGGCTTCCATTCTCCCTTCTCTTTCCTCTACCTTGCAGTCATTGTAGCCGGAGCGGTCATCATTCGAGGCGGTGGGTTGATCTTTGCCGGGCTTTCGGCAATCGCCTACGGACTCCTCGTCGATCTGATGGTATTTGGCCTCCTGCCGACCCCCCAGAACCTGACCGGGATCCAGGTATCACCGCCGCTCCCCAGAGTCCTGGCCCAACTTCTGACCAACGTCGTCGGATTCGCTCTGGTCGCCGTCCTGGTTTCCTACCTGACGGAAAGCCTCCGATCGGCCCGCAGTCGTTTGACCGAGGAAATCGAACGTGCCCAGCGACTGGCCGCCGTCACCGACCACGTCGTCAGGTCCGTTGCAGCCGGCATCGTCGCAACCGATCTCGATGGCCGCGTTCTCCATCTCAACCCCGCGGGGCAAAGGATCCTGGGACTCGCGCCGGACGCCAAGGCTGAAGGACTGGATCTCGATGATGTCATGCCCTTGGCGGATCATACGTGGGGGCTTCTCTATACTCGGGCACGTTCTATGTCCTCCATTCGCATCGAAGACAATCACAGAACAACCGGGCTTCGATTGGGCCTGACCCTGGGACCTCTGGAAGATGAGGCCCAGAATTTGGCTGGGTTCATCATCAGCTTCCAGGACCTCTCCGAAATCGAAGGGGCGGCCACTCGTCAAAGAACCCAGGAACGAATGGCGGCCGTTGGAGAGATGGCGGCACGGATGGCTCATGAAATCAAGAATCCCTTGGCAGGAATTTCAGGATCCGCACAGATGCTGGCATCACGAGAAGGTTCTGACCACAAGACCTCACGCCTCCTGCACATCCTGGTTGACGAGAGTCAACGCCTTTCAACCATCCTCGACAACTTCCTCGACTATTCTCGTCCCAGCCATGGGAGTCGCCACCAATGTGATCTCCCCCTACTGCTCCGGGACTGCATTGATCTTCTTCGGCGATCAGACCTGATGACTCCGGACCACCACATTGTTCTCGAACTTCCCGACAGTCTTGTCATGCTCGGCGAAGAACCCCTGCTGAGGCAGATGTTCTGGAATCTCTCCCGCAATGCCCTCGAGGCGATGCCCGACGGAGGTGACCTTGTCGTGACTGCAACAAGTCACCAGGGAGTCGTTGTCCTGACTTTTTCCGACACCGGAATCGGCATGTCCGAGGACATCAGGAAACACGCGTTCGAGCCCTTCGTCACCTCGACCCCCGGGGGAACCGGATTGGGTCTTGCCGTCGTCTACAACGTGGTTGAACAACACGAGGGCAGGATCGAAATTGACAGTATGCCTGGTGCCGGCACCACGGTCAGAATAGAACTGCCTTGCCTGAAAGATGGAGGGACGGCCATATGACCAAACAGCACAAAATTCTCGTCATCGATGACGAGCCCTCAATCCGAGAAATGCTGACAATCTTCCTTGAAGAAATGGGTTATGAGGCCGCAACCGCTGAGAGTGTCCAAACCGGAATCGCTTCCGTCGATACCGGAGCGTTCGATCTTGTCATGTGCGACCTCAGACTCCCGGACGGGTCCGGTCTCGAGGTTCTCGATCACGCCCGCATGAATCCTTCCGCCCCCCCATTCATCATTATCACTGCCCACACGACCCCACGAAATGCCTTGGATGCACTGAGGGCAGGCGCCACCGAGTATCTTTCAAAACCATTCAATGTCGAAGATCTCCGCCTCATATTGAGAAATATCCTCGGTGCCGAGCCGGCTGACGAACCCATTGAAGACTCTGGTCTGATTGGTTCCAGCCAAGCGATCCAACACGTTCTTTCTCTGGTCGGACGAGTTGCAGCAACACCCTCCACAGTGCTGATCAGCGGCGAGAGCGGTACCGGCAAGGAACTCCTGGCTCGGGCGATTCACAACGCCTCACGGGTTGCGTCCGGTCCTTTCTTGAGCATCAACTGTGGCGCAATGCCGGAGAACCTCCTGGAAAGCGAACTCTTCGGCCATCTCAAGGGCTCGTTCACAGGCGCCGTCAGGGATCATCACGGGCTTTTCTCCCAGGCCGAGAACGGATCCATTCTTCTCGATGAGGTGGGTGAAATGGCACCCGCAATGCAGGTCAAACTGCTTCGTGTGTTGCAAGAACGACGTATCCGACCCGTCGGCGGCCACCGCGAGGTGGACGTGAATGCACGAGTTCTGGCGGCGACCAACCAGGATCTCGCCGAGGAGGTCCGACTGGGACATTTCCGGGAAGATCTCTTCTATCGCCTTCACGTCGTCGACATCCATCTCCCACCACTGCGGGATCGCCTTGAAGATCTTCCCGAGCTTTCGCGGTTTTTCGTCCGACGTTGTTGCACCCGGTTCGGAATTCCACAGAAACGGCTCTCGGCAGATGCCATCCGCCTCCTCCGCGCCTACAGCTGGCCGGGAAACGTCCGGGAGCTGGAGAATGTGATCGAACGGACGGTTGCCCTGGAGAGCGGGGAGCTGATTTCTTCAGGCATTCTGACCGAACACCTCCATGGGACACCCAACTCTACGGCCCCCCAGAGACACCTTCTGCCCGAGGAGGGTCTCGATTTGGAGGAATACCTCAATGGCGTCCGAACTGATTTATTGAGGCAAGCGTTGAACCTGACGGGGGGACACCAGAAACAGGCTGCCGAGCTGTTGCGCCTCTCCTACAGGGCGTTCCGGTACCATGCCGAGAAACTTGGGCTAAACCGAACCTCGACGAGCTCGGATCACGCCGCCACGGAGGAGCCTTGATGAAAAGTTATCAGCCATCAGTTATCAGCTATCAGTTCGCCATCACACT
Organism: uncultured Thermoanaerobaculia bacterium; assembly: GCA_964430905.1. Taxonomy (GTDB): domain Bacteria; phylum Acidobacteriota; class Thermoanaerobaculia; order Thermoanaerobaculales; family Sulfomarinibacteraceae; genus DAOWGJ01. The sequence continues at coordinate 1,955 of CAYSHZ010000028.1, read as the reverse complement.
GGTTGTCGTCACCTTGATCGGATGCGGAGGCGCCCCACAGGAACCTGTGGTTGCAGGCACTCCAACCACAGGTACTTCGACGCCTGAACCAATCCGTGCGCTCCCCCAAGTCCAGCTACCGGATGGGCAGACAATGATTTTGGAACTCGCCCTGACGCACGAGGAGATTGCCCAGGGTCTGATGTTCAGAAACTCACTGCCCGAGGACCGAGGCATGTTGTTCCTCTTTTCAGAAGAACGCGTTCCCAGTTTCTGGATGAAAAATACGCTGATTCCCCTGGACATGGTCTTTCTTTCTCCCCAAGGGGTCATCGTCGATATCGTTCACGATGCGCGCCCCTGTACTGCGGATCCCTGTCCGCAATATGTGCCCAAGGCAGAGGCTCTCGCCGTACTCGAAATCGCTGCCGGAGTCGCCGAAAAACACTCTCTTCAGGAAGGCAGCCATCTAGTGTTTGAGAGGATTCCGGGCTTTCCTACAGAATAGGTGGATCCTCGTACTCAATCCCCGGATCAAGAAGCTTCCGTCTTTTTCGACGAGCTCTCAGCACTTGACTTCGTCGAAGGGGAGGAGTCTTTCTTGGACGATTCCGACACCGTGTTTTCTGAAGTCTCGGTCTTCCGGGTCCCGGCCGCACCTCCGGATCCCTTTCCGTAATCGGTCACGTACCATCCGCTTCCCTTGAACTGCAACGCGGGTACGCCCAACAAGCGGCGAACGGCGCCTCCACAGGCGGGACAGATTTTCGTCGGCTCTGCAGTGGTCTTCTGGATTTTCTCGAACCGGTGACCACAGACATAACACTCATATTCATATAACGGCATTGATTGATCTCTCCAGCCCTCTCAAGAACCGGCACTCTTGACCTGGATCCGAATTCCACTGGAACTGACCTCCTCGCGACGGACCAGTTGGAGGTACAGAAAAGCGTACATCACCCGAGCGTTGACTCCAGGATTCAGCGGACCGTTCTGGCACAGATCATAGAGTGTGGTCCGCCCATCGACCATCTCCAACATCGCCCTCTCCGAGGTTTCCAGGTGGAGATTCTCCAAATGATCCGGTCGGGGATTGCACGAGAAAATGGTGCTGCGGCTCCCCAATTTTGCCATCACTATCTTGGCATCAGCGATGTGTTTGCATCCTGAGAGAATTGCTCGTGGCGTCGGAATCTTGATCTTGTAGGCCTCATCGTCCCGAAATACACCAACATTGAATTCGACATCGCCGTCGTCCCAATTGAACAGGGACCACAGAATATCCTGGACCTGTTCCCTGACCGCGGCACCCAACTCTTCCTTGCGTAGGAACCCCATCTGAACCAGGACGCTCCCGTGGCGCAGTCCGGGCGCCCGTGTCAACTGTTCGGAGGACACCTGGTGTTGGGCTTTTGTAATCCGGCCCTTGCTGACCAGATAGTCTCCCAGAGACATTCCCCGATCCGACGAGGTCGCAAAGATGATGTCACCATCGACGAAAAAGAGCTTCCGGGTTTCGCCCCCTCGAGAGAAACCCATGACACCCGGCACCCCGTGCCGATGAATCGTTGCCAACATCTCAGACAGGGGCATTTGGCTCAGATTTCCGTGAAAAATGAAATTGGTATCACCCATCTTCGGCGTCGGACGGCTCCCCTCTCATGGAGTAAATGGCGGAAACGCAAGGGAATCGAACCCTCCGATCGACCCTCACCGGGCCGACCCAACGGATTTGAAGTCCGCGGAGACCACCAGGCCCCATGCGCTTCCGAACCGATGCATTCTAGCAGATTCATTGACAACCGAGGGACCCTCTGCTAAAACTGCCGTCCCCGTGGGGCCGTAGCTCAGTTGGGAGAGCGCTTGAATGGCATTCAAGAGGTCGACGGTTCGATCCCGTTCGGCTCCACCAGCCTTCGCTTCGAAACGCGAAGAGTTTCGAAGCGAAGGCTGCCGCGCCGAAGCCAAAGGCGAAG
>CAYSHZ010000027.1:0-20590 GCA_964430905.1 uncultured Thermoanaerobaculia bacterium | reverse complement strand
CAAATCGGTGACTCCGGAGCTTCTCAACTGACCAAGCTTGGCAAAGGGGGCGCTGAAGGGTGTACTGCCGAGCAGGACATCCACCCAGTTGCCCACCTTTTCCAGGGGTGCACCGTGGTGAGGTGTTCCGAGGAAGACGATGTTCTTCAGGAAATTCGGCCACGTCAAGTCCTCCTGCTCAGCATAGTGGCATGCGCTTCTGATCACCAACCCGCCCATGCTGTGGGCCACGACAGAGAGATCCTCAATCCTACAGGGCCATCGAGTCACCAACTCCTCCAGCAGATGGGCAAGTTCCCGCCCATTGATCGAAATATGCAGTCCGGAGTTGTAACGCAGGTAGATCGGTTTATAGCCCAGCTCCGCATGGAGAACGCCACCGTAAATTGCACCCTCTCCTTCTCCGGGGCCTCTCACCCACTGAAGATCATTCATTCCCAAGCCGTGAATCAACAACACGACCTTGTCGGCCGACTCAAGACATGCAGGGAGGCCCTCAAGGTCCAACGCCTCCCCGCGGTATCGCAAAGTCATCGGGGTCGCAAAGGGATTCTCAGTTTCGACAAGTTGATCACCCATCAGGCCGTTGACGGCCGCAAGCAACTGTTCCCTCCGGGGCGACTCAACAACAGGATCTTCATCCGACTGTTGCATGGCCGGCAGCCGAGCCGCCGCCACATCCACACCCTTGCCAACCAGTTGGATCACACCGCGAACGGCCCCATAAACGAGACCAGTGAGACCCCGAGTTCGCCCAAGTACTCTGCCACCGGGAATTCCCATCGCACCCCAAACGGACTGGTGAACTCCTTCGGTGATTCGGGTGACACCGGAAGCAGCCTGCACCCCAAGTTTGGCCAGGCCATGCACATCTGACTCGCGAAGATCCCTGAGAGGATTCGATGACTCCCTTTCATTCATGCCGTCAGCCCCCACCTACAGTCTACCGAAACGAATCAGCTGTGCCGTTCAAATCCGCCAAACTGCCCATTCTTCCGTTGTGATCGACTCTGCGGACCGGATCGCCAATATTCCTGCACACTCAGGGCGGGGATTTTCAATGACATATGGACGCATTCTCAATAATTCTGTTTTCTTGCAAAGAACTAACTGGGATGCTAGCCTCTACTCAGGTTTTCACAGATTATTGACGGGATTGATGGTCAGTTACGTCATTGGGTTTTTTTAATGAGGGGGAGGAAAATGAAACAGAGATGGATTCTCAGCGTATTCGTAGTTGCGATCGTGGTCGGTATTGCCGGCGCCGCTATCGCGGAACAGAACCAGGCAACCAGCATCAACAGTCACTTCATACCGGGAGTCAAGGCTCCATCGTCAAGCATCCCCCCTGGGCCGCCCAATAATCCAATGGCCGGCGGCGAAGATTGCGCCAATGCCACGGTGATTGCAGCTCTGCCATACGTTGATTCGGGTACGACGACCGGGGCTGTGAACGATTACGACGCCGTCTGCCCATATTCCGGTGGCACAGCGGGAGATGTTGTGTACGCCTACACACCGGCGGCGGATGAAGCTGTTGATATCACCGTGTGTTCCAACGGCGGCGATGCCAACTACGACACAAAGATCTACATCTTCGAAGGCATTGCCAATTGTGGCGTTTCGGATTACGCGTGTAACGACGATGCGTGTCAGGCGGCCTCATATCCATCAGGAGCCTATAACTCTGAACTGATCGGACAGGCCCTGACTGGAGGAAACACATACTTCATTGTTGTGGACGGGTATGGTACTAGCGAAGGCGATTACACGCTGTCCGTCGATGTGGGAGTGCCGCCGCCACCAGGGCCAGGCTGCGGCGACATTGGGGATCCCGGTTTCTTGCTGGGCCAGGATGCCCATGGCAACGAAGAATCGTGGTCCGCCGCAGTAAGCGGTCAGGCAACATGGGGCACCTACATCGTGGCAGAGACGATCGCCCAGGCAGCCGACCCTGACTGGTTCAGCATCGGCACCCTCAATGTTTGGGGGCTGAGCCTCATTAATGAAGGTTCATGGGCCGCCTGTGACCCCACCGGTATGACTTTCGACATACTCTTCTACGAGGACAACGCCGGGGTACCGGGAACGGTGATCTGCGATGTGCAGTCGGCAATCCCGACCATCACCCCTACCGGCGACCAGTACAGCGGTTTCGACCTCTTCCAATTCGATATTCCTGCTGTCTGCGACCTCGGCAGCGTCGGCACGAAATGGTTCTCGGTTCAGAGCGAAACCATGACGCCTGACTGCAACTTCCTCTGGATGAGCGGCACTGGGGGTGACACCCAATCCCTCCAGGATGACGGTACCGGGGCCTGGGCAACGGCTACCGGCTATGACCGGTCGATGTGCATCAATGGTTCCACAATTCCGGTGGAACTGCTGTCCCTCGACATCGAGTAGTCGAGCCTTATTTCTGTTCGAGACATGCCCCGGCACACGCCGGGGCATTGTTTTCCAAGGTTTAACACGCACTTGGAGCGGCTTCTCTGCCTGTTTCTCAATAACGCAAACGACTCTCTGGCCTCAAGATCCCACTCACCCCAGGACATCTTCGACCCAGTTGACCAGGACCGCGATCGCCAGGAGTCTCTCTCCGTGATCGGCCCTGCCCTGCTGGTGGGCCTCCCAGTGGTCCTCGATCACTCTCCGCCTCAAACCCAGTTCATCAAGAGTCTTCCCCGTCAGAAGGGTCTGGACACTCTCACGCAGGGGACCCCGGAGCCACACCCCGAGGGGGATCTCAAAACCGATCTTGCGTCGCGAGACACTGGGAAGTCCCAGAAGGCGCCCTGCATCCCGCAACATCGACTTCCCTCGGGTCCATTTCGGATTGACCGAAAGCAGGAACTCAACGATGGGATGATCCAATAGTGGAACCCTGACCTCCAGGGAGTGCTGCATGGCGGCACGGTCAACCTTGGCCAGCATCCTGTCGGGCAAGAAGGTCAGTAGGTCCAGCGCCCGCCACCGCGTCCAGGAATCCAGGTCCCGAACCCGATCAAGAATTGATTGATCCCAGGGTAATTCAACCTGATCCCTCCCAACCAGGACGGCCGCCTCATCAGCCGGCCAGACACCCTGAAGGGCCTGGTAGGCAGAGAACGGATCGGACGTCCGAAGGGCCGCCTGGATTTTTGAAGCCCATCGCCGAGGCGGCAACAGGGAAAAGGGAAGCCGATGCAACGACGCAGGCATCCCCATCAATCGCTCCAATCGCGGCATCAGACGAAGCCGGGGGTAGCCGGACAGGAGTTCGTCACCTCCGTCACCGGACAGGGCAACAACCCAGCGCTTCCGAGCTTCTGCCGATACCATACCGGTCGGCAGAAAGGATGGGTCGGCCAGGGGATCGCCGGTCACTCTCCCCCATCCGTACAGAGCCTGCTCAAGATCCAAAGGCGCACAGTCGGCAACCTCGTGTTCGAGACCCAGGGTTTGCGCAACCCGTGAAGCCGCAAGGCTTTCGTCCTCGCCTCCGGAAAAACGAACCGTCAGGGTTTCAGGGTGGGCACCCACCGCCACTGCCGCCGAGACAACAGTTCCGGAATCGACCCCCCCGGACAGGAAGCAGCCCAGCGGGACATCGCTGACCAACCGTCTTCTCAAGGAATCCGTAATCAATACCGTCAGTTGATCGACGGCCCGCCTTCGGTTGGATGGTGGGTCCCCCCGTCTGCCGACGGCTTCCAACGGGTCATACCAGCGTCTCAATCGAATGCCGTTCTCGTCGATGAAGAGCAGATGCCCAGCAGGCAGACGATGAACGCCACGGACGAGGGTCTCTTCTCCGCAACCGTATCCCAGTTGAATCCAGGAGGGCAAAGCCTCCATGTGAAGGTCACGCCGAACACCGGGATGGCGAAGCAACGCCGGAATCTCCGATGCAAAGACCACTCCCCCCCCCACCTCGGCCCAGTAGAGAGGCTTGATTCCAAGCCGGTCACGAGCCAGGAGCAAACGCCGTCCCTCGGGATCCCAGAATGCCAGGGCAAACTGCCCGTCAAGTTTTTCCAACGCCGGAGAACCCCAGCGGATCAGGCTCCGAAGGACAACCTCGGTGTCCCCCGTCGAAACACAGGACGTGCCCTCCCTCTCCAGCAGAATGCGAAGATCCCGAAAACCGTAGACCTCTCCATTGAAGGCAAGCGCAGAACCTGAAGGATCGACCATCGGCTGATCGGCTCTCTCCGAAAGATCGAGAACCGCCAGGCGGCGATGACCCATGACGATCGTTCCCGTTGAGTCTCGCCAGACCCCCTCACCGTCGGGGCCACGATGCGCCAACACATCGGCCATTCGACGGACTGATCCTTCATCGGTACGCCCGCCCCAATCAACCCATCCGCAGATCCCGCACATGGCGGGAGCGCCCTTTCGGCCCTCCCCCGACCGCTACCGAATGTCCTTTTTGAACTTGGCAATTTCCTGGGCCAGTTTCTTGGCCTCATCCCGAACCTTCGGGTCTTGGGTGTTCTTCCCGATCGCCTCGACCTTGTCCTCGACGCCGTCGAGTTCAGACAACACAGCTGATGCAGCCGATGTTGTATCCATTCCGCTGAGGGCCGCGCTCCGGCCCGCCTGCCGGAACTCGCGTGCCAACGACCGGAACTCGCCCCTGAGTTGGTTGAGTTGCTGGGCTTCGCCGCCTCCCGAAGACGAGGGCATCAGGCTAAACTCACCGGTGGTGAAATAGTTGAACGCGACCAGCGCCACAACAACAACGACGATCAATACCAGAATTGCTTTCATTTCAAACCTCCAAAATACGTCCACCGCTATTCTACAGGTCTGCGCTCTCCATCAGCATTCCAGTCCAGGATATGGGAGGATGAAGGGGAGGAGTGTGGCGATGTCCGAACCGTATGAAACCGAGAGCTTTCGTGCCGAGGCCCACCGAATGGTCGACTGGATTGCCGACTACCTTGAGGGAGGCGCCAGACGCTTCCCGGTACTGTCGAAGAACAACCCGGGAGACCTCAGCCGGGCTTTGCCGCAGGAGATGCCTGCAGAGCCCCAGAGGCTCGAGGATATTTGGAGGGATTTCGAAACGACAGTTCTCCCCGGAGTGACCCATTGGAACCACCCAGGATTCATGGCCTATTTCGGAATCACCGGATCCGGGCCCGGAATTCTGGGTGAAATGCTCTCGGCCGCTCTCAATGTCAACGGCATGCTGTGGCGGACATGCCCCGCTGCGACCGAACTGGAACTGGTGGTCCTCGACTGGATGAAGAGGGGGTTGGATCTGCCCGAGGACTTCTTCGGTTTTCTGTGCGACACCGCCTCGATTTCCTCCCTTCTGGCCCTGGCCGCTGCGCGGGAAAATGCCGACCTCGAAATCCGAGAACGGGGGCTTGCCGGCCGCGATCATCTTCCGCCCATGAGGGTCTACGCATCGGACCAGGCCCACTCTTCAATTGCCAAGGCCTGCCTGACACTGGGATTGGGCCTCGACGGCTTCAGGGCCATCCCGCATGACACCGAATACCGGATGGATGTCGAGGCACTCCGGAACGCAGTTGCAGAGGACCGTCAGGCGGGGATTCGACCCCTGGCCGTGGTCGCAACCGTCGGAACCACATCGACGACGTCGGTCGATCCCGTGGCGGACATCGCCACCATCTGCCGCGAGGAGCACCTCTGGCTCCATGTCGATGCCGCCTACGCAGGATCGGCGGCTCTGTGCCCCGAGCACCGCTGGTGTCTCCAGGGGTCCGAGCATGCAGACTCTTTCGTCTTCAATCCCCACAAGTGGCTCTTCGTACCGATCGATGCCTCCGCTCTCTACACTCGGCATCCCGAAGTCTTCAAAAGGGCTTTCTCACTGGTCCCGGAATACCTGACGACTCCGATGACCGGCGAAGTCGTCGATTTGATGGACTACGGCGTCCAGTTGGGACGAAGATTCAGGGCCCTCAAACTCTGGTGGGTCCTCCGCTCGTACGGCCTTTCCGGACTCCAGACCCACCTTCGCCGTCATATTGCCCTCGCTCAGGCGTTCGCCAACTGGGTTGACGCCCAGCCTCTGCTGGAGAGGGCTTCGCCGGCGCCGTTCTCGGTCGTCTGTTTTCGTGCCAAACCTGATGGCGTAAATGATCAAGATGAATTGGATGATTTCAACAAGAAACTGATGGAAGAGATCAATGCTTCCGGTAAGATCTATCTTTCCCACACACGGTTGGACGACGGAATCGCCCTCCGCGTGGCCGTCGGCAACATCGGAACTGATTCCGAAGATCTCGAATGGTGTCAAACCCTGATCCTGAAAGGACTGCAATGCCTCTCCAACCCCTGATAGAAAACCGGTCATTCCTGTCAAACGCTGCCGCAAACGTCCGGGCGGGTCTGCTGTCCGTATTCGGGCTGGGCACACTGATCATCGTCAATCTTGTGCAGACACTCAGCCTTCTGGTCAGACCGTTCTCGATGAAGGCCTTTCGGAAGATCAATCGTGCATGCGCCGGCGCCTGGTGGGGCATGTGCGTCTCGGGAGCGAGACACCTCAACGGCAGCACCATATTGATTACCGGAGAGGACGTCCCCCTCCGTGAGGACGCAATCATCGTCTCCAACCATCAGCAAATGCCCGACATCACGACCATCATGGCATTTGCAAAGTCCAAGGAACGCCTTGGCGACCTCAAGTTCTTCGTCAAGGATATCCTCAAGTGGGTCCCCGGCGTCGGCTGGGGCATGCTGTTCCTCGACTGCCTCTTCGTCAAGAGAAACTGGTCTTCGGACTCCGATCACATCCTCAAGACCTTCAGCACACTGGTGGAAAACAGGGTCCCCGTATGGCTGGTCTCCTTCGTCGAGGGGACCCGGGCCCGCCTCCACAAGATTGAAGCCAGCCGAGAGTTCGCCCTGAGCCGAGGCATCAAGCCCCTCCAGCACGTTCTGCTGCCCCGAACCAAGGGCTTTGCGGCAACGGTCGAGGGCCTGAGGGAACACGTCACCGCTGTCTATGACCTGACGATCGGCTACGAAGAGGGCGTCCCCACCTTGTGGCAGTACATTAAGGGTTCGGTGGAAAGGATCCACCTTCACGTCAGGCGTTTCCCGGTCGAAGATCTGCCGACCCTCGAGGACGATGTCCGTCAGTGGTTGCTGGACCGATGGACCGAGAAAGACCAGCTTCTCGAGCGGTTCTACACCAGCGGCGCCTTCCCCTCCGAGGCCCTCCCCGAGGAGATGGCGGTCGAGCCCTGACCTCGGCAGAGTTTATCATTACCTGCCTCTCGGTCAGCTTCCCATGAAGCCTGCCCGACCCAATCATGAATCGGGTTAGAATCCCTCAATGAAGGATTTTCGGCACTCCATCGTTGATCCCCCGACCGGCAGGGTCATGGAGGCGACCGTAACTCACGCTGGAGAGGACATCGTCATCGTGGTCACGGGAGGAACCAGGCCGCATCTGGGAAGCGTTGTCCTGGCTCAACCCGTGATCTCCCCCGGTTCGTCCGATGGGCTGGAAATTTCATGCTCGGTCATCACAATCCCTCCCCACAAGGAAGAGGTGGTGGCCAGGCCGATCGCGGAGGCCGTCTGCGCAGTTTCCCGGCAGGTGGCGCTGGTCACCGCAGGTATCCACGAGGACGGGCTCGACGGCGAAGGCATCGACACCTACCTCAAACTGGCCGACCGCATGGCCGAAGAACTGGCCTCGAGGTTTCAATGAAGAACAGGACAACACACAGGGTCATGGTGGGGTCGGTTGCCGTTGGCGGGAACGCCCCCGTCGTCGTCCAGTCGATGACCAACACCGATACGACCGATGTCCAGGCGACGACCGACCAGATCATCGAACTGGCGGAGGCAGGATCTGAACTGGTCCGAATCACGGTCAACACTCCTGAGGCCGCCACCGCCGTTCCGGAGATCGGAGCCCACCTTGAGGATGCCGGTTGTGGTGTCGCACTGATCGGTGACTTCCACTTCAACGGCCATCTACTTCTGCAGCAGTTTCCCCGGTGCGCCGAAACCCTGGACAAGTACAGAATCAACCCCGGAAACACCGGCCGCGGGACGCGGGGCGATGATAACTTCACCACGATCTGCAAGATCGCCCGGGACAACAATAAACCCATTCGGATCGGGGTCAACGGCGGATCGCTGGACCAGGATCTGGTCATCGCGATGATGCAGGAGAACACCGATCGCAACCTGGGGCTGGACTCCAACGAGATCCTCGAAAGATGCATGATCCAAAGTGCCCTCCAGTCGACCGAGATGGCCGTGGCCGCCGGACTGGGGCGGGATCAGATCATCCTCTCGTGCAAGGTCTCAGAACCTCCGGCACTGATCAGGCTCTACCGGGCCCTGGCCGCACAGACCGACCAGCCGCTCCACCTGGGTCTGACCGAAGCCGGTATGGGCTCCAAGGGCCTCGTTTGGTCATCTGCAGCCATGGCCCCGTTGCTTCTCGAAGGCATCGGCGACACCATTAGGGTTTCGCTGACTCCCAGAGCCGGTGGTGACCGGCGAGACGAGGTTCGCGCGGCCTGCGAGCTGCTGCAGGGACTGGGTCTCCGTTCGTTCAGCCCGGTGGTCACCGCCTGCCCGGGTTGCGGCCGAACAACCTCAACAACGTTCCAGCGGCTGGCGGAACATGTCGAAGATCACATTACAAAATCGATGCCCCAGTGGCGTCGGCTCTATCCTGGAGTCGAAAACTTCAAACTGGCGGTCATGGGCTGCGTCGTCAATGGCCCCGGCGAGAGCAGGGCCGCTCACGTCGGTATTTCCCTGCCTGGAACCGGCGAGGAACCGAAATGTCCGGTGTTCGTCGACGGTCGTCCCTTCAGGACCATTCAGGGTGGCTACGACGATTTGGCCGAGCAGTTCATCGCAATCATTGAGGACTACATCTCAAACCGCTGGAGTCAGTAACTCCTGCAGTTCTTCAAGCGTAATCCCCAACTCCTGGGCCGTACGCCCAAGATCACCGTCGAGTACATCGACCGTCCATCTCACCTGCTCGTCGATGACGTCGGCCAGTTTCCTCAGCCTCCGATTGTCCGGCGTCCGAGGTCCGATCCGAATGGTATCCCGAAGGTAGTTTGAGAGTGAGTCCACACCCAGGAGGCCATCGGCCGGTACCTCCCCGGACGTGACGTACTTCCGGACACAGGTGGCGATGACATCTCTGAGTTCTTCGAGGTTCCCCGGAAATGAATAGGTCTGCAGAAACGCACCGAGTTCCGGATTGATGCCCTTGATATCCAGCCCGGTTCGACCGGCCTCCCTCTTCAAATAGTGCTCGGCCAACAGCGGAATATCGTCGGCACGGTCCTTGAGCAGGGGCAGTTGGATCAAATTGACCCACAGATGGTAGAGCAGATCCTGGGAGAAACTGTCCCTGAACTCATCGGATCGCAGATCCTCGGTGGATCCACCGATGACTCGAATATCCGCGGTTCGGATCTGGGTCGTTCCCTCTCTGTAGTACTCCCCGGTCCGAATCAACCGATCAAGACGGTGCTGCACGGCCATGGAGAGATGCTCGATGTTGGAGATATAGAGGGTCCCACCCTCGGCTTGGTCGATCAGACCGGGAGTCTCCTGGTGCTCGCCTGTCCAGTCAGTTGCCTGTCCGAAAAAGTCGGCCGCAATCGCATCCGGGTCATGGGCCGCCGCGTTGACGGCAACAAACGGACCGTCTTTCCTGGGACCGGCGTTATGAATGGCCTCGGCCACCTTGCCCTTGCCGGTACCCCGCCCGCCCATCACGAACACTCCCTGCCTGCCGTTGGCTATCTTCTCAACCCGGTGCAGCAAGTGAATCATCTCGGGATTCTCGGTTGGAAGCCGGGCAAAGGCCTCTTCGTAGGCCAGGTCGTCCCGGCTCAACTGCTCCGGCAAGCTGCTGATGGTGTCCTTGACCGTCCGGTTTCGAATCGCCTTGTCGATGACCTCAAGCAGGTACTCGTCATCGACCGGCTTGGTCAGATAGTCAAATGCGCCCAGCTTGAGTGCCCTGACGGCCAGATCGACATCGTTGACCCCGCTGAGGACAATCACCGGTGTATCGATTCCCTTCTCCCGAATGATCTTGAGCAGATCGATGCCGCTCAAGTTGGGCATGTCCATGTCCAGCAAGATAACGTCGAAGCTCTCCTGCTCCAGCAACGGCGAAACCTCTCGGGAATCGTTGATGACCGTCGGTTCGAAGGTCTCACTCTGCATGAGAAAGACCATCAGATAGTTTGTGACCGCCACATCGTCATCGACGATCAAGATATTCCGCATGGTCATGGTGTCCTCCATACCCGTCACGACACCGCCTCGTCCCCACTCTCGATCGGAATCCGAATGGTAAACGCCGTCCCCTTGCCGATCTCACTCTCGACCGAAATGACCCCCCGGTGCTCTTCGATGATACGGTGGGCGATGGACAGACCCAGACCCGTCCCTCCCCGTGCCCTCTTGGTCGTGAAAAACGGATCGAAGATGCTCTTGGCCGTAGATGCACTCATCCCCGAACCGTTATCCTCGACCCGAGCAACGATGAAGTCCCCGTCTTCCCTTGAAGAAACTCTGATCATTCCCCGCTGATCGGTGGGCATTGCCTGACTTGCATTGATGATCAGATTGATGATCACCTGCTCCAGTTTCTGGGCGTTGCCCTCGAATGCTGGGAGGTCCGGCGCCAGATCCAGCTGAATATCGGCAAACTTGTGAACCTGATTGTGGACCAGCCGGGCACTCTCGTCGATGACGTTGTTGATGTCAACCGTATCCACCAACTGCCCCTCGTCCTTGCGGGCAAAGCTCTTCAGGCTCTGAACGATCCTCTTGATCCTCTCGGAACCGTTGGCCATGTCATCGACCAGGGTCAGGACATGCTGGCGGAAGAAGTCATACTTCAACCGGGCAATCTTGAGATCCGGATGCTCCTCATGGTAGGCATCGACGATCGGGAGAATGTCATCCAGCGCCTGCTTGATGATCTTGATGTTGCCCCGGATGAACTGGTTTGGATTGTTGATCTCGTGTCCGATGCCGCTGACCAGTTGCCCCAGCGATGCCAACTTGTCGGCCTGCTGCAACTGCTGCTCGTAGACCTTCTTGTAGGTGATGTCCCGAAAGAACTCGATGATCCCCTCAACCTCGTGATCGTCATTGAAGACCGGCAGGGCATGGACCTCATAGAACTCGTCCCCGTGCTTCATCTCCACCGTCACCGGGACTCGTGTCTCGCAGATCTTGGTCAGGCGACAATCCAGGCAGGGCACGTCGGAGTCGAAGAGGACCTTGTGACAGATCTGTCCGGCCATTTTCTCGCTCTGGTTGGTCATCACCACTTCGAGGTCCTTGTCGATCAGGACAACCGTGTCCGGGATCGCCTGGAACATCGTCTTGAGTGTCCTCTTGGACTCGTCAAATCCCCGATGCGCCTGATCCAGATAGGCGTTGACCTTTGCCAGGGTCTTGTGTTCCTTCTCCAGTTCCCGGGTCCGTGCCTCGATCTTGAATTCCAGTCCGGCAACCTTCTTTGCAACCTCTTCCAACTCTTCCGACTTGACTTCGACTGCCTTGGCAAGGCTCTTTTTCTCAAGGGCCAGGCAGAGGAACCGTGCGATCTCGTCCAACAGTTTCTGTTCTTCAGGCAATACCTCGATCGCCGGATCGTCGTAGCCTACGACGATCTCACCCAGGACCTCATCCCCGACGTTGAGGACACTGGCAATCGAATGACCATCCTCGGGTCTCTCGCCATATTCCTGCCCCTGGTAGACCGAATAGACCTGAACCTGATCGGGGAAGCGCATTCCTGCGGCCATATACTTGGGAAAATCGGCAAAGAACTCGTCGATCGAGGTCGACTCATGCACCCACTCGGCCACGGAGTAGAGGCAGGCCAGTTCCTTGGCCCGTTCCACCTTCTCCCAGTCATCCTTCAGACTGAAATCGGCGATATCCGTCGACCGGTTGGACCTGAAGAAATACAAGGGGCCGTCCAAGGTCTCCGCATAATCACATTTGAAGACAACCAACGGACTGGTGGGACTGGACTTCCAGTAGACGACCACACCGCGTTCGCCCGCTGCGGCCTTGGGCATCGCCTCCCTGAATGCACCCAAGGCCTCCGCTGTGAAGAGATCTCTCAGTTCTGCACACCCATTTTTTTCAAATCGATCACACCCGCAATCCGATGCCAGGAGGGGGCTGAGGTGCCTGACGTTTTCTTCTTCATCCAGAATCAGTAACAGGTCGAAGCTCTTGTCGAGCAGCTCAATCAATCCGCCCAGCGAGAGCTGTTCCTTCATTGCCTTGCGCCGACCCGGTAGTTGGAGAGACCAACCTCGAGCTTCTCACGACGATAGCGGGCGGTCACTGAAAACGCCGGCTGCACCGACGACGCCTGGGCCTCAACATCGGCCACAACCAGCATGCCTCTCCCATTCCACTGCCTTTCCTGACCAGTGTTCCACACCATGCCCAGGGTGGCCCCGTTGTTGGCCCGAACGAGATTGTCCAATTCGTTCGAGACCGCATCAAAATCGGGCCCAACGGAGAGTCCCAGCTCGGCAGCGATTCCCGTCAGGACCTCCCAGCCTGGGATCCCGGCGGGCGGCGCCATCGCGGACTCGAAAGAGATCACCCGACCCTCGAAATTACACCGGGTCCCCCGACTCTCGAGGAAGGTACTCCCGGGAATGGCAACATCGGCAAACTGAGTCGTTTCGGTCTGGGCCCAATCGATTGCGGCCAGAAACTCAATACCACCGAAATACGAGGCCGTCCGGTCGGTGGCCATCGGATCCTCCCCGATGACGAGAGCAGCCTTGATGCGGCCCTCCTTCAGCATGGCCAGCAGTTCGGCTCGAGATCGGGCCCCGGCAGAAACCGAGGAAGGAACACGGCCCGCCTGGAATGCCGGATCGGCGCCGCAGACCTCGATTCCGGCGCCGTTGTCCGCTAGCGAGGGCAGAATCAAATCGCCACGAACTCCCCTGTCTCTCAGAAGCAACGTCAGATTGGCCATCACCTGAACATCACCGGGGGCCATATCGTGAGACCGGTCCGGGCTCTGAATGATCACGACCTTCCGGGCATTGGACACCAGGTCGGCAGCAGACTCGATCAGGCCCTTCTGGACACCGGTGACCATTTCGGTTCTTGAGCCGTCATAGTCGTTGGAATCCCCGAGGAACGCCTCGCCACCATCCATTGAGGCAATGGCATCCTTGGGGAAGAACTCCCGATCAATCAGACACTGGACAACCCCATTCCACATCAGGGCCGCACGACCGCGCATGGGATCGAGGGACAGCGTCGCCAGATCGTCCAGCGAATTCTTCGACGAGCCGGTCACGATCAACTGGGCGCCACCATCCTTGACGGCATCGATGATGTCCATGCTGAGGATCAGCAACTCGTCCTGTGGATCGATGTTGTTGCAGATGATCAGATCGGCATCACCGATGACCGAACGGTCTGCGGTCGATCCGGTGAATCCGAAGGACGTGTCCAACACCCCGGATGCCACACCGGTTTCCAGAATTGCGATCGAGCCGATATTGTTGGTCCCCAGACCCTCTCGGGCGATCCGTCCGGCCAGAAACATCTCTTCGTTGCTTGCGTCTGGGTAGAGGAAGACTGCAACGCTCTCGGGGCCGTACTGCTCGACGGCGGTCTTGAGACCCTTGACGGCCAGGGTCAAAGCCTCCCGGTGCTCCAGTGGCGTGTGGACCATGCCCTCCCTCTTCTGCGGCTCGATCATTCGCGTACTCTTGATGAAGAGTTCCGAACAGAATCGCCCGTCATGGCAGAGATAATCGCCGGCAACACCGGAGGGATTGATGAAATATCCACCCTCGGAGATCGTATTGACCGTGATCGGGCAGGCGATCGAACAGAGGGCACAGTGGCTCTGACTCTGTTCTGCCGCCAACGCCGCACGACTCTTGTAGGCGAACTTGGGAAGAATGGCCCCGGTCGGACAGGCATCAACGCAGTTGCCGCAGGCGATACAGCTGGTATCCACCAGGGGGTCGTTCATCGATGGACGCATCTCGGTCTTGAATCCCCGGTTAATTAATCCCAGGGCCGAAATCGGCAACACCTTTTCACAGGTCCTGATACAGCGGGCACAGAGGATGCACTTGTTGGGATCGTAGACCAAATAGGGATGACGTTCGTCAACCTTGTGCTTGCGAACCTTGCCCTTGTAGTGTCCAAGGTCTGCCCCATACTCCTCCGAGTAGAGTCTGAGGTCACACCAGTCGAACGCCAGGCACCCGCAGGAAAGACACCGGTCACACTCGTGGGTCATGTCCTCGAACTCGTAGCCGATGGCCACCTCGTTGAAGTTCCCCACTCGATCGGCGACTGAGATGTGGTGCATCGCCCGGCGGGGGCTCTCGGGGATCTCGCCCAGCTCTTTCTGGCCGGGGCGTTCCCAGAATTCCTTGGTGACAATGAAGGGTTTGGCCGGAATCTCCTCACCCTGAAGGTAGGCATGAATGGCCTTGGCTGCCTTCTGGCCGTCAGCAATGGCGTCAATGACGACGGTCGGACCGTCGTCGGCGGCATCACCACCGGCAAACAAGCCCTCGATGCTGGTCTTCATCGTCGCGGTATCGATCTCGAAGGTGCTCCACCGCGAGACCTTGGGGGCGTGCTTGCTGTCCTTGAGCAGCCGCATCAAAAAGGGCATCTGCCCAATCGAGGGCATCGCCCAGTCGCAGGGCAGATCAAACTCCGAACCCTCCTGGGGAACCGGTCTCCGCCGGCCGGAGGCATCCGGCTCACCGAGTACCATTCGGATGCACTTGAGGGCCTTGAGACTGCCGTCTTCCTTCTTGACGATTCCCACAGGTGCGACCAACTCCAACAGCTGGACACCCTCTTCCAACATGTCTTCGATCTCCTGGGGATCGGCCGGCATCTGGGCCCGGGTTCGGCGATAGATGACAATCACCTTTTCGGCCCCCAGACGCCAGGCTTCCCGCGCCACATCAACCGCGGTATTGCCGCCACCGATGACGACGACCGTACCCTCGGTCTTGGTCGGATTCTCGGACTTTTCCAGCAGATAGTCGACGCCGATGACGACACCAGGCGTGTCCTTTTCGCCTTCGACCATCATGCCCTTGCCTTCCATCGCGCCGGGCCCGAGGAAGACTGCACCGTGTTGGTCCATCAACTCGTCCAGGGTGATATCGACACCGACCTCGACGCCGCACTTGATCTCGGCGCCGGCCCGCCTGATGTAATCGACTTCCTTGTCGATCTCCTCCCAGGGCAGGCGGTACCTGGGAATTCCGTAGCGCAGCATGCCACCCGCCTTGGGCAGGCTCTCGTAAATGACAGGGTCGTAACCCCATTTGCCCAGGAACCATGCGGCGGTCAGGCCGGCCGGACCTCCACCTACGATACCGACACTTTGGCCGCGGGAAGGCTCCCTGACGGGATCGTCATCGTAGACCCCCGGGCTGTCGGTGATGTAGCGCTTGACGTCGTTGATTGCAACCGAGGTATCAACATCGATCCGGCGACAAACGACCTCGCACTTTCGGACGCACACACGGCCGCAAATTCCGGGCAGGGGGTTGGTCTCGCGAATCAGATCCGCAGCCTTCTTGAAATCGCCCATGTTGGCCAGGGCCAAATAACCCTGGACATCAACACCCGCGGGACACCCCTCCTTGCAGGGGGACACACAGTCCGCATAGTGGTTGGACAAGAGCAGCTCGAGAGCCGTCCTTCTGGACTTCTCGATCCGCTCGTTGCGCGTCACGACCTTCATCCCCGGGAAAACAGGGGTTGCACAGGACGGAACCAGATTGGGCTTACCTTCGAGTTCGACGACACAGAGGAAACACGAGGCATAGGGCTTGAGATTGGGCGAATGGCACAGGGTCGGGATCGTGTCGAGATTGTGTTCCTCGACAACCTCCAGCACCGTCTGGCCGGGGCGAGCCTCGATCTCTTTACCGTTGATTTCGATCGTGATGGTCTTCATGATGCGGCCACCTTCTTGCCTACCGTATAAATCGCGTCAAATGAACACGATGTCATGCATTTTCCGCACTGGACGCAAGCCCCGATATCGATGACATACGTCTGTTTCAAGATGCCGGAGATGGCATCGACCGGACAGTCCTTGGCACAGACGCCGCAGCCTTCGCACTTGGCCTCCTCGATGACGAAGTCGACGAGGGCTTGGCAACTGCCCGCGGGACAACTCTTGTGCTTGATGTGAGCGAGGAACTCGTCCATGTAGTAACGCATCGTCGACAGGACCGGATTGGGCGCCGTCTGCCCCAGGCCGCACAGGCTGGCCTGCTTGATCTGCTCCCCGAGCTCCGCCAGCATGTCGGTGTCTTCGACCTCACCCTCGCCACGGGTAATTCGCTCAAGGGTCTCCAGCATTCGGAGGGTTCCGATCCGGCAGAAGGTGCACTTGCCACAACTCTCGTCCTGCGTGAAATCCAGGAAAAACCGTGCCATGTCCACCATGCAGGTTCGGTCGTCCATGACGACCATGCCGCCCGACCCCATGATGGCGCCAGTCTTGGGAATGTTCTCGAAATCGACCGGCGTGTCCTTGAGGGATGCCGGGATACACCCACCGGACGGACCGCCCATCTGGACTGCCTTGAATTCCCGCCCATCCTTGATGCCACCACCGATGCCGAAGAGGATGTCCTCGATCGTCCTACCCATCGAAACCTCGGCCAGGCCGCCCTTGGCAATCTTGCCCGCCAGGGCGAAGACCTTGGTCCCGGGACTCTTTTCCGTTCCGTACTTCCGATAGGCCTGTCCACCGTTGGAGATGATCCACGGCACGTTGGCATAGGTCTCGACGTTGTTGTTGTTGGTCGGCTTCCCGAAGACTCCACTCTCGGCCGGAAAGGGCGGCCGGATTCGAGGCATGCCCCGCTCACCCTCGATCGAGGCAAAGAGAGCCGTTTCCTCGCCGCAGACGAAGGCGCCCGCGCCCTGCTTGATGACAATCTTGAAGTCAAAGCCGGAGCCCATGATGTTCTCGCCGAGATAACCCTTGGCCACCGCATCGGCAATGGCCACCTGGAGGCGATGGATCGCCAGGGGGTACTCGGCCCGGCAGTAGATGTAACCGAAGCCGGCGCCGATCGCCTTGCCGCAGATGATCATACCCTCGAGTACTGCGTGGGGATCCCCCTCGAGGACCGAGCGATCCATGAAGGCCCCGGGATCGCCCTCGTCGGCGTTGCAGACGACGTACTTGATGTCACTTTCATAACCGGCGCAGAAAGACCACTTGAGTCCGGTCGGAAAGCCGGCGCCGCCGCGACCCCTCAGACCACTGTCCTTCATCTCTGAGATGATCGCCTCGGGCTGCATCTCCAGAAGGGCCTTCCGGGTCGCCTGATACCCTCCCCTGGCCTCGTACTCTTCCAGGCTCTCGGGATTGATCAGGCCACAGTTGCGCAGCACGATCCTCTCCTGGCGCTCCAGAAAGGGACGTTCCGAACCGCCGCAGGCCTTGCCGCCTTCTTCCTGGTAGACGATGTAGTCGGCGATCTCCTGACCGCCGACGACGTGGGTCTCATAGATCTCTTTCGCCCTCTTGGGGTCGACATGACCGTAGATCGTCCTGCGGTCCCCTTCACGAATTTCCACCAACGGTTCCCGGAAACACATTCCGATACACCCGGTGAAAGTCAATTCGTTGTCGGATCCGTCGACCAGCCCCTCCAAACTCTTGTAGGTGTCCTTGGCGCCTGCCGACATGCCGCACGTGCTCATCCCAACGAGAATTGTACTCATGCCCTCACTCCTTCGCCGGGGAGGCAGATGCGCCCGCCTCCGCCTTTTCGGCGGCGGCCTTCTTCTCGCCGGCCAGGGTCTTCCTCCGGACCTTGCGCACGATCCGCCGGGTCGTCACCGGGGTCAGACTCCCGTGGGTCTCGTCATCGATCATCATCACCGGCGCCAAAGAGCAGCACCCAATGCACGCTACCGAGAACAGGGTAAAGGTCCCGTCCTCGGTCGTTCCATTGACCTCGATCCCCAGCTCATCTTCGATCGTGTCCAGCAGCATTCCCGCATTGGCAACGTGGCATGCAGTCCCGGTACACAATCGGATAGCGTGTTTCCCCATCGGTTGCAGGCGAAACTGGCTATAGAACGTGATTACGCCGTAGATCTTGGATTCGGGCACCTTGGTCACACCAGAGATGTACTTGATTGCCCGTCGGGGGATATACCCAAAGTGATCCTGGGCGGACTGCAGCAGGGGAATCAACTCTCCCTGCGCACCGTCATGCCGCCAGAGGCGATAACTGAATTCGGCTTCTGTCTGGTTCATGCAACCATCCGTTGGTCGAGGGCCTCCGTGGTGCGGGTTCCCGGGCGCCCTTTTTCAAAAAAATCGTCACCCCGCCTCGGGCGTCCTTTCGGGGCGCCCACCTCAGTTTCCGAGCACCCCTTCAGTCACATGTCCATCAATTGGATGATACTGGCCTGCTTGACCCTCAGGACTCCATCGATGTGGCTGAGTTTCTCAATGATCTTCGGCGTCTTGCCGAACGCCCCGGCCTGGGAGATCACACCAATCAGCTTGGTTCCCTCATCGACCATGTCACAGACCAGAACCTCGTCCATGAAGAACAGGGTCGTGAAGACCTGCTGGATAAAATTCTTGTCGATGTCGATGATTACGTAACTCCGCAGATCGGCCGGTCTGGAACCCTGTTGCACGACCGCAGATTTGACGACGTTCTTGTAGATATTCAAGAACTCGTGAACATCCCGGTCCAGTTTGGGCCTCTCGACCCTGGACATAGAAACCACCTCGACGCCCTTGATCTCCGAAATCTGTTGCTGCAATGCGGTCATCGATTCTTCCGAGGAAGCATTCAAGACACAGATGATATCGACATCACCTCGGACGGCGTCACAGGAAGCGACCCCTTCCATCGTCACCAGATTCTGAAAGATCTCCATGTCCAGTCTTGGATCCGAAATACGAAGGGTAACGTAGGCACTCATCGCCTCGCGGATCTCTCCGTCGCCTGACGTAGCGGCGCCTTCGTCCATTGTCGTTCCACCGGGAGTCAAGGCATTGAGCGCCTCGACCAGATCGGGAATTTCGAACGGTTTGTCCAGGAAGCCGGTGTTGTACTCCGCCAGGGCCTTGCTCTCAAGCATCTCGTCGCCGAACCCGGTGATGATCAGCACCGGCAGGTCCGGAAATTCGCTCTTGATCACCTTGAGGATCTTGAGGCCGTCGATGTCCGGCATGAAGATATCGGAGATCAGATAGTTGTAGCCCACACCCTCTTCCTGGGACCGGTGGAGCTCATGGATTGCTGAGATCCCGTCCGGACACGCCGTGCAGGTGTAGCCCTCCTGGGTCAGCCCAAAGGTGAGGTTTCTCCGGATCTCTGCTTCGTCGTCAATAATCAGAACACGTTGACTCACTGAGGGCCTCCTCGATGGCTCAATCATCGCGATATTGATATATCGCGCGGAGCGCATCTTACCCAATCCGGAGGGAAAGAATCAACAGCTGAACCCAGAGAAGGTGCTACACCGCAACCATTGGTTCGGCACGTCTCAAGGAGGACCCGCGCCGGTGCTGATGATGGCTCCTCTGCCTTCGACTCTGAACTCCACGCGACTCCGTGTCGCGAAAATCCATGATTTTGGCGCTTAATTGCATTCCCAATTCCCAGTGAATGACCCATGTTGGTGATGGAATCAGGATCTTCAGCAGGCTTTGATGTGCTGAGTTTCCATTATTCATCTACGAACTGGTAGGAGGTTCACATGCGCCAAACATCTTCAAACGAACGTCTCCGAAACCGTTTCTGGATAGGAGTGGGCCTCCTTATCCTGCTCGCAAACACCGGCCCGGCCGAGGCCCAGTTGAACCGGACGCTCCACCTGGACGGCTGGATTCTGGCCGCAGCCCACGCACCCGGTCTTCAAGGATCGATTTGGAGAACCGACCTCTGGATCCGCGCACACCGTGGAGGTGGAGTGGTCACCCTGTATTTCAATCGGGCGGAGGAAGACAATTCCAGGGTATTCGGCCATGAAATTGAGATTGGGAATCCCGAGAAGCAGATCTACATAGAAGACGTCGTTGATCAATTCCTCGACGTGGGAAACGGGTCCTGGGTCGGAGCCATCCGCTACGAGTCGACAACGCCGGTCCAGGTCTATGCCCGCGTCTATTCCGTCTCCGAGGACGGTTCGGCGTCGTTTGGCCAGGTGATTGAGGGAATTCCAACGTCGGACATGACGATGCCCTTCACTGACGACGACTACCCCGGGACCCGGGAAGACCAGTGGATGTTTGCCCTCAAACACACGGCCGACGGGCGGTATCGAGTCAATATCGGCGTCGTCAATCCCACCGCCACTGAAACGTCGTGCCCGATCTCGATTTTCGGTCCAGATGGGAACCGCCCCCCTGGAGTGGGAACCTCATCGTTCTCGATCACCGTCCCACCCTATTCACTGGTCCAGCTTTCGGACCCGTTCGGAGAAATCTCCGGAGGGGAGTGGAACAACTACACTGTCCGGGTTGAAACCGAAACCGAAGGTACGGGTGTGTTCGGCTACGCCTCTGTCATCGACAATG
>CAYSHZ010000026.1:0-20781 GCA_964430905.1 uncultured Thermoanaerobaculia bacterium | reverse complement strand
GATAACCTCCAGTCCTTGGTCCGGGGCGTACCGAATGATTCGCTTTTCGCCCTTGTGATCGAAGACGGAACCGCCCCAGGTACCATCCTCATTTTCCTCCAACGGAACCAACAGCTTCGACGATTGCCGGAACCGCTTTTTTCGCTCAAGTTCATCGGCAGCTTGGGCGAGGGCGGCGCCGGTCACAGGCCCGGGCTCGGCGGCCTGAACCCTGCGAACCGAGACCTCCGACAACGCCCAGCTATCCGGCCCCCCATCAAACCAAGGCCGAAGCGTCTCACCATTCCATCGAGCAAGACACAGAGTGATCGTCGGCTCGCCGAGCCGGGTGCGACCGTCTTCGACATCCGTCCAGCTTCCCCTCGCGCCGCCGTACCCTTGGTGAGGATCGATCGCATTGATCATGGCCAACGACTCGTCGGCGTTCCTCTCGCCCTCGACCCGGCAGGTGACTCGCTGCAATTCTTCTGGCGGATGAAACTCTGAGTCTTCCGAAAACACGGCCTCGACCGCCCGCCGAAGATCGACCGGTAGCGACAGCGACCGGTTTTCCGACAGGAACCGAGTCGTTTGCCAGAGGTTACCGTGGTGGGGATAGACGGCAGCCGTCCCCGGCAAGAACGACCGAATCCAATTCTCGTCGGGTTCGGCGCCGGCCTCCGGGGAGAGAACCCGAAGCACGACATCCCCGCGGCGGTCTGGGCCGTCGATCGGATCACCTCGTTCGTTCCTGCGATGCCGTCTGAGCCGGCCCGCCCGCTGCAGAAGCAGATCGATGGGTGCCAGATCGCTGACCATTTCGTCGAAATCGAGATCGAGGGACTGCTCGATCACCTGGGTCGCCACAACGACACGGCCCCTTCGCTCGGTCGCCTTTCCGCGCTTGCCGAAGCGCCTGAGGACCTCCCCTTCAATCTCCAAGCGATCACCCAGCGCGAAACGGGCGTGGAACAGGGTCACCCGATCGGACCCGAGACGAAGGGACAGATCTTCGAAGGCTTCGACTGCATCCCCGACGGTATTGCGAATCCAACAAACGCACCGTCCATCGTCCGCCCAGTCCGCGATCCGGTCCAGGGCAACGCCACGATCGGAGATCAATTCGAATTCGAGGGTTCTCCGGGACCAGGAAGGCGCCTCGACGGCACGTGACCAGAGGGTTCCCTCGAAAACGGAAAGCAACTGAGGATAGGCGACGGGAAGCGTATCGGGACTCTGAAACCCAGCCCCTTCGGCAAAGGCCTCAACCAGGCGCCTCCGCGTTTTCACAGGCAGGGTCGCCGAAATCAGAATCGCCCACCCTCCCAAGGCTGCGTGAAGCCGAAGGAGACACTCCAGTAGCTGGTTCATGTAGGCGTCGCAGGCATGAACCTCATCGATGATCAGGATCTTGCCCAGAAGCCCAAGGGCCCGCAGACTCTGGTGCCGAACGTTGAGCACCGCCAACAAGGCCTGATCGATCGTTCCGACCCCGACCTGGGCCAACAACGCCTTTTTTCGGTTGTCGGCGAGCCAGGCGGCACATATTGCCGCCGCTCCCGGTTCCTGATCATCATAGGCTTCCTCAGTTTCGATCCGTTCCCCACCAACCGATTCCCGGAACTCCGCCGACAGCCTGCTGCGAGAGTGTGCCAGTACCAGGGATGGGCGAGAATCGGGGGCGAAGAACCGGCGGTACACTCTACCGACCCGAGAATACAAAGCGTCGGCGGTCGCCGTCGTCGGAAGGGCGACATATAGGCCATCCGAGTTGCCGGCCGCCAAAAGCCGGCCCGCGATGGTCAGGGCGGCCTCGGTTTTGCCGGAACCCGTCAAATCCTCTATCAGAAACAGTTGTGGTCCGGATTGGAGAGGAACAACATCCGCGGCTCGTTGCAGCGCCGTCGGCTTTCCAAGACCACTGAAGAGCACGCCAAAACCAGTCTTGTCTGAAGCAGGAGAGGGAATAATTGCGGCCTCTTCGACCGCCTGCAGTGCTTGTCTGAGAGCGATTTGATCCCAATAGACCGCCATATCCATCTGACTGTCGATGAACGGAAACCACACACGATTTGACCCGAGCCAGTCGCACAGGACGGCAAACCCCGCGATCGCCCATGAAGCAACCGCCACTCGTTCGGCAAATTCGCTCTCGTCGTCCACCAATATCGCAGGGGGCAAAGCGGTCTCGAATACCAGCCGGCTGATCCCCGCAGAAAACCACCGAGCCGATTCGATGTCCTCGTTGCGGAACCAGGTTGATCTCCAATCTGCCTCTTGGGGCGGCTTCCCGTGGTGCCCACTGGAAGTCCTGAGGAGCGTCAGCATTGCCTCTTCCGTTGGGGAATACTCTTCCAGCGAGGGGAAGATTCCCTGAATCAACTCCTTCTTCCAAAGAAGGTATCCCAACGTGTCATGTCGTTGGGTATACCTGAACTTATCTTCGATCGATTCCGGTAACAGCTCAGGTTTGAGCCGTTGGAAGGCTGCAGCAAATTTCCCAATGTCGTGGTGGGCCAATAACCACAAAAGCCAACGGCGGGTCGTTTCGCCGTCAAGACCGATCATCTCCGAAACCCGGCGGAGATATGTCGGATGGGAACTGAGGACAACCGAACCAACGGCAGCCACATCCAATGAATGATAAACGAGCGGGTGACAAGGCGGTTCGTCACCAAGGCCAGCCTTGCCCCAATACTTGAACATTCGAGTCGTCCGCTGATCAATCATTCAGAAGAAAGGCGCCCCTTCCCGTTCTCAATCGTAACACTCTGCCGTTTGTCCACGAATTGATCTTACGACCACCTCCGGCCCACTACGGGCCGCGCAACCGAGGTTTATTGGAAATGGTTGAAAGAACCTCATATTGGTAACCATTGGAAGTTGGGCGTCTTCAACATGATACTGAGGGGCCATTTCGGTTCTGTTGTGTCCACCGGGGGGTCAGCAAGTCTTCTGCCGAAACAACCCTACAGCGGCTCGTACAGGGTCCGTCGTTGCTTCGGGATGAACCCCGCATCCGAAATAATCCGTTCCATATCCGCCTGGGTCATTCGGTGCTGGGCGCCGGCTGCGGCGACGACATTCTCCTCAAGCATGATGGATCCCAGATCATCCGCCCCAAAAAGCAGGGAGATCTCCCCAATTTTGGCGCCCTGGGTCACCCACGATCCCTGCACATGGTCGACGTTGTCCAACGCCAGTCTCGAAATCGCCAGGGTCTTCAAGTAGTCAACGCCCCCGGAGGTTTCAACGTCTCCCTCGAGGTCAGTCTGTCGGTCCTGGAAGGTCCATGGGATGAAGGCCGTGAATCCCCCGGTCTCGTCCTGGAGATCCCGGATTCCCATCAGGTGTTCGACCCTGGCGCCAATCGGTTCACCAATGCCGAACATCATGGTGGCCGTCGTTCGCAGGCCCAGGTCGTGGGCTTCCCGATGTACATCCAGCCAGACCCGGGTTGGGGCCTTGGCTCGGGACAGAATACGCTTTCGCGTTTCGTCTTCCAGAATTTCGGCTCCGCCCCCGGGGATCGAATCCAGGCCGGCATCCATCATCCGCTGAATAACTTCCCGAACAGGGCGTTTTTCGACCTTGGCGATGTACCAGATCTCGGGAACCGAGAATGCGTGAAGATGGATCTCGGGAAAGGATCGCTTGAGATCCCGAAGCATCCTTTCGTAGTCCTCAAGGCCAATGTCGGGGTGGACGCCTCCCTGGAGGAGGATCCCGGTCCCGCCGGCCTCGACGGTCTCGCGGACCTTCTCGGCAATCTCTTCAGTCGAAAGTACATATGCCTCAACGTCACCGACCGCTCGATAAAAGGCGCAGAAGCGGCACCGGTAAACACAGACGTTGGTGTAGTTGATGTTACGGTCAATGATGAAGGTCGCAACCGCAGAATCCGTTTTCTCTCGCCGGATGGCCGCAGCCGCCTGGCCGAGTTCCAACAGGCTCCCCGTTTCGAACAGGATTGTGAGGTCCTCCGGCCCAAGCCGACGACCGTCGATCGCCGCGTCGAGGATTTCGCTCGCCAGGGGCATCCTAACCCTGCGACATCCCTTCGAGGAACTCCTTGTTGGTATCGGCCTTTGACAGGCGCTCAAGCAACAGCTCCATTGCCTCGACCGGAGAGAGGGACGCCAGAACCTTGCGCAGGACCCAGATTCGCCGCAGCTCCCACTCGTCGATCAGCAACTCTTCCTTCCGGGTTCCGGACTTGTGGATGTCGATGGAAGGGAAGACTCGTCGCTCAACCAGCTTTCGATCCAGGTGAACCTCCATGTTGCCCGTTCCCTTGAACTCCTCAAAAATGACATCGTCCATTCTGCTGCCGGTATCGATCAGGGCGGTTCCACAGATGGTCAAGCTCCCGCCTTCTTCGATATTGCGGGCCGCACCAAAGAACCTCTTGGGTTTCTGGAGGGCGTTGGAATCCACACCACCCGAAAGGACCTTCCCTGATGGTGGCACCACGGTGTTGTAGGCCCGGGCAAGACGGGTGATTGAATCCAGAAGAATAACGACGTCATGCTTGTGTTCGACCAATCGCTTGGCCTTCTCAATGACCATTTCCGCTACCTGGACGTGACGGACCGCCGGCTCGTCAAAGGTCGAGGAGATGACCTCGCCCTTGACCGAACGCTGCATGTCGGTGACTTCCTCGGGCCGTTCGTCGATCAGCAAAACGATCAGGGTGACCTCGGGGTGATTGGTCGTGATGGAGTTGGCGATGGATTGCAACATCATGGTCTTGCCGGTTCTCGGCGGTGCGACCAGGAGCCCGCGCTGACCCTTTCCGAGAGGAGTTGTCAGATCCATGACCCGCGAGGTCATGTTGTCCTTGACCTCAAGCTTGATCCGCTCTTCCGGATACAGGGGCGTCAAATTGTCGAACATCACCTTTTCGATCGCGGTTTCCGGCGGCTCAAAATTGATGGCCTCGACCTTGATCAGAGCAAAATACCTTTCGCCCTCCTTGGGGGGGCGAATCTGCCCAGAGACCGTGTCTCCGGTATTGAGGTTGAACCGGCGGATCTGCGACGGGGAGACGTAGATATCGTCCGGCCCCGGCAGATAGTTGTATTCCGGCGCCCTCAAGAAGCCGAATCCCTCGGGAAGAACCTCCAAAACGCCCTCCCCGAAGATCAAGCCCTCGCGCTCGGTTTGGCGCTGCAAGATCCCGAAGATCAGATCCTGTCTCCGCATCCCGGAGGGGCTCTCGACCCCCACGGCGCGGGCGGCACTCGACAGCTCGTTGATCGTCATATCCTTGAGCTGTTTGAGGTTGACACGGCCTTCCTGGGCAGCCTGGGCAGCCTGTTGTTCGTACTCCTCAATCTCGTCGTCGAGATCAAGGGGGATTACGACCGTCTCATCCTGTGCGTTTTTCTTCTTCCGTGCCATGTGCCGTCTCCTGTTGCGGTTCTTTCCAAGAATCCGCCATCACTGCGATTGCGTCGAGGAGTTCCCGCCGGCCCTCTCCCGAGGTGACGCTGGTAACCAGCGGCCGAGAGGGAATCCCCAGTTGTTTTTGAATCTGCTCCTGCATCTGTCGTCTCTTGCTGCGTCCAACCTTGTCGCCCTTGGTCAGAACAACCAGTCGATTGAGGCCCGACTCAACCAGGAAAGACTGAAGTTCCATGTCCAATACGCTCGGGCCATGCCGAACATCGATCAGTGTCACGACTCCCGCCAGCCTTTCCTCGTGATTGAGGTAGGAGCCCAATTCCCGACCCCATTGGTCTCTCAGGCGCCGGGCTACCTTGGCGTAGCCATAACCCGGAAGATCGACCATATAGAGGTTTCGGTTGACCAGAAAGAAGTTGAGCGTTCGGGTCTTACCCGGCGCCTTGGCCACCTTTGCGAGATTGTGTCGAAAAAGCCAGTTCAGCAGGCTGGACTTTCCGACATTGGATCGCCCTGCAACGGCGATATGGGGAAACCACTCCTTGGGGCGCGTCGACGCCTTGAGAAATGACCCCCTGAAGGTGACCGAGCGGATTTCCATTCAGTGTGCCACCGTCGACGATCCCATGCCCGATTGGGTGACGCCGGCAGCCGGCGCTCCACGGTCTTCATGTCTTCCCACCAGGACGTGTTCGAGGACCTGGTCCATGTGGTGGACACAGTGGAAGGTCATCTTCTCTTGAATATCAGTCGGAATCTCTTCCAGGTCCTTTTCATTCTCGTCCGGGATGACAACTTCGAAGATACCGGCCCGGAAAGCCGCTAAAATCTTTTCCTTGAGTCCACCAACCGGCAAGACCTGGCCTCTCAATGTGATCTCACCGGACATCGCCACATCGGCCCGAACCGGTGTCTTGGTCAGTGCGGAAACCAGGGCCGAACACAGCGTGATTCCCGCCGAAGGCCCATCCTTGGGAATTGCCCCCTCCGGAACGTGGAGGTGAATATCGGTTTTCTCGAAGACCTCCGGATCGATCTGGAACTCCTCGGCCCGGGACCGTACGTAGGACAAAGCAGCCCGTGCACTCTCCTGCATCACCTCACCCAGTTGACCCGTTAATGTCAGATGCCCCTTACCGCGCATCAGAAGAACCTCGGTCGCCAGCAGCTCGCCGCCGACCTGGGTCCAGGCAAGGCCCGATGCCGCACCAATCTCCGGCTTCTCTTCTCTCTTGAGAGCCCGAAAACGAGGTTTGCCCAACAACTCCTCGACGAGATCCGGAGTGACCATCAGGGCGTCACCCTTGGGACGCTTCTCAACGAGGATTCTCCGGGCAAGTTTCCGGCAGATCGACGCCACCTCCCTTTCGAGGTTCCTGACGCCTGCCTCGCGGGTATAGCGCTCGATCAGCAACAGAATGCTCTGTTCGTTGAAGCCGACATTCCACTTCTCGAGGCCGTGTTTCTCAACCTGTCGGGGGACCAGGAACTGCATGGCGATGGCCAGTTTCTCGTTGTGGGTGTATCCGGACAGCTTGATGACTTCCATACGGTCTTGAAGTGCCGGCGGGATCGTATGCATGACGTTTGCGGTGCAGACGAACAGAACCCGGGAAAGATCATATTCAACATCGAGATAATGATCCTGATAGGTGTTGTTCTGCTCGGGATCCAAAACCTCCAACAGGGCGCCGGCCGGATCACCCCTGAAGTCGGCAGCCATCTTGTCGACCTCGTCGAGGAGCAACACCGGATTGACCGTTCCGGCCTTGCGCATCATCTGAATGATCTGGCCGGGGAAGGCGCCGATATAGGTTCGACGATGTCCTCGAATTTCGGCCTCGTCCCTGACTCCGCCCAGTGAAAGCCTGACGAACTCCCGTCCGGTTGCTCGCGCAATCGATCGGGCCAACGACGTCTTTCCAACTCCGGGAGGTCCGACAAAACACAGGATTGTCCCACCAGTCTTCTTGACCAGTTGGCGAACAGCCAGGAATTCCAGGATCCTGTCCTTGACCTTGTCCAGTCCGTAGTGGTCCTCATGAAGAACCTTCTCCGCCCGGACAATGTTGCGAATCTCCTTGGACGCCTTGGCCCACGGAACCGCCAGAAGCCAGTCAACGTAATTTCGGCACACCCCCGCCTCGGCTGAAACCGGAGGCATTCCTTCCAACCGACGCACCTCGATCAGTGCTTTCTCCCGGGCCTCTTCGGTCATGGGACTCTCTTCAACACTTTTCTTGAGCTGAGCCAATTCTTCGGTGTTGTCGTTTCTGCCCAACTCCTCGTTGATCGCCTTGATCTTCTCCGAGAGGTAATACTCCCGCTGGGCCTTCTCCATCTGTTTCTTGACTCTCGATGAAATCCGCCGGTCGATCTGAAGTTTGTCAATCTCGACATCCAGAAGATCGTTGATCCGCTGGAGACGATCCATCGGTTCCATGATCTCCAGAAGCTTTTGCTTCTCAACCGTCGGCTGGGAAAGATGGACCGACAAGATATCGGCAAATTGATCAATTCCTTGATCCTGCAGGGAGGCCATCACACCGTCTACCGAAAGATGGTGGGAGAGTTTGGCGTATTCCTTGAAGACTTCCGTCAGGTCTGCCATGTATTTTTCCATGGCTGCGGTCACAGGGACATCGATTCGCCGCGTACGAACAGTGGCTTCGAGGACCCCACCCTTTGTGGAGAAATCAACGATCTCCGCCCGGGTCAAACCCTCGACCATGACCTTGATGTTGCCCGAGGCCAACTGCAGATGTTGGACGACTCTCGCAGTGACTCCCAGAGAAAACACATCGTCCGGTCCCGGATTGTCAACCTTGGGATCTTTTTGGGTCACCAGAAAAATCTTGGTGTCATCCCGTTTCAGCGCCTTCTCCAGGGCCAAAACCGAGGGTTTTCGTCCAACCACGAAAGGCGCCATCATATTGGGGAAGACCACCATATCCCGAAGAGGGACAACGGGGAGGGTTAAAAACTCGTCCGAACTCATCAACAAACTCTCTCGTTCTAGGGTTTTCCCGGCGAACCCGGGTTTCTGGTCGTTGGACCCCAGCCGCGAATGCCGCCGGGGGGCTTCAATTTCTAACTTACTTTCTTTCGTACTCCCGTCAAGGGCTGAACACGATGCTCCACGACATCTTTGGAAATCACGAGCTCTTCAGTTTCCGGCATGGAGGGGATCTGATACATGATATCCAGCATCAGTTCCTCGAGAATGATCCTCAGTCCTCGGGCACCGACACTCCGTTTGAGCGCCTCGTCGGCTACGGCAGAGAGGGCTTCATCGGTGAAACTCAAGTCTACATTTTCAAAAGACAACATGGTCTCATACTGCCGAACCAGATTATTTCTGGGTTCAGTCAGGATCCGAACCAGACTGTCATGATCCAGCTCATGCAGAGTGGAGACAACCGGTATCCTCCCGACAAATTCGGGAATCATTCCGTACTTGATCAGGTCCTCGGGGTGGACCTTTTCAAGGAGTTCAGCGGAACGATGCTCGTTGCCGCCCAGATCAACCCCAAATCCCATTCTTTTTTGGTTGAGGCGACTCGCAACGATATCTTCGAGACCAACAAAGGCTCCGCCACAGATGAACAGGATGTTGGTGGTGTCTATCTGAATAAATTCCTGGTGGGGATGCTTTCGGCCGCCCTGGGGAGGTACGTTGGCCAGTGTTCCCTCGAGGATTTTCAACAGTGCCTGCTGAACACCTTCGCCCGACACGTCCCGGGTAATCGATGGGTTATCGGCCTTGCGGGCTACCTTGTCGATTTCGTCAACATAGACGATTCCGCGCTCGGCTGCCTCTCGGTCGCCATCAGCCGCCTGGATCAGTCGAAGAAGGATATTCTCGACATCCTCGCCTACATAGCCGGCCTCGGTCAGAGTCGTGGCATCGACGATGGTGAAGGGGACTTCCAGTTGGCGAGCCAGGGTCTGAGCCAGAAGAGTCTTTCCGGTACCGGTCGGACCAATCAGGAGGATATTGGACTTTGCCAGTTCGACGGCATCCCTTGTCTTGGCCTGTTTATACTCGATCCTTTTGTAGTGGTTATAGACGGCAACCGAGAGCTTCTTCTTGGCGCTATCCTGACCGATGACAAAATCGTCGAGATGCTCCTTGATCTCCTGCGGCCTTGGAAGGTCTTGATGACGGACCTTGGCCTCATGGACCCGGTCCTCGGCAATGATATCGAGGCACACCTCTACGCACTCGTTACAGATGTACACCGTCGGTCCTGCGATCAGTTTCTTGACTTCATGCTGGCTCTTGCCGCAGAAGCTGCACCGCAGAACATCTCCTTCACGCTGGGACATGGGGGCCTCCGTGGTTCATTCTATACCACCTGTCCGCCTCAAGGCATCAATCCCGAGACGTAATGATTTCATCAATGACACCGTATTCGGCAGCCGCCTGGGCTTCCAGGAAAAAATCTCGCTCGGTATCTTGATGAATCTTCTCGACCGTTTGTCCGGTATGGCTTGCCAGAATCTCGTTCAACCGTTCTCTCAACCGCATCAAGTCTCTCGCGTGGATATCAATATCTGTGGCCTGCCCCTGAAGACCAGACATCAAGGGTTGATGGAGGAGAACCCGGCTATGTGGCAGGGCAAACCTCTTTCCCTTGGCGCCCCCCGCCAGGAGGATCGCCGCCATCGATGCAGCCTGACCCAGTGCAATCGTCACTACATTCGGCTTGACGTACTGCATCGTGTCATAGATCGCCAAGCCGGCCGTAATCGACCCGCCAGGGGAGTTGATATAGATACTGATGTCCTTTTCGGGGTTCTCGGCCTCCAGGAACAGGAGTTGGGCAATGATCAGGGATGCGACCTGGTCATCGATTGTGGTACCCAGAAAAACAACATTATCCTTGAGCAGGCGAGAAAAAATGTCATACGACCGCTCCCCGCGACTGGTCTGTTCGACAACGTAGGGGATAGTGAAACTCATCAATCCTCCTCGGCGCCCGCTCGGCGCAACAACTCACTGACGATCTCAGCCATTCTGGCGGCATGGCGCAGGTTCTCAAGGCGGTTTTCCTTGGCAAGGTTGGCCTTGTGCTCTCCAGGTGGAATACCCTTCTGCTGTGCCTCGGCGGCAATATAGGCATTGACGCCATCCTCGGGAACCTCAACACCCCAGGTCTCCCCAAGCTCTTCCAGAATCAAGGTGTCCAGGACCCGCTGTCGGGCCTCCGGCTCAAATCGGGCCCGAAGTGCCTGATAGTCCATCTGGTCGTCCGGCGCCTGGCCCTGCATGGCCATCTGGTACACAAAACGCTGAATGTCACCAGCGACCGCTTCCTTGATCAGGGTAGGAGGCAAGTTTTCGAGGTCAATACCCTGTTCGAGATGGTCGAGGACGTGACGGCGCCAGTGATCTCTGCGTTCGGATGCCTTCCGGTCCCCAAGAACCTCGACGATTCTCTCCTTGAGTTGATCGAGATCATCCAGACCCATACCCTTCGCCAGATCGTCATCGATTTCGGGGACCGTCTTATCCTTGATCGCCTTGACCACCATTGTATAGGTCACGGTCTTGGCTTGTTTCTCGGCGTCCTCTTCATCCTGATTGTCTTCGTTGAGTGTTCTTACGGCAACTCGTGTATCTCCAACCTTCGCTCCCTGAAGCGCCTCACTGATCTCATTCGGCATGCCGTCGGCACCAACAATGATTCGTGCGTTCTCTTCAACCGTCGGATCGTCGTCGGACCCTTCAACTACGGCGGTCAAATCAGCCTCGACCATATGACCATCAACAACGGTGGCATCGTCTTCAGCCGGCTCCCACGTCACATTTTCCTCGGCTACACCAACCAACTCGGCCTGTATTTCGGAGTCCGACACCTCGGTCGAGTGTTCGGGGAGTTCAATTCCATCCAGGGACGGGAGATCAAAATTTGGACGCACCTCCAGCCGAGCCTTGAACGAAAAGCCTCCATCGTCGTCAAATCCCATCTCTTCAAAAACAGGCTGAGTCAAAGGTTCCAGCTTTTCATCCTCGTCGAGTACCTGCCGCCACAGAATGCCGGCAAGATGTTCGGTCAACTCCTCCCGAATCTCTTCTGCGTATCGCGCCCGAACAGCCGACAGCGGCGCCTTGCCCGGCCGGAAACCCGGCACTCGTGCCTGGGATCTCAGCTTTCGCGCAATGACCTCGCGTTCCTCGTCGACTGCGGCCCGGTCCAGGTCGGCCGTGATTTCAACTGTGTGATCGGGGTGTTTCGTGATGTGGTGTGGCATTGATTTCTCCGAGATGGTGCGAAAGGGGGGACTCGAACCCCCATGGGGGGACCCCACGAGATCCTAAGTCTCGCGCGTCTACCAGTTCCGCCACTTTCGCAGCGAGGGGGTCGTGGTGAGCCGTGGAGGAATCGAACCTCCAACCTAGTGATTAAGAGTCACTTGCTCTGCCAATTGAGCTAACGGCCCACAACCTGAGACACTTTACAGCAGAAGGGTCCGACTGACAAGCATTGACAACGGATCGCCGAGGACAACCTCTGGTTCTTCGTTCCTGTTGCCCTGGGTTATCCAACCTTGACCCTAACGATGCACAAGGTGTTTGATCTCTGACTGCCCCAGATCACTCTCCGCCGAGACGACAACAGCGGAGGTTCCACCATTGAACTCCGGGAGGGTGGCTTGAGCCACGAACACGCCGTTGGCGTCGGTTTCTCCCTCTGCCATCTGAAGACGCCGGGGTTCCGCTGTTGATTTAAAGAGCACGCTGACCTTGACTCCGGCCTGGGGGGCACTGTCCTGGGAGTCAACCGCGACAATCCGAATTTCAGTCTGGGACCCATAGACAAAGTCCCTTTCTCCAGACGAACTGAGAATCAAGTGTGCCCGTCCTCGTTGGGCCTTGAGATAGTCAAGAATAACCTCATCAAGCGATGGCTCAGCTCCGTCTGCGGCCTCCGGGCCCCCCTGGTTGTCGCCATTCGCGCTCGGTGTCTGGCCCGTTAACTGGGAAAGTCTCCCCCGCCGAATCGCTTCGACCAACGTTCGGTGCTGCCGGTCCATCAGGACGGCAACCTCTTTGTCATCGGCCTCCTGAACTACGAGATCGTCATACGGGGTCTTTTTCGAATAAAGAATTTCTCCCCGGGCATACACCAACGATTCAATGTTCGGATTTGACCGACCCTTGTCCTCTGTTTGGACGTGGTAGGTCGTTCCCTGATAATTGATGTCGGTATTGTAACCGGTTAGAACCACCGCAGATCTCCAGTCATCGTCATCGCCAAGGCTACACTCGACCGACACGCCGGTCAATTCTCAATCTGGTTCCTCGTGAGAAACTATAATATCACTATGACACCACTGAAGGTCCTCTTCGTTTGCTATGCCAACACATGCCGCTCTCCGATGGCCGAATCCATCTTGACAACCATGGGCGGCTCAACGGTCGATGTCGTCTCCGCCGGGCTCCAACCAACCGGTCGGGTTGCGGAACTCTCCCTTCTTACTCTGAGCACCCATCAGTACCCGGTAGAGGGGTTGAAATC
This sequence comes from uncultured Thermoanaerobaculia bacterium, assembly GCA_964430905.1. GTDB lineage: Bacteria > Acidobacteriota > Thermoanaerobaculia > Thermoanaerobaculales > Sulfomarinibacteraceae > DAOWGJ01. The sequence goes on along the minus strand of CAYSHZ010000026.1, from coordinate 7,870 downwards.
CAAGGGCTTCGACGCCATCGATTTGGATTCGGTAGATGTCGTCATCAGCCTGATGGGGCCAGGTGGCTTGGCGGCACTCCCGTGTCGATTGACAGCCGAAAAAATTGCCTGGGCCATTCGCGACCCCTACGGTGAAGACGAGGAAGCCTATGCGGCGACCCTCAGAACCCTGGAACGGAAGATTCGTGCCTTCTGTGACGAATACGAGCTCCGGTGACCGAAGCCCTCGTCATTTACGCGAAAGCTTTGATTGCCTCGTCTTGATCGCTATAGACATCAAAGACCGTGATCAGTTGCGTGACCTGCAAAATGTCATTGATCTTTCGCGAAAGATTGACGAGCTTGAGTTGGGCTCCCCTGTTTTTCGCCGAGGTATAGGATGCAACCATTTCCCCGATCCCTGAAGAATCGATAGCCGATACCCCCCCGAGTTCCAGGAGAATCTTGGTATATCCAGCATCGAGGCCTTCATTGATCAATTCCCTCATCATCACATCACCCGAACCGATGGTGATTTTCCCGGAAAGAGAAATAATCCGCACATCGCCAATATCTCGAATTTGTTGTTTCATCGTCTTCACTCCTTGATTGATCTCGGTGTTACTTTGCGAGTCATGGTCACAATGGTACCGCCTCCTGGTCCGGAGCGAAACTCCACCTCATCCATGAACCGTCTCATATAAAAGATTCCTCGGCCGCAGGGCTTGAGGAGATTCTCGGCATCTCTGGGATCCGGGATCACCGTCGGGTCAAATCCATTTCCCTGGTCTACCACGGTGATGAAGACCTTTTCTCCCTGAATACGAAATTCTACCCTGACCGATTCCTGAGTTTTTCCGCGATGGCCGTGCCGAATCGCGTTGGCAATGGCTTCTCGAAGCGCTGTCAGAATCCAATACTCTTCATCAGCTCCAACGCCACCCTCAACACAGAGATCAATGAGGGCTCGTTCTGCAACTTCGATACTCTCGAAGCGGCTTTCAAGACTTAAGGTCGCCCTCACGCACCCCCCTCCGTGTCTCCCGCGCCGGCGTCAACTGTTCTGGGTGGCGCCATCGACAGGTTCGACCATCTGCAGCACCCAACGATGGAAGGCCTCTTCAGCCTGTTCGACGGGGACGGCCAAAATCTCCGGCAACTCATAGGAGTGAAAGGCTCGAATGGCTTCTGAAACACCGTCGAAGTTTCGCTTTGGGGTCTTGACCAACAAGAGGTATTCAGTGTCTTCACAGACTTTTCCCTTCCACCGGTAAATCGAACGGAGACAGGGAATGATATTGACACATGTTGCCAGGCGCCGGTCGATCAACTCCTCGGAGATTTCAACCGCCTGTTGCTCGGTACTAACCGATGTCAAGATGATTGTCAGGGCATCCAAACTACTCATAGTGAAACGCTATCGCGATTCCACTCATGCGTCAAGGCTTAGGGGAATTCCACCCGGACCTTCCGGATGGGAACCTCCTAGTACTTCCGCAACAACCCCACAAGGATTCCCTGGATGACGACCCTGGAAGCCGGCATCACAATTGGAGCCATCGCTGGATTGGCACCCTCGAGCCGAATCCGGTCTTCCGTTTCCGGGAAAAACCTTTTCAAGGTCGCTTCACCATCGACCAGGGCCACGACCGTATCTCCGGGTCTCGCCTCAGTCGTTCGTCGAACCACAACCCGATCCCCATCGTGGATTCCGTCATCGATCATCGAAAGGCCCCGGACCTCAAGAACAAAATGGTCTCCATGGCCGACCATATCTGGAGGAACAAGAGCCTCTTCAGTCTCCCCAAAATTCTCAATCGGTGACCCCGCCGCCACTGCTCCCGACAAGGGAAGGCTGATTGCCGGAGTTGCCTCAGACGTGGTGACAAGGGAAAGGCCCCGTTTCTGGTGCTTGTCCTTCTCCAAAAACCCCTTCTTGACCAGGAGATTGACATGTTTCTGGGCCGAGGCCGTACTTGAAAAACCGAAGTGTGTTGAGATCTCCTGAAGAGTCGGCGCAATCCCTGCGCTCCTGATACGATCCTCGATGAAATCCAATACGGCCCGCTGTCGAGATGTGAGAAAAGACAACCCGCCCTCCTGCAACAACGGTAGGCGAAAACGAGGCATAAATCAAGGATGTCATGAAAAAGCTGGGAATTTGGTCGGGGCGAGAGGACTTGAACCTCCGGCCTCACGGTCCCGAACCGTGCGCTCTACCAGACTGAGCTACGCCCCGACGCGGCGCACAGTCTAGACCAGGCCGGATCAAAACGCAACGAACCCCACACTTTCCGGCTTGACACCGTCGCTTTGCGCCCGGTAGGGTTCTCCCAGCGAGGCACCAAATGACCACTGAGAATTCAACAAAAACCAGGGCTCAATGGGGAAGCCGGCTCGGCTTTGTGCTGGCGGCTGCAGGCAGTGCGGTCGGTCTCGGCAACCTTTGGAAGTTCCCCTACATCACCTACGAAAACGGCGGCGGTGCCTTCGTCTTGGTCTACCTGGCCGCCATCCTCCTCGTAGGCGCACCCATCATGGTCGGAGAGATCCTCCTTGGACGAAAAACCCAATTGGGACCGGTCGGCTCTTTTCGAAAACTGGGTTGCGGGCGACCCGGTGGCAAGGCCTGGACCGGGGTCGGCGTTCTTGGAGTCGTCGCGGGCTTTATGATTCTCTCCTACTACAGCGTCATTGCCGGTTGGACCCTTCGTTACATTTGGATGGCTCTTTCGGGACAATTGGCGTCTCTCGCCGTTGACCCTGTCGCACTCCAGACCTTCTTTGGCACCTTCTTGTCAAACCCATGGCAACAGATGTTCTTCCACCTGCTCTTTATGGGGGCGACTGTCGGTGTCGTCTACCTTGGTGTCGGCCATGGGATTGAGCGTGCGGCGAAGATCCTGATGCCTGTGTTGTTTTTGATTCTCCTGGCTCTTGTGGTCTACGTTGCATGGACGCCTGGTTTCCGACAGGCTTTGATCTTCCTCTTCCGGCCGAACTTCTCGGAGTTGACCCGCGGCGGGATTCTGGAAGCTCTTGGACACAGTTTCTTTACCTTGAGTCTGGGCATGGGGGCAATGTTGACCTATGGCAGCTATATGGGGAAAAAGACATCCATTCCCCGCGCCGCCATCACAGTGTGCCTTCTGGATACGGTAATCGCCATCATGGCTTGTATCATCATGTTTTCCATTATTTTCAGTTTCGATTTCGAGGTGTCCAAATCCTCGACGATTCTTTTCACGACCCTCCCCGTTCTCTTCTTCAAGTTGCCTGGAGGAACGATTATCAGCTCCCTGTTCTATATTCTGGTCGCCTTTGCCGCGTTGACCAGTACCATAAGCCTCCTTGAGGTGGTCGCCAGCTACGCGATCGATGAATTCGGATGGCCCCGGCGCAGGGCAACCCTGGTAATGGGAGGCTCCATTGGATTGTTCGGGATTCTCAACGCACTGAGCTTTGGCGGTGTTGATGCCCTCTCGAAGATCAACCTCATTGGCCGTCCCTCAACCCAGGGCGTGTTTGGAACCATGGACTATCTTGCAAGCAACTGGGTCTTGCCTGTCGGGGGTTTCTTGATTGCTCTTTTTGTCGGATGGGTGTTATCCAGGGATGAGACCCACGAGGAACTCCAACTGGGGCATGGCCGGATGGTGCTGTTCCCCATGTGGCGGTTTCTGATTCGTTTCGCAGCACCCCTGGCCGTCGGCGCCATCATCGTCAGCATCGTGTTCTTTGGAGCGGAATACCAGTAGGCTAAGAGTCGAGGACCTCCAGGGCCGCCTCGGCTGAACGCAACCGTGCGTTGACTGCATCGAAGTCTTCGAGATCGACCGTCTTGATGATCTCGCCGGCCTGAGCCAACTCCTTGAGTTCAAACTCCCGGTCGATTTCTTCCGGCAACCGTGCCTCCCGGGCGAGGACTGTGACCCTGTCGGGCTGCACCTCGGCAAAACCCTCTTTGATCACCAGGGTGGACTCTTGACTGTTGACCGTGTAGGCCACTCTTCCGATCGCCAACGCAGTCAGAAGGGGCGTGTGTCCGGGAAGAATACCCAATTCGCCTTCCACGCCGGGTAACCGAACCTCATCCACCTCGGTTTCCAGTACCCGTCGGTGTCGGGTCACGATTTCAAGATGTAGTCGGCCTTCCATTACGCCTCCTTCATCTTTTCCGCCTTCTCGATGGCTTCTTCGATCGTTCCGACATACAAGAAAGCCTGCTCGGGAAGGTGATCCAACTCACCCTGGGTCAACATCTTGAAGCCCTTGATCGTCTCCTCGACCTTGACATAACGGCCCTTGAATCCAGTGAATTGCTCGGCAACGTGGAAAGGCTGCGATAAAAACCGCTGAATCTTCCGCGCTCGGCTGACCGTCAGGCGATCTTCTTCCGAGAGTTCGTCGATGCCGAGAATGGCGATGATGTCCTGCAGGTCCTTGTACCTCTGCAGAATCTGCTGCACCTCGCGAGCGACCATGTAGTGCTCTTCACCAACGACGGCGGGGTCGAGGATTCTCGAGGTTGAAGCCAGGGGGTCAACTGCGGGATAGATCCCAAGCTCTGCAATCTGGCGAGAGAGGACCGAGGTCGCATCAAGGTGGGCGAATGCCGTTGCGGGCGCCGGATCAGTCAAGTCGTCCGCCGGAACGTAGATCGCCTGGACCGACGTCACCGAACCCTTCTTGGTTGAGGTAATGCGCTCCTGGAGTTCACCCATCTCGGTTGCCAAATTGGGCTGGTAACCGACGGCCGACGGCATGCGGCCCAGGAGGGCCGAGACTTCGGACCCCGCCTGGGTGAATCGGAAGATATTGTCGATAAACAACAGCACGTCCTGCCCCTCGACATCCCGGAAGTGCTCCGCTACCGTCAACCCCGTCAAACCAACCCTCAGTCTCGCTCCCGGAGGTTCGGTCATCTGGCCGTAGATCAGGGCGACTTTTGATTTTTCCCAGTCATCCGGGTCGATCACGCCCGCTTCGGTCATCTCCAACCACAGGTCGTTCCCTTCCCGGGTTCGCTCTCCCACGCCTGAAAAGACCGAGAATCCACCGTGCTGAAGGGCAACATTGTTGATCAGTTCCATGATCAACACCGTTTTTCCAACCCCCGCACCACCGAAGAGGCCCGTCTTCCCACCTTTGGAATAGGGCTCCAGAAGATCGACGACCTTGATGCCTGTTTCGAACATCTCGACTTCGGTGCTCTGCTCGTCGAGGGCTGGAGGCTCACGATGAATCGAAGAGCGATGCTCGGTATTGACCGGACCCTTGCCGTCAACCGGCTCACCGAGGACATTGAGGACCCGGCCCAGGGTTTGCCGACCCACGGGGACGGAAATCGGCGAACCAAGATCCACAGCAGTCATTCCACGAACCAATCCGCCGGTATCTTCCATCGCAACGCACCGGACCCGGCCCTCGCCGAGGTGTTGGGCAACCTCGGCCGTGACATCAATTGGCATCGCACCCAGGTGGGCGTCATCCTTGACATGGACCGCATTCAAAATCGCGGGCAGGTGTCCTTCGGGAAACTCCACATCCAACACCGGCCCAATGACCGAGACGACGCGACCTTCAACTCTCTGGCTCATGAATTCTCTCCCTATTCCGCCAGCGCCTGTGCGCCGGAGACAATCTCAATCAATTCTTTGGTGATGGCTGCCTGCCGGGTCCGGTTGAACAACAACGTCAGGCTGTCGATCATCTCGTCGGCGTTCTTGGTGGCCGCTTCCATGGATGTCATCCGTGCGGCCTGTTCCGCCGCCGCCGAGTCCAACAATGCCGCCTGAACACAGACCTCAAGATATCCCGGCAACAGCGTCTCAAGGAGGACCTCGGGAGAGGGCTCATAGAGATAGTCCGTTTCACCGGCAGCAGGATCCGCCTCTTCGACGTCAGGTGGTTCGATCGGCAGAAGCCTTTCGGTCGTAATCTCATGTCGAATCAGGCTGATAAACTTGTTGTAGATGATGTGGACCTCGTCCACTTGGCCGGACTTGAAGGCCTTGATGCACATCTCGGCCAATCGAGGGCCGTCTTGAGGACCCAGTTTCGCCATCGTGTCCCGTTCCTCATGCACAACCGCCCACTGCCGATTGGCAAAGAACTCGGCGGCTTTTCGACCGATGGCAAGGACCTCGATGCTTTCCCAGCGACCCGAATCCTTCAACTGCTTTTCAACGCTCCGGAGAAGGTTGGCGTTGAACGCGCCACACAGTCCCTTGTCGGAGGTCACAACCATAAACCACGCCCGAATGCCCTCTCGTCGTTCAAGGAGCGGATGAAGATACTCGGTCCTCTCAGAGACCCTGGCCAAGACCCTGGTCACGGTATCCGCATAGGGGCGGGCCTGGGTGACGGCCGTCTGAGCTCGTCTGAGCTTCGCGGCAGCCACCATCTTCATGGCCTTCGTGATCTGCTGAGTACCTTTGACAGAGCGAATCCGAACCTGGATATCCCTAGTGTTCGCCAATGGCTGCCTCCGGATGTTCCTTGACGAACCGGGATACGGCACGATCGATCACCTCGGCCAATGTCTTGGTCGTCTCGTCGTCCAACTTGCCGGTTTCCGTGATGGTGGCCAAAGCCTCCGATGCTTCGTCGGCAGCAAAGGAATGAAGGAAGGGCTCAAAAGCACCGATCGCCGAGACCTTCATGCCGTCGAGATGCCCCTGGGTTCCGGCAAAGATCGATACCAGCTGCATTTCTACCGACAGGGGCTTGTACTGTCCCTGTTTGAGGATTTCCATCAACCGTTCACCCCGGGCCAACTGATGCTGCGTCGACTTGTCGAGGTCGGATCCAAACTGGGCAAATGCGGCCAATTCTCGGTACTGCGCCAAATCAAGCCGCAAGGAACCGGCAATCGATTTCATGGCCTTGATCTGGGCGTTTCCGCCAACGCGGCTGACCGACAGTCCAACGTTGACTGCCGGGCGTTGGCCCGCGAAGAAGAGATCCCCCTCGAGATAGATCTGCCCGTCGGTAATCGAAATGACGTTGGTCGGAATGTAGGCCGAAACATCTCCCATCTGGGTTTCGATCACCGGCAGGGCTGTCAGGCTCCCCCCGCCGTTCTTGTCGTTGAGTTTCGCGGCACGCTCAAGCAACCGCGAGTGCAAATAGAACACATCACCGGGGTAGGCTTCACGTCCAGGCGGACGCCTGAGAAGAAGTGACAACTCACGGTAGGCCTGGGCATGCTTGGTGAGATCGTCGTAGAAAACCACCGCGTGACCACCGTTGAAGAGGAAGTACTCACCAAGGGCCGCGCCGGCGTAGGGTGCGAGGTATTGGACCGGCGCGGGTTCGGCGGCCGTCGCCGAAACGATGATGGTATGTTCCATCGCCCCATGTCTTTCCAGGGTTGCAATCACCTGGGCCACGGTCGAGGCCTTCTGCCCGATCGCAACGTAGATGCAGATATTTCCGGTCCCCTTCTGGTTGATGATGGTGTCGATGATGATCGCCGTTTTCCCGGTCTGCCGGTCGCCAATAATCAACTCTCGCTGGCCTCGACCGATGGGGATCATCGCGTCAATGGCCTTGATTCCCGTCTGCATCGGCTCCGTGACCGGTTGGCGCGCAACGACACCGGGAGCAATCCGCTCCATGGGATACCGCTCCGTTTCAGAAATCGGACCCTTACCATCCAGGGGGTTTCCCAAAGGATCGACAACCCGGCCAACGACCGCAGGACCTACCGGAACATCCATGATGCGTCCGGTTCTCTTCACTTGATCACCCTCGGCAACCAGATGAACTTCTCCCATCAAAACGCACCCAACGTTATCGTCCTCAAGGTTGAGGGCAAGACCGTAGACATCGTTCGGAAACTCCAGCAACTCACCCGACATGGCACCATCGAGCCCGTAGACCCGGG
>CAYSHZ010000025.1:10078-20883 GCA_964430905.1 uncultured Thermoanaerobaculia bacterium | reverse complement strand
GCCAATCTCAGGCCTGAGGTGAGTGATTCTGGCGGATGAGATGTGTCAGAGGCTTGAGGTCCTGGTGCATGAAAAAAACGTAGGCATACCTGTCGTCTGTCGAGGCTTTTTGAATGTGCCCAGGAACCAAGGATCTGGCGCAGATCGCCGCTGAGAGTTACTCACCTCAGGCCCAGAAGGTCACGGACGGATCGGCCGGGCTCGATTGAATCATTACCGCATCGCTTACGGTTCGGCCAAAGAGGTTGACGTTCACCTTCGGATATTGGCCTCAGCCGGTGCGATCAACCGTTCGAAGTGCAACGAAAGCCTCGAGCTGTTCGACCGGGTCCGGGCGATGATCTGGCGGTTGGTGCATCCGGGGGGGTGAGGGCCGTTGACCGTTGTCCGGGACCGTCGACCGAGTCCGTGGCCGTGGACCGGGGCAGCGTCAGCGTCGGCAATCCGGGATCCGCGCCCCAAAACCTGCAGGCCCGCAGAGTGGCCAACATAATCGGGAGGGTCGGACCTGACATTGATGGACACCGCCGCGGATCCGGCCACGGGAACCCCGATCCCCAACTTCACGAGCGCCCAATACCTCCGACGGCGCGCTACGTTCATCGCGTTTGAAAAGACGCGATGGCGTGAACGCCCGGCGAGCGCCTCAGACCCCGAGTCTCACCGGATGCCCGTAGGCCGCCGAGGTCATTTCCTCAAGGCGCCGGTCTCTCCCGGTTCGGTCTGTGTTGCGCCTTGAGGGAATGGCTGAGCGGGAGCGACACGCAGGCGTGAGAATTTCTGCCCGACCTCAATGCGCTCCCGAAGGCCGGGGATGAAATCCTGGGACCGGATCCGGGGCCGTCGGCCGGGGCGGTTGACCGGGACCGTTGACCGAGGCCGGGGCGGTTGTCCGAATGAGGGCCCCGCCGGTTATTGAAGCTGGTGGCTTGCCGGGTCGAAGTTCTCGACGTGATGAACCTGCCAAACGAATGTCCGTCTTCGCCTTCGGATTCGCCGCGACGGTCTTTGTTCTCTCTCTGCAGTCGAGAACGAAGACCGGCCACCAATCACAGCCGCGTCGAAGTACAGCGCAACGACCTCCCTCAAAACCCATCTTGCCAGTCACTCCCATGGGGAGTATGCTCCCCGGCGCGAGAGCGCTCGGGCAGCGGATTCCACTCTCGCACGACTCACGGCTCATCGCCGTGCAGCCCCCGGAGGATTTCCCATGGCTGAATCGAAAATGATCATGATCGATGGCAACGAGGCAACCGCCTCGGTAGCCCACCGCATCAACGAAGTCTGTGCCATTTATCCCATCACCCCATCGTCCAACATGGGCGAATTTGCCGACGAATGGTCGGCCAAGGGTCGGAAAAATATCTGGGGCAGTATCCCGGACGTCATCGAGATGCAGTCCGAGGGCGGCGCTTCCGGTGCGGTCCACGGCGCCCTCCAGGCCGGGGCCCTGACGACAACGTTCACGGCCAGCCAGGGTCTCCTGCTGATGATCCCCAACATGTACAAGATCGCCGGGGAGCTGACATCAACGGTCTTTCACGTGTCGGCCCGGACGATTGCGACCCACGCCCTGTCGATCTTCGGTGACCATTCGGACATCAACGCCTGCCGTCAGACCGGCTGGGGCATGCTGTCGTCGAATTCGGTCCAGGAAGCCCACGACATGGCGTGCATCGCCCAGATGGCTTCCCTGGCTTCCCGGATTCCCTTCATTCATTTCTTTGACGGATTCCGTACCTCGCATGAGGTCTCCAAGATCCAACCGATCACGGACGACCAGCTGCGGGAGATGATGAACGAGGACCAGATCCACGCCCATCGCGAGCGCGCCTTGACCCCGGATCGCCCGGTGATTCGCGGTACGGCCCAGAATCCCGACACCTTCTTCCAGGCGCGTGAGGCAATCAATCCCTTCTACGAGGCGTGTCCGGGCCATGTTCAGCAGGCGATGAAGGATTTCGCCCGGGTCGTCGGCAGGGAATACCTGCCCTACCAGTACGTCGGTGCGGCCGATGCCGAACGCGTCATCGTGATCATGGGTTCCGGCGCCGAAGCCGCCCACGAGATGGTGGAGTGGATGACCGACAGGGGCGAAAAGGTCGGTATCCTCAAGGTCCGGATGTATCGTCCCTTCGCTCCGGAGATCTTCCTGGAGGCCCTGCCCATCACGACGAAGGCAATTGCCGTCCTGGACCGGACCAAGGAGCCCGGGTGCGTCGGCGAACCGATGTACCTCGACGTTCTGACCGCCCTCAACGAGGCACGGACCGAGGGTCGTTCTCCCTTCAAAGCCGAACCCGTTCTGGTCGGCGGACGCTACGGCCTCTCGTCGAAGGAGTTCAACGCCGGAATGGTCAAGGCGATCTTCGACAATCTTGCCGCAGAGAACCCCAAGAACCACTTCACGGTCGGCATCATCGACGACATCTCCCAGACCTCGCTGCCTGTGGATGATGACTTCGATATCTCGCCGGATGACGTCTTCCGCGGAGTCTTCTTCGGTCTGGGATCCGACGGTACGGTCGGCGCCAACAAGAACTCGATCAAGATCATCGGTGAGGAAACCGACAATTTTGCGCAAGGTTACTTCGTCTACGACTCGAAGAAGGCCGGCGCGATCACGATTTCCCACCTGCGCTTCGGCCCGAGGCCGATCCGCTCGACCTATCTGGTCAAAAGGGCCAACTTCGTAGCCTGTCACCAGTGGGTCTTCCTGGACAAGTATGACGTCCTGGACTATGCAGAGCCCGGAGCGACCTTCCTGGTCAACTCGCCCTTCTCTCCGGCCGAGACCTGGAACAAATTCCCCCTGGAAGTTCAGGAAGGGATCATTGCCAAGAAGCTCAAGGTCTACTGCATCGATGCGACGGCAGTCGCACAGGACAGTGGCATGGGGCGTCGGACCAACACGATCATGCAGACCTGCTTCTTCGCGATCTCCGGGATCCTCCCGCGCGAGGAGGCCATCGCCAAGATCAAGGGTGCGATCAAAAAGACCTACGGTTCGAAGGGCGACGAGATCGTCGAACTCAACTTCCGCGCAGTCGATTCGACGCTGGCCAATCTGCACGAGATCGACGTACCTGCGGCCGTTTCGACCGAGAGACGTCGTCCCCCGATCGTCTCCGATGATGCCCCGGACCTGGTCAAGAAGGTCACCGCCGTCATGCTGGCCAACAAGGGCGACATGCTGCCGGTCTCTGCCTTCCCGCCGGACGGAACCTGGCCCCTGAGCACGACCCAGTGGGAGAAGCGCAACATCGCGATCGATATCCCGGTCTGGGACGAGGAACTCTGCATCCAGTGCAACAAGTGCGTCCTGGTCTGCCCCCACGCGGCCATCCGGGTCAAGGTCTACGATCCCGAGCACCTCGAAGGAGCGCCCGAGACCTACAAGGCGGTCGACTACAAGGCCAAGGACTTCCCCGGCGCCAAGTACACAATCCAGGTTGCGCCGGAGGACTGCACGGGCTGTACCCTGTGCGTCAAGGTCTGCCCGGCCAAGGACAAGAGCAACCCGCGCCACAAGGCGCTGGACATGGCGCCCCAGATGCCCCTGCGAGAGCCGGAACGCATCAACTACGATTTCTTCCTCTCACTGCCGGAGGTCGATCGCACCAAGGTCAAGATCGACGTCAAGGGTTCGCAGTTCTTCCAGCCCCTGTTCGAGTATTCCGGCGCCTGCGAGGGCTGCGGTGAGACACCCTACGTCAAGCTTCTGACCCAGCTCTTCGGTGATCGGGCGTTGATCTCCAACGCCACCGGATGCTCGTCGATCTACGGTGCCAATTTGCCGACAACTCCCTACTGCACGAACTCGGACGGTCGAGGACCGGCATGGTCCAACTCCCTGTTCGAGGACAACGCCGAATTCGGCCTGGGCTTCCGCCTGGCGGTCGACCAGACCCGTGTCCATGCCGAGCACCTGCTCAAGCACATGGGGGCCGACCTCGGAGACACCTTGGTGACGGCCCTCCTCGAAGCGGACATGAGCGACGAGGCCGGCATCGAAGCACAGAGGGAACGGGTTGCCCAACTGAGGACGAAACTGGCGACGATCGACAGTGTCGAAAGCCGCCGACTGGCACTGGTGGCGGACTACCTGGTCAAGAAGAGCGTTTGGGCCGTCGGTGGTGACGGCTGGGCCTACGACATCGGCTACGGCGGTTTGGACCACGTACTCGGCATCGGGCGCGACATCAACATCCTGGTGCTGGACACCGGCGTGTATTCCAACACCGGCGGACAGGCTTCCAAGGCGACACCGATGGCGGCAACCGCCAAGTTCGCCATGGGCGGCAAGCAGATCGAGAAGAAGGATCTCGGCCTGATGGCGATGGCCTACGGTCATGTCTACGTCGCGCAGGTTGCCTTTGGGGCCAAGGATCGGCAGACGATTCAGGCGTTCCAGGAGGCGGAGTCCTATCCCGGACCTTCGCTGATCATCGCCTACTCCCACTGCATCGCCCACGGCTTCCCGATTGGCGACGCCCTGGGTCACCAGCAGGCGATTGTCGATTCGGGCGCGTGGCCGCTCTACCGCTTCGACCCCCGCCGGGCCGCGATCGGTCAGAACCCCCTGAAACTGGACTCCAAGGCGCCGACCATCTCGTTCGAGCAGTTCGCCATGACGGAGAACCGTTTCCGGATGCTGACGAAGACCGATCCCGAACGAGCCCGGGAGTTGATGGTCAACGCCCAGAAATCGGTTCGGGCACGATTCGATGTCTACAAGCAGCTCGCTTCACTGAACTTTGACTCCGGCTCCTCCGGTGACAGTAACTAGTGCTCAGGCGAAAGGACCAGCGATGAACCTGACAACGACGTATCTCGGCCTGAAACTCAAGAATCCCCTGGTCTGTGGGGCCTCGCCCCTCGGTGCCAGCCTGGACACGCTTCGCCACCTCGAAGAGAGTGGGATAGGAGCCGTAGTTCTGCCCTCGCTTTTCGAAGAAGAGATTCTCGCGGCGGCCCAGGGTGTGATGGCGATGGAAGCCGCAGGAGCGGGTTCCGCCGAGGCATCTTCATACCTTCCGGATCCCGAGGGATACCACATCGGTCCCGGCCAGTACATCGACCACATCAAGAAGGCGAAGGACGCCCTGTCCATCCCGGTGATCGCGTCCCTCAACGGGTCGAGTCCGGGAGGTTGGACCCGGTACGCCGAGAAGATGGAAGGCGCGGGCGCGGATGCTCTCGAACTCAATACCTACTTTCTCTCAACCGATCCCACCAAGAGTGCCGCCGATGTTGAGGACCGGATCATTGAGGTTGTTCGTGACGTTGTGACGGCGGTCAAGATTCCGGTCTCGGTCAAGCTGTCACCCTTCTTCTCGTCGCTGCCCCACCTGGCGCAACGGCTGGTTGATGCGGGTGCGGGCGCCCTGGTTCTTTTCAACCGGTTCTACCAACCGGACATCGACATCGAGAACCTGGAGGTTGCCCCCAACCTTCGCCTCTCCTCGGCCGAGGAACTCCGCCTGAGGCTTCGCTGGTTGGCCGTCCTGTCGGGAACAATCGAGAGTGACTTGAGCTGCACCGGTGGCGCCCACAACGCGGCCGACGTCATCAAGTCGGTGATGGCCGGCGCCAACACCGTCCAGATGGTGTCCGCTCTTTTGATCCACGGCGCGGACCACGTCAGGCGAACCCTGGAGGCCATTGAACTCTGGATGACCGAGCACGAGTACGAGGGTATTGGTCAGATGCATGGCTCGATGAATCTGGCAAAGACGCCGGATCCCGAGGCCTACACCAGGGCCAACTACATGAAGATGCTGGACAGCTGGGAACGATAGACGGCATCCACCTGAAGAACAAAGGCGGCCGATCGGTCGCCTTTTTCTATTTTTCGGAGTCATTCAGGCGGAAGAGTGTCAGATCTCAACCAGCGCTCATACACTCCGGTGAACGGCAGACCGAGGATACTTCCGACCGGCGACCCGGTCATGGCAGCTCGAGCCAAACGCCATGCGCCTTCAAGGGCAAACAGGAGGTCAATACCGATCAGGCTGTCTCCCGGCGCCGCCCCCGCCAGGTTGATTGAACCACCGATGAGCTCGACCCCGGCGCTGATCCAGGTCAGGGTCCGGGCCCCCAGCCTGAGCCCAGGGGTCAGTTGTTCCTGAAACCGTCGAGGTGCGAAGGACACCAGGACAAACCGGCTGATGTTGGACACAACGCCGCGTCCCCGGTCGCGCTCGCGGCCAGTTTCCCCAACGACCCTGGATGACGGTGAACGGATGAACCACGCCAGGGGGGCGGTGAAAAAAGAACCCATCGGTTCGCCCTGGCTCAGTGCGAACCAGAGCCGCGTCATTCCCTCGGCAAAGAGGAACCAGCCGAAGAGCTTGAGCAACACAGATCCTGGATTGATGATCCACCACGCGCCAAGGGTCAACTCCACAATGGCCGAGATCACAGTCGCTCGTGATCCGGGGGCGTTGAAGTCCCGCTCAAGCCGTTGTTGCATCACTGCCGGCAGGAAACCCACCAGAGGCGAGAGGAGAACCAACACCAATCGAATGCTCACACTCTTTTTGACGGTGGAAATATCGCCTGCCAGGCTTGCGATGGTGTCAGCGTTGAGATGGGTGATGTTCCTTGCGACTTCACCCTCGGGCCACGGAGACAACGACCAGCGGTCACCTTGGGCGCCACGTTCCACAGATTGGACCTCAAAGATCTCGTCGGACCAGATGACGGCCGTTCCCACAAATTGACCCGCCCGGGGACGCCACGGGAGGGTCCCGACGCCACTGATGACGATCGGTCCGTTCGAGTGCCCGGTCTCGATCCGAACACCGTGCCCGAGATCGTGGATCTGTTCCACCATCCTCCTATTGTAGTGGCTGGAGGTGATCGAAGGGGCCTCGGAAGGCGAAAAGGGGGTTCAGGGATGCGTTGGTGGGGGAGATATGGTTTATCTTGCGTTCCCCGGTTGTGCTGTACAATGGGGGCGGAGGGGACGCACTTGATCATTACCTGTCCGCAATGTTCGGCGCAGTACCGATACGATGAAGCAAGGTTCGGGGAGTCTCCCCGTCGGAAGGTCAAGTGCCCCAAATGCGCCCACGTTTTCGAGATTACCAATCCATCGACCGATATGGACGACCCGACCTTTATCGGGAAAAACAAGGCTCAGCAGGAAACGCCGTCCCCCGACGACCACCAGACCGACAAGACCGTCCTTGAACCGGAGAGCCCGGAACTTCCCCCGCTCGCACCGTTGAGCCCTGATTTTCGATTCTCACTGGCGGTGATTGCCGGCGCCCAGGCCGGGACGGTCTTCAAAATCACCAAACCCCGGATTTACCTCGGTCGTGGAACGGCTGCCGATATCCAACTCCGCGACGCCGAGATTTCCCGGCGTCACGCGATGATCGAAATTCGGGTCGACGAAGTCACACTGATTGACCAGGGCGCCACGAACGGGTGTTTTGTGGAAGGGGTCCGGGTCAAGAACGCCGTGCTCGATCACCAAACCGAGTTCACGCTGGGGTCAACAACCCTGATGCTGATTATTACCAGCACCACCGGGGGAGTGGTCTGAGCCACAAGGGCATTTTGTGTGCCAAGAGAATCTCGAATCCCGGCGCTGACATCTGCGTTTGCAGTATCCCGACCATGGTCATTGTCACCTCGGACTCCGCGAGGGCTCTCAGTCAATATTGATTGCCTGAAACACGACATGGCCCAGAAGGGCTGATCCTTCCGGGGTCAAATGCGGGTCATTGGTCGAATAGAGTCGTAGGCCGTCTCTTTCGGCCTGTTGCATGGCCTCCAGGGGATCGATGACCCGAGCGGAGGGCAGGGCTTGACGGACCCTGGTGACGAATGGGGTCGGCGAACTGATCAAACGGTCAACGTCGGACCACTGGGCGCCCAGGGCGGCAAATCGATCCCGGTAGACCGGAGCTGCCTGGATACAGTGGGGAACGACCAGTATCACCAGATCTGCACCGTTGTGTCGGCACCGCTCCGCCAAATGATCCAGGGCCCGCCGATACCGCTCCCAGGCAGCCTCCATCGCAGTTCCCTCCACGAGGATCTGCCGCTCAACATGACGGGGATCCACGTGGGAGAGCCTTCTCTCCCTCGGCGAATATTGCTCGACCGAGAAGGGTGCGTTGATCGCCGCTGCGGCACGCCCGGGGTCGAAGGACCTCCGGGAAGCCAGTGCCGCGGCCCTGTGGTTGAGATACCACGGAGCAAATGCACCGGAGTCGATGACCCACCAGTAGATGCGCCTGACAACACCAACGCCCTGGGCTTCACGCGGATGGCGGAGATCGAGGAGGTCATTGCCGATATAGGTCTGAAACACGACGACCCGAGGCGTCCATCTTTTCAACCGCCGTCGCGCAATCAACTGAGCATGGGTGATCGTCGTTCCGCCCACACCTGAGTTGACGACTCGCCGGCCCTTTCCCAGGGTTGACTGAAGGAATGAGGGCCAACTCGAGGCCCCTGCCGTAAAACTGTCACCCAGGGCCAGAACGGTGGACGGTTCCTGCCTGGTGCGATCGAGATTCGGGTTGTATGCCTCGAACTCGCTCCTGTGGGGATCGGGCCATTGAAAGCGGTAACCGATTTCCACGATTGTCGAGACGATCGAGACAGCGATGATCAGCCCGGCACAGAGGCCTCCACAGGCCATAGCGATTGATCGAAGATCCCACTGTTGGGGTTTCTCTGTCATGAAAGGCATTATCCACCGACTCCGGCTGAGCGCCAACGGTGTCAAGAACAAGGGCCTCGGTTGTTTCCGCGGTTCCCACACGGACTTTCCGGATGGGAACCGGCTACAATGACCGGCCATGGGTCGCATTCGATCAACAACGCTGTTCTTCCTGCACGTTCTTCGGGATCTCCTGGGGACGCTTGGTGGTCGTCTGGGCCGTTGGTGGAAACGCCTCGTTCGTCGCGAGACCATCGGTGTGGTCGGTGTCGATGTCTTTCCCTTTTTTGAGCGGATGACCGGCGTCGGTTGGTATGAGTGGAATCTCCTGGCGGCTCTGGACCGGAGAGATGACGGTCTGCGGTACAACCTCTACGCCCATACGTTCCTGGCTCCTTCGGATCCGGCGGCGCCGCCGATGCCGGGCACCACAACGATGAAACTGAGGGTCCACCACATTCCCCCCGGGTTGCTGTTGCCCCTCGGGCCGACCCTGTGGGTTCTCCGCCGGATCGTTGAACCCCTCCTTCGTTTTCTCGACGGCAACGATGTTCTCTTTGCCCCCAACTTCTTCATGCCTCGGTCCCAATTGCCCTTCGGCCGCACGGTCGTTGCGACGGTTCACGACCTGGCCTTCAAGGCCCTGCCCGATACGGTCAACCAGGCGACACTGGATGAACTCAACCGTAATCTGGAATCGACCCTGGGCCGTGCATCCCATCTGATTGCCGTCTCCGAGGCGACCGCCGGAGATATCACGACCTATCTTGACGTTGAACGGGAACGGGTCCATGTGATCCACGAAGGCGTTGATCCCGGCTTCCCGGGCGAGGGAGACGCCCAGGCCCCGGCGGGACTTCCCTCTCCCTACGTTCTCTTCGTCTCCACCCTGGAACCCAGGAAGAATGTCCTCGGAGTCCTTGAGGCATTTGCTCGGGCCGTCGATCAGGGCTACCCGGGATACCTGATCCTGGTGGGCCGCTGGGGCTGGCGGACCGAGACCATCCGTCAGGCAATGGAGGACTCGCCCGTCGGTGATCGTATTCGACATCTGGACTATGTCGAACGCTGTGAACTGGCCGGTCTCTACACGATGGCGGACGCCCTCCTGTTCCCGTCCTGGCTCGAAGGTTTCGGCCTGCCGCTGCTGGAGGCGATGGCCTGTGGAACGCCGGTTATTACGTCAAATCGTTCCGCGATGCCCGAGATCGGTGGCGATGCTGCGGTGTGCGTTGATCCTGCGGACAGCTCCGCCATCGCGGCGGCCCTGATGGATCTGGTTGACGATCCCGTTCGCCGCGAAGCCCTCAGCAGGGCCGGACGGCTTCGTGCGGCCTCGTTCTCCTGGGATGATGCAGCTGCCGCCACGGCCCAGGTCTTGCGGCAGGCGGCCGGACTGCCACGGACGGCGCCAGATGAATATCGCGTGTGATGCCCGGGCCCTGGTAGGGCGCCACACCGGTGTGGGAACGTGGACAACCCAGGTGATGGCGGGATTGGCGGCTGATTCGTCGACGCGGATCCTCCTCGGGGCTTCGAAGGCTCTGGACCTCCCCGAAGCGTTGAATCTCCCCAATGTGGAGGTCTTGCCTCGGCCTCCACTCCCTCTCCCGGGTTCTGTGTGGCTCCACCTGGCTCTGGGGAACGCACTCCGCAGGGCCCAGGCCGAGGTGTTCATCGGGTCCTTGGCGATTCTGCCCCGTCGTTGTCCGATTCCGGCGATTGCCATGGTCCACGATCTGACGCCACGGACCCACCCGGAGCGTCACACGCTGAAGACCCGGATGACTTTCAACCCCTTCATCGAGGGCAGCCTTCGGGCGGCGCGTGCCGTCGTGGTCGGATCCGAGGCAACCCGTTCCGAGGTCCTGAGGCTCTATCCGTGGGTGGAGAACCGGCTCCACCAGATCGGCTATGGCGTCGATGTGTTTTTTTCTCCTGCCGAGGACGAGATCGAGGGAGAGAGAACCCGGACGCAGTTCGCCGGAGGTCGTCCCTACATCCTCCACATGGGTACCCTCGAACCCCGAAAGGGTCTGGTGACCCTGGTTGAGGCCTGGGATCGACTCCAGGAACTCGTACCCGATACTCCAAACCTGGTGCTGGCCGGAGGCGAGGATTG
>CAYSHZ010000025.1:0-10068 GCA_964430905.1 uncultured Thermoanaerobaculia bacterium | reverse complement strand
TCCGCTGGTCGAGCGAATCAACAGCAGCCCCCATCATGATCGAATCTACAGACCGGGATACGTCACCCAGGACCAGGCTCGGTCCTTGATGCGTCATGCCCGGGTCTTCGTTCTGGCTTCCGAGGTCGAAGGATTCGGCCTGCCCCTTGCGGAAGCCATTGCCTGTGGTGCTCCCTGTGTTGCTTCGGACGTTCCCGCCCTTCGTGAAAGCGGCGCCGATGCCGCAGTCTTTGTTCCCGTCGGTGATGCCGAGGCGTTGGCCCGGGCGATGGCCGAAAGCCTCGAACCCGGAACCGCCCTCGCCATGCGAAAGGCATCGATCACCCGCCGCTCGGCCCTCTCCTGGGACCCGATCATCGACCTGTGGTGGGAACTGATCCACTCAGTGGTTGGGTGAGGGCTGATCTGTCACTGCGGTCGAAAAAGAACCGATATCACTGTTCTTTCTTCTTTTTTGACCTCTTGGCCTTTGCAGGAACTCCCAATGCCGTTCTGGCCGCGTTCTTGACCTCATTCATTTCGTCGAAGGCGTCGTCGGTCTTTTCCACGTGCCAGGTCAACTGGTGGCGTTCGATCTGCCGTTCGAGACGCTGCCACGTTTCGCGGTTGCTGACCGGCTTGCCGTCACGGGTCGTCCATCCTCGGGAACGCCAACCGCTCAGCCACGAGGTTGCACCGTCCTTGAGGTAGTCCGAGGCGGTGTAGAGATGAGCCCGGACCGGACGCTTCATCGCCTCCAGGGCCAGTGCCGCGCCCAGGATATGCATCTGGTTGGCGGTTGCTCCGTCGACGACCCCCGAGAGCTCTTTATCGGTATCCTCGAACCGCAGGGTTGCGGCCCATGCTCCGCGTCCCATTTTTCCCGAGTAGGCCACCGCCAGAACGATATGTACGGCACTGGGGTCGTCCACGAAGCCGGAGGTCCTGGGGATTGCGGAAGACGCCAGTTCGTCCGCTCGTTCGTTCCAACGGTTCCCCGCGTGCCCCTTGACCCAATGCCACCGTACGTCATGCCGTTTGAGTTCCGCCTCCAACTCCTGCCAGAGATCCTGGTTCTGCACCGGATCACCCGACGCCGTGCGCCAGCCGCGCCGTTTCCAACCCTCCATCCAGGATGTGATGCCCTGGCGGACGTACTGGGAGTCGGTGTTGAGGTCAATCGTCTGTGGATTTTCAAGGGATCTCAGGGCCTCGATTGCCGCCCGGAGTTCCATGCGGTTGTTGGTGGCCTCTTCTTCGCTCCCGGAAAGCTCCAACGGGCGTTCGCTCAGGCCGAGAATGACAACTCCCCACCCACCGGGACCGGGGTTGGGGCGACACCCACCGTCGGTATAGATTTCAATCGCCATGGGAAGAACTATACATTGGTGCGGAGCAGCTGACGTCGGCAGGACTTTTCAGGCGGGATCGTTTAGGTGTTTCGCCACGATTTCCAGACGCCTCGGGGATTGACCCACCACGAAGGTGGGTTGACGATGGATTCCTCGATCGTCTCGGGGTTGGCCGGTGACGCAAACCAGAACCCCTGGGCCATTCGGCATCCCAGCATGCAGAGAGCTTCGAGTTGATCACCGGTCTCAACGCCTTCGGCCACAACCTCGATTCCCAACTGTGCTGCAATCCCAATCAGGGACGAGGGCAGATGATCACCCTTTGACCCATCATTGACCCGTTCGGTAATGGTCGGATCCAGCTTGAGGGTGTCAAAGATCTTCCGGTCCAGCTGCCCAATTGACCCGTGCTCAAGTCCAAAGTCATCAATTGCCAAACGGACACCCATGTCCCGGAGGTCTTCGAGCTGCCCCTGGGCCTGCTCGATGTGATCGATGATGACGGCCTCGGGGAATTCCAATATCAGGGCTGTCGGCGGCAGATCGGTGGAGACCAGAATTTCTTCCAGTTGTTCCAACATGCCGTCCGCCATCAGAATTTTCGGAGACAAATTGACACTGAGGAAAAGCTCCTCAGCCTCCGGGATGCGCTGGCGCCAGATGCCGACCTGTTGGCTGGCATCCCGAAGGATCTGCCACCCCAGGGGTACGATCAAGCCGCTGCTTTCGGCTACATCGATGAACTGGGCCGGAGTAATAATGCCCCGTTCCGGGTGGTTCCACCGCACCATGGCTTCGACACCGGCAACCCGCCCCGAGTCAAGATCGACAATCGGCTGGAAGTGCATTTCAAACTGGTGCTCATTGACTGCCTGGCGGAGTTCGGTTTCCAATCGAATTCTGGAGATGGCATTCTGGTGCATCGCCGGGTCGCAGACCTGGAATGTCGACCGGCCCAGGCTCTTGGCTCGGTACATTGCGAGGTCTGCGTCATGGATGATTCTTTCGGCGCCCTCATAACCGTGTTCGCTGGTGGCGATACCGATGCTGGCATTGACGACCAGTTGATTGCGGTCGAACGCAACCGGTTGGGATACGAGATCAAGAATCCTTTTGGCGATGACAATTGCCAGGTCGATGCCCTGGACATTGGTCAGCAAGATTCCGAACTCATCACCCCCCAGCCGGGCCACCGTATCTCCAGGTCGCAACACCGATTCCAGTCGGTGCCCCACCTCCCGAAGAATCTGGTCGCCCGCGGCATGTCCATAGAGGTCGTTGACCTGTTTGAAGTGGTCCAGGTCAATGAAAAGGATGGCGAGGTCATTGCCTCCGTCCCGTTCCGGAACGATCAGTGCGCGCTCGACCCTGTCGATGAACAGGCCCCGGTTGGCGAGGCCGGTCAATTCGTCGTGCAGAGATTTGTGGACCGCCTGTTCCTCCTGGCGCCGCCTGTCGGTGGTATCCATCAGGAATCCGGCCATCCGGGTCACTCGACCGTCCAGATCACGGACTGCTCGTCCTCGGGCCAGGACCCAGTGGGGATCTCCGAATCCGTTGAGCAACCGATGTTCACACTCAAATGAACTTCGGGCTCCTTCGAGATGGGCATCCAGGCGTGAGCGGAGAAACTCCAGATCATCCGGATGAACTCGGTCAAACCAACGACTGAGTGTGTCAGTCGTCTCCACCGCGGAAAGACCGAGAATCGAGCCACATCGAGATGAAAAATACACTTCACCCGTCCGGAAATCCCACTCCCACAATCCGTCCCCGGAACCTTCGACCGCCACTTCAAGTCGTGCCTCACGCAGAAGCATGTCTGTTGAGCCCTCGGTGATGGCGATGACGGATTCAATCAACGGTCCCAAGATGGCGGGGGTTGCCAACCTGCGAGGCAGGTAGGCCGATGCACCATTGTCCAGTGCCTTGCGAGCAACATCGTGGTCGTCGCCCACCAAGACGATGACCGGTGTGGCGCCGGCACGATTGATCAACCGCTGAAGGGTTGAGATACCACTGCTGTCGGGCAGGTCGAGGTCGATTACGGTGGCCGCAGCCTGGCTTTCGTCGAGAATCGAAAGGGCGTCCGACAGTCGTTCGACGTGGATGATTGACATGCTTTCGATCTCTGGAAGCTGAGGATTCGGGCCGACAATCAGGACAGACAATAATGGCTCAGTTCTTTTTTTCGGCTGTTCCCGATAGGAACAACCGCTGTCGGAACCGTCCACCATAAGGTGTGTTCCTCGTTGGGGGTCAAATCTACTCATTCAATTTCGAGAAAAGCCAGGTTTTTCGTGACTCCACGCCATTTCAATTTCTACGAGATCTGCACGCCTCAAATATAACAGAAGTGTCACAGAGGTCAAGATGATGACATTTTTGATAAACAGTCCATTTTTTTGTCAACGAGATCCCTCAGGATCAGTTCTCAGGGGCGGGAGCGATAGACCGTCAGCCTTCGATGATCAGGGCCGTCGAAGGTCTTGGCTTTCGAGTAGGCGGCTGGGAATATGGGGTTGTCCACGATCATTCGGGTGAACTCACTGCCTTCAAGTCCGATCAGATAGTCCGGAGACTCTTCCCAAAATCCGGTGGCAAAATCTTGATCGAGCACATGGGGAACCATCGAGGGTGTGACCAGGCCCACCTGGTCGATGATTCTCAAGTTGGTGTAGTAACCCAGGGTTCCCACCTCGAAGAAGGCAACCGACTGCCCGGCGCTCGCATGGGTGTTGAGCCACTGGGCCACCTTGAGATACTTCGGTCCTCGTTGATCCGTTGGGGGTTCTTCGATAGCGCCAAGAGTCTGCCATCCCGCAGCCACCATCAGGATGACTCCCAGTGTCCATGTTGCGGCCGATCGAGTCCGGGTCCCGGGAGTTGGGCCAATACCCCAACGGAGAGCTGCTTCCAAACCCAGTCCGGCACACAGGGCGAGTACGAAGAAGATCGGGAGACGGTACCAGTGGTACCCCGGAACGCCCAGCAGTGAATATCCGGCCGCGTAGCCGATGAGCCAGATGGGGAAGATGACCATCCTCTGCTGTCGGGCTCCGATGATGATCAGGCCGACACCGACCAGCACAAAGCCCAAGACCGTTGAGAAAAAGCCCCATGGCCCCAGTCCCCATCCCGGCAGCCACTCCCCAAAGAGACGAACGGGGAATGGTGCCCACAGGCCCGACGCAACCTGGGCCATCTTCGCTCCCAGGGTCGCCGGCAGGATCGAGCCGAAGGTCGGCAGGGCATAGGCTGACCACGCCAGGACCGGGAGGGCGGCGCCCAGAACATACATCATTGTTGGGGACCGCCCCGAGTTGGTCCGATGTCTGATTTCATCGACCAGGACAACAACACCGAGGATGGCGCCGAAGAGGATCCCTTCCCCTCGGGTGAGAAAGAGAACACCAATGGCCAAACCGGCGATGAATGATCTCCGGGACCACACCATGGCCGCCGCAACCACCAGGATCAGCGCGAATGGGTAGGCCTCCATGCTGAGGTGTTCGACCCACCCCTGGGCCGCCACCATCCACCCGATCATCGCGGCCTGTCCGGGATCCAACCCGAAGGCCTCTCGGAAGACGAAGAACGACCAGATCACGGCCAGCCAGCACAGTGCAGAAAACCACAGGGCTACCACCGTCGGTTCGATGCCGGAAATGGCTGTCACTGCGGCCACAACCATCGTGAATGCCGGTGTCGTCGTCGCCGGCACTGGAGGTGGCTGGTTGAAGACAAATCCGTCGCCCCTGGCGAGATTTTTTGCATAGGTCAGGCTGATCAAGGCGTCGTCCGACGGAAACCGTGCATCGAACCGAACGGCCGCCGATAGCGGAATCAGGCTTGCAATCACCAGGACGATGACGGCAAGACGCTGTTTTCGAATTTCACTGAAGAACCCCGGGTTCCCGGATTCTTCCTCATGCTCTCCCCAAAGGGCGCCGCCCGGAGTCACTCTGTCCTCACCATCCGGATCTGATTATCCACGCACCCACCGGATTTCGCCAAAACTCCATCCGACCACCGACAGCTGATAATTGACAACCGACAACCGACAACTGAGAGCTGACAGCTGATAACCGACAGCTCTCTCCCTAGCCGCCATATCCCTCCATCTGATCGAAGTTGAGGTAGCGGTAGATTTCGTCCTCGTGACCCTCGATGCGGTCTCCGGCAATCTCGAGATACTCCGCAGGTGTCGGAATCCGACCCAGCAGGGCACAGGATGCGGCCAGTTCGGCCGAACCCAGGAAGACCTGGGCGCCGTCGCCCATGCGGTTGTCGAAGTTCCGTGTCGAGGTCGAAAAGACCGTGGCGTTGTCCTCGACGCGGGCCTGGTTCCCCATGCAGAGCGAACATCCGGGAATCTCAATCCTGGCGCCGGCCTTTCTCAGGATGTCCATCACGCCTTCGGCCTCCAGCTGGGTCTTGTCCATCCGGGTCGGTGTCGCGATCCACAGGCGATTCGTGCCGAGGTTTCTGCCTTCGAGTACTCGAGCCGCGGCCCTGAAATGGCCGATGTTGGTCATGCACGAACCGATGAAGACTTCGTCGATCTTCCGTCCAGAAACTTCGGAGAGCTTCTTGACGTCGTCCGGGTCGTTGGGGCAGGCGACGATGGGCTCGTCGATCTCTGAGAGGTCGATCTCGATGACTTCGGCGAACTTAGCGTTGTCGTCCCTCTTCATCAGATGGGGGTTGGCCAGCCAGTTCTCCATCGCCTTGATCCGGCGCTCGAGGGTTTCTCCGTCCCCGTAGCCATCCCTGATCAGGGAGCGCAGCAGGGCAACGTTGGAGCGAAGGTACTCGGCAACGGTCGCCTCAGACAGCGCAATGGTCCCAGCCGCCGCCGACCTTTCAGCGGTCGCATCGGTCAGCTCGAAGGCCTGTTCAACCTTGAGGTCCGGCAGGCCTTCCATCTCGAGGATCCGGCCGTTGAAGACGTTGATCTTGCCCTTCTTCTCGACGGTCATCAGGCCCTTCTGGATCGCGACCCAGGGAATGGCGTTGACCACGTCTCTCAGGGTGATGCCAGGTCGCAGTTTGCCTGAGAATCTCACCAGGACTGATTCCGGCATCTGCAGGGGCATCATGCCCAGGGCGCCGGCGAAGGCCACCAGCCCTGACCCCGCGGGGAACGAGATCCCCAGGGGGAAGCGGGTGTGGGAGTCACCGCCGGTTCCAACGGTATCGGGCAGGATCATCCGGTTGATCCACGAGTGAATGACGCCGTCGCCGGGCTTGAGGGAGACGCCGTGCCGTTCCTGCATGAAGGACGGCAGGGTGGCGTGCATCTTGGTGTCGATCTCGCGCGGGTAGGCGGCCGTGTGGCAGAAGCTCTGCATGAAGAGGTCGCTCTGGAATCCCAGGCAGGCCAACTCCTTGATCTCGTCGGCAGTCATCGGTCCTGTCGTGTCCTGGCTTCCCACCGAGGTCATCTTCGGCAGGCAGGCTGTGCCGGGGAAGATGCCGTCCGTTCCGCAGGCCTTGCCGACAAGTTTCTGGGCCAGGGTATAGCCGACGCCTTCCAGTTCAACCACCGGCGGTACGGCAAAGATCTCGATTGGACCGAGGCCCAACGCTTTCCGTGCCCTTTGGGTCAGTTCCTTGCCGATGATCAGGGGCACCCGTCCGCCGGCCCGGTACTCGTCGAGAACCGTTGACGGCTCGACCTCGTAGCTGCAGATCTCCCGGCCGTCCTCGGCCAGAACACGACCTTCCGAGGGCCGAATCCGGATGACGTCACCGGTCGAGAAGCCCGAGACGTCGCACTGGATGGGCAGGGCGCCTGAATCCTCGGCGGTGTTGAAGAAGATCGGGGCGATCACACTGCCCAGAATCAACCCGCCGGAGCGCTTGTTGGGCACGAAGGGAATATCTTCGCCGATGTGCCAGATCAGTGAGTTGCAGGCACTCTTCCTGGACGATCCAGTCCCGACGACGTCGCCGACGAAGGCCACCGGACGACCCTGTTCCTTGAGCTTGGCAATCGCCTCCAGGCCTCCGGGGAATTTCTTTTCGCCCATGACCTGGGCGTGAAGCGGGATATCCGGCCGGGTGGTCGCGTGGCTGGCTGGGGAGAAATCGTCGGTGTTGATTTCGCCGTCCACCTTGTAGACCACTGCCTCGATTTCTTCGGGAACGGCCGGTTTTTTTGTGAACCACTCGGCCGCGGCCCAGCTCTCCAGGACCCGGCGGGCGTTGGCGTTGCCGCCGGTCGCCTTTTCCCGGACCTGTTCCACGGCGTCAAAGACGAAGAGGGTCGCCGCGAGGGCTTCGGCTGCGGCAGTGCCGAGGTCCGGATGATCGAGGAGATCCATCAGGAACGGCACGTTGTAGCCGCCCATCATGGTGCCCAGAAGCTCGACGGCCCGGGTTGGCGTCACCAGCGGCGATGTTGCGTTACCCACGGCAACGGCATTGAGGAATGCCGCCTTGACCTTGGCCGCCGGGTCGACTCCGGGTGCAATTCGATTTTCCAGAAGATCGACCAGCAGGGTCTTGAATTCTTCGGGAGGATCGAGCAAGAGTTTCACCAGGCCCTCGGCCTGTTCGGACGTCAGCGGCAGGGGTGGAACCCCCAGATTTTTGCGTTCTTCAACGTGAGCGAGATATTCCTGAATCATGATTGCCTCCAGCCGCGAATGCGGCCCCGATACCCTATGCCTGCCGGCCTCGGGAGTCAATTGAATAACCGATCAATTTGATGACCTCCCGTTGACAGAAACAACAGTGGGGGCGACGGTGGTATTTCCACCACCGGACCCTCGGCTGGTTGTTCGGTGGTGTTCCCTTTGTCTTCCGTCGACCGGAACGAAGACCGGCGCAGCATGTCCTGTGTCCTGGGTGACAGCGCTCACGGCATTGTTGAACGATTCCCATTATGATCTTTTGAGAGGAGATCATTGTGAGAAAACTCGTACTTTCGGCTGGATGTTTCACCATTGTGTGTATCGTCAATTCACTTGGGGTACAGGCCCAAGCCCTCTCTGCGGACCGATCGGTGGGTTCGGTCGGGTCGTTGGAAACTCCAAAGTCCATCGAACGCTCGAACGTCGGTGACGGCGCCCTTCGAATTACGCTGGCGGATGACGGTCACGGGGTCGTGGTCTCCAGCATTACCGACAACGGCACCGAGGTTCTCAATACCGGCGGGGCATCGGAGATCTTCACCCTGGATATCACCAATCCCGCTACCGGCGCCGATGTGGAGATCTCCGCCTCCGCAGGATGGGGGATGGTGACGACGACCAACGATGGAACGAACTGCACGGTTGCGCTGGAGGGTCCCCAATCGGCCGATTTGCCGACCTCCCTGAAGGCCACCGTGACGCTGCAGGTCGAGGGGACGCATTCGAGGTGGGATGTTGCCGTGTCCGGCCTGGGTCCATGCACCTTGAACGAGGTCGTCTTCCCTCGGCTGAATATCAAGGCCCTGGGGGATGACCATTTTCTCCTGCCCAGGTATTCCGGAATCGTCATTGACAACCCCGTCGCGGCCGGTCTCGACTGGCACGAGTTCTACCCGGCCGGTTGGCACGCCTCGATGCAGTTCCTGAGCTATTTCAACGCCGATGAGGGTCTGTATTTCGGGTTTCACGATCCCCAGGCGGCCATCAAGAGATTTGATGTCGACGTCGAAGGCGGCGGCCTTGTTGTGGGCGCCCTCATTTCGGCAGCAGATCGGTCCAATCCCGGCAATGACTGGGAGATGCCGGGGGTCTTTGAACTCGATGTCTTTCAGGGCGACTGGTACGACGCGGCAGGCATCTACAGGGCGTGGGCGATGGCCGAGGCCGACTACTGGCCCCAGGACGACCCCGCCAGGGATGCCCGGGTGGAGAACATGGCCCGAGTCAGTGTGTGGGCGACCTTCGGCGGTGGGTATTCACCGGACGTCGTCGAGTCCAACACCATCGCTTTTTCGGACTACATGGGTGTTCCGACCGGACTGACCTGGTATGAATGGAATTACCTGGGACAGGACGAGGACTATCCCGAGTACTTTCCCGAGCAGACCGGAATGACCGAGACCGTCACCAATTTGCAGGCCCGTGACATCGCCGTCGTTCCCTACATCAACGGCCGGCTCTTCGACACCAGTCTCGACGGTTCGGGTCATTGGGGACTGGACTTTGCAACCGACGGGGAACCTTATGCGACAAAGGATGTTTTCGGCAATCTCTTCACCCAGACCTTTGCCGGAAATCTCTTTGCAGTCATGTGTCCCACTCAGTCCTCCTGGCAGGACATCCTGAAATCGGCGACGGACCGCCTGACGCGGGACATCGGCAGTGCGGGTGTCTATATCGATCAGGTTGGGGCGGCAACGCCGATGCAGTGCATGGTTCCCGGACACGGTCATTCGCTGGGCGGGGGTGACTGGTGGCGTGGCGGCTACAGCCAGATGTTTGGGCGAATCCATTCGGCCATCCCCGGGGGCAGGTTTCTGACGACCGAAAGTGGTGTGGACTCGATGACTGCCGACCTTGAGGGCTTCATGGTCCAGGGATGGCAGGCCGACAGCATGGTCCCGGCCTTCCAGGCGGTCTATTCCGGGAAGGTCCTGCTCTTCGGGATGAAAACCGGTGTCAGCCAGTACGATCAGCCTCAGTTCTACTGCAAGCTGGCCCAGGCCTTTGCCCACGGGATTCAGCTGGGACGCTTCTACACGTCCATTCAGAATGCAACCGGCGCCGACGCGAACGCTCCGATCTTCGTCAGGAGA
>CAYSHZ010000024.1:0-20904 GCA_964430905.1 uncultured Thermoanaerobaculia bacterium | reverse complement strand
GCCGCGCCCAGGCCAACGCCTTCTTCGCAACCTACTACGCGCCCAACAACATCACGGCCGCACTTGTCGGTGATTTCGATTCAGACGAAGCACTGACCCTGGCGAAGAAGTACTTCGGACGAATCCCTCGTGGCGAGACCCCTCCCCCGGAAGTCATTACCGAGGAACTCGAACAGATCCAGGAACGCCGCATGGTCGCCGAGGCGGACGCCAATCCTTCGGTCCAAATCCGCTGGCGAACCGTCGCTTTCGTCAACTCGGACCAGCACGCGCTGGATATCCTCTCGGCAATCCTCTCGGGCCGAACCGGGCGCTTTTACAAGAGTCTGGTCGAGGAACATGCGATGGCAACGGGAGAACCCTACGCCTATGGAAATTCCATGCGTCTCGACGGCCTCTTCGAGGTAGGCGCCGAACTGGCCGAGGGTGTACCGCACCAGGCTGTTGAGGAGGCCCTGCTCGGGGAAATCTCGAAGCTCAAGAACGAATTGGTTCCCGCCGAGGAGTTGCAGAAGGTCAAGAATCAGAGTCTGGCCAACTCCTACCGTCGCCTTCAGTCCAATTTCTTTCTGATGCTCCAGCTTTTGATCTACGACGCCATGGGTGACTGGAACTACATCAACGATGCCCCCGCGGCGCTCCAGGCAGTGACCGCCGAGGACGTCATGAGGGTCGCCAAGACGTACCTCAAACCCGAAGGACGCAACACCCTGTGGTATGTCCGCAAGGAAGGCACCGAAGAGGATCCCGCCCTAGCCGGCCTGCAGGGCCAGGCAAAGGCTATGGCCAAGGGGATGATTGCCCAGATTTCGGCCGAAGAGGATCCCGCACGTCTTCAACAGGCACTGACTCAAATGCAGGGAGGCATCTCTCAGGCGCCCGACGAGATCAAGCCTGCGCTTGAACTGGTCATCAAGAAAATCCAGGAACGGCTGTTGGAACTGGAAGCCGGGAAGGGTGAATGAAGATGCGAAAGACACTGATTGTCGTCTGTGTCCTCTCTGCCATGTGCGCAGGAATTGTTCTGGCCGGTGACGTCGTCGACCGCCCGGAGAAACTGAAATTCAAGGAACTCACCTTTGACGTACCCTCGCCCGACAGCCTTCGTTTCGAGCTGTCGAACGGCACACCGGTCTACCTGATGGAAGATCACCAGCTTCCCCTGGTTAATATTTCGGTCTTCTTCAAGGGTGGACGCTACCTGGTCCCCGCCGACAAGGCCGGTCTCGCGGAGTTGGTTTCCGAAGGCTGGCGATCGGGCGGCGCCGGAGATCTCTCCGCCCAGGAACTGGACGAGAAGCTGGACTTTCTGGCGGCGGCCGTTCACGCCAATATCGGAGACGTTCGCGGTTCGGCATTCCTCAACGTCATGTCCAAGGATCTCAACGAAGCAATGGGGCTCTTTATGAACCTCTTGACCCAGCCCCGCTTCCAGAACGACCGCTTCGCCAAGGCCAAAGACGATCTGCTCCAGGCCATGAAACAACGCAATGACGACACCGCCGGAATCGAAGCCAGGGAGTGGGACCGCCTGATCTACGGCGACGACTTCTGGATGAACCGGCTGGCCACCAAGGCAAGTCTGGGAACGATCACCGTTGATGATGCCAAGGAGCTGGTCTCACGCCTGATCCGCTCGGACAACCTCGTCCTGGCGGTCTCCGGGGACATCAGCCGGGATGACGCCAGGAAACTGCTGGATGAGACCATCGGAACACTGCCCAAGCTTGACGCAGCCCTTCCTGACATCCCCCAACCTACCCACACGCCCCAACCCGGGGTCTACGTCGTCAACAAGCCGGATGTCAACCAGGGCCGGGTCCACATGGGCCATATCGGCTACCGCCTCGGTCATCCCGACCAGTTTCCCCTGACAATCGGCAACGATATCTTCGGTGGCGGTGGTTTCACCGCACGCATGATGAAGAGGATTCGCTCCGACGAGGGTCTGGCCTATGGCGCCTACTCGTCAATGTCCTTCCCCGTCACCATGCCGGGGATCTTCAGTCCCTTCTTCCAGTCCAAGTCCTCGACCTGCGCCTTTGCGGCCGAAATCGCAATGAACCTGCTCAAGCAGATGCAGACGGAGCCGGTGACCGACGAGGAACTCAACACCTCGAAGAACTCGATGGTGGAGACCTTCCCTCGACGTTTCGAATCGGCGGCCCAGGTGGTCAGCATCTTTGCCCAGGATGAGATCCTCGGCAGGCCACACGACTACTGGACCAACTACCGCGACAGGGTTCGCAAGGTTACGGCCAAAGATATCCAGAAAGCCTTCGCCAAGGACATCCGACCGGACGACATGATCATGCTGGTCGTCGGCAACATTGAGGAGATCATGGCCGGACACCCGGATCACGAAGCCCGTCTGACCGACTTCGGCCCGATCCACAAGGTGCCCCTGCGGGATCCCATGACCCTGGAGCCTCTGACCGAATAGCTCGGCCGATCGACTTCAACCACAACGCCCGGGCCTCGCGCCCGGGCGTTGTTCTTTGTGGGCATTTCCTGAGCCTGGGCTTTGTTGTACCGGTTCACCCCGGTTGGCGATATGATTCTGGGGAAGGAAAGAAATTCAGGGGGCCTCTATGAACACCGCAATCACCTGGGTGAAAAACTGGAAACTCTGGAGTCTCCGAACCGCCGTCATAACGGTGTTGTTGGTCTATACAGTTGTCGGTTTCTTCATTGTCCCGATCATCGTCACCAGTGTCATCGAAAAGCAATCGCTCTCGGTCACCGGGAGACAGGCGACCGTAGAAACGATCCGATGCAACCCGTTCACCCTGTCGTTGACCGTCGAAGGTTTCTCCCTCCCCGACCGCCCGGGTTCGGTCCTCGTGTCGTTCGACTCCCTCTATGCCAATGCACAGGTCTCCAGTATCTTCCGTTGGGCCGTGACCCTCAAGGAACTGACGATCACCAATCCCCTGATCGGTGTACGCCGGTTCTCGGACGGGGGGATCAATATCCTTGAGTTGATGGACACGATCAATCAGCACACCGACAACACAGAGAAGAAGGGCCTTCCGCGAGCCATTCTTCAGACGATCACCGTTAACAACGGCAGCCTGGTGATCGAGGATCACCACCGCGAGAGTCCCTATTTCCTCAAGTGGAGTCCGGTGGAATTCACGCTGCACGACATCAGCACCCTCCCCGATCGACAAGGCGACAACCAAGGGACCATCGGCCTCCCCGACGGCGGCATCATCACAGCATCGGGGTCGGTGATCGTGGAACCCTTCGGGCTTGACGGCTCGGTCACCGTCGACGACTTCTCGCTCAAAAACGGCTGGCGGGCACTGGGAGAATACTTCGACTTCGAGCTGACGGACGGTATTCTGAGAACAGATTTTCACTACAATCTGTCCCTCCTCGAAGACGGTTTGCACCTCGCGGTAACGAATGTCAATGCCGACATCTCCAAACTGGGTTTTTCAACCACCAGCACCGACGTCGATCTCCTGAAAGTCGACTCGATCTCCCTCAGAAACATCAACGCCACCTGGCCTGGTCAAACCATTGATGGGGAGTCCATTGTCGTCTCCGGGGCGTCGGTCTACGGCTGGCTCTCACCGGATATGACCTTGGCATGGGTCGAACTTGTCCCTGAAGAAACCCAGGAATCGGTCGTGGAAACCTATCAATCCCTGGAGGACAAGCTCTATCTCAAGGCATCACTCGGCCGGTTCGAGGTTCACGATTCCAGCGCCATCTTCGAGGATCGCTCTCAGGACCCGCCCATTCGGTTCGAGGCGGCCGGCGCCGACCTGATCATGACCGACATCTCAACGGAGAAGGCATCCGTGTGGCCCTTCGAGGCGAGGACCCAAATCGGGGCCGAAGCGAGGGCCAAGGCCACGGGCGCCTTCAGCGCCGTTCCCTTCGACGTCAATGCTGCGGTCGAAGTCGATGGGCTCGACCTCAGTCTGTTGCACCCCTACTTTGCCCTCTTCGCCCCGATCGATCTCAAGGCCGGCACACTCTCGGCCCAGGGAGAAGCGGCCGCATCGTCGACCGACACCGGCCTCGGAGCGTCCTTCAAGGGGTCCCTGAGCGTCACCGGTCTGGACCTCAAGGAGACCGTGACCGGTGGCAAACTCCTGGGCTGGGGCGACCTCTCGGCCGAGGGCATCGACGCTCAACTCCTGCCGATGTCACTGGACGTCGTCAGCGTCGACATCAACGGCGCCGGACTGGAGATCACGATCGCCGAGGACGGCTCGATCAACCTCCTGGAGTTTTTCAAGGCCGTCAGTCAAGGTGGAGATCTTGCAACGACGAAAAATGGAGGCGCCGGAGGACTTCCCCCCACCCGGGTTGCCCGGCTTCGGCTGCACGACTGCTACGGCCGCCTGACCGACAGGACGGTCGACGACACCTTCGTCCTCAACCTCGTCAAGGTCAACGGCGCAGTCTCGGGAATCGCGACCGAGACCACCGCAGGGGCCAACGTCGACATCGATGCCGCTCTCGAATCCGGCGGCACCCTCCGGGTCCAGGGTTCAATCGATCCGTTCGACTATGCCCGCCTGACCAACCTCAATATCGATCTGACCGATGTCGAGCTGCCGCCGATGTCCACGATGTCCGTCAAGTTCATCGGACACCTCCTCAACATCGGAACGGCCACGCTCGATCTCAACTACGAGATCACCGACAGCGCCCTGGTCGGCGCCAACCACGTCGAGGTCTACAACTTGGAACTGGGCGACAAGATCGAGGGTGAAGGCAAGCTCGATCTTCCATTCAAACTTGGGGTTTCACTGCTCAAGGACAAGAACGGCCGCATCACGCTGGACATCCCGGTCGAGGGCAATCTGAACGACGAGGGCTTCGGACTGGGCACGATGATCACATCCGCCGTCAAGGAAATCGTCTCCAAACTGATCACCTCACCCTTCCGTCTGCTCGCAAGAATCGGCGGCTCCGGGAACGAAGATCTGAAACATGTCGAATTCAGGGTCGGAACGGCCACGCTCGAGGACCTGGCCGTCTCCAACCTCCAGATCCTGTCCACGGCACTGAGAGAACGCCCGACGTTGAGACTGGAAATCCAGGGCGCAGTTGACTCCAGAGCCGACACCGAAGGGTTGCAGCGTAAGGCTCTCAATGCCGAGTTGATCGCCCACGGCGCCACCGAAGAGCAGATGGAGACACTTATCCCCCGCAAGATCCTGACCACGGTCTACCGCGTCCACTTCTCCGGAGACGAGCTCAAGGCTCTCGAAGAGGCTCATACCCTCCCCTCTCAAGAACTCGACGAGACCGCCTTCCGCCAGGCCATGCGCCAAGCCCTGACCGAGGCCCAGCCCATCGATCCGATCGAGGTGCAGGCCCTTGGCCCCGCCCGGGCACAGGCCATCAGGACATTCCTCGTCGAGCAGGCGCAACTCGACGAGAACCGGATCAGCCTGTCGCCGGACACCGCCGACCAGGATGCCGGCGGAAATCGGGTGGCGTGTCTGTTGTCCATCCGACCCGGCTGACGGTACCCAGCCGAATACCACACCGGCGAAGACCGTTGTGTGGTCTCAACTCTGCGAACCGGAGATCTCAAGGCTGAGACTCCGCGAGGAGCAAAGAACACACAAAAATCCATATCTTCCCTGTTTTCCGCACCTTGACAATTCCGCAATGCATTGGCACGGCATGTGCTTTGTCCAAGAGCGACCGGCGACACGAAGACGCCGGCGCCAAGGAGGCATCATGCGAAAATCAACAAAGATCATTCTGACAGTCACCATGGTTCTGCTGCTCGCCGGACCCGTCCTGGCCGGAGGCGCCAAAGAGGGGATCGCCGTCCACGGCCACTGGAAGATCGAGATCTTCGAGCCCGACGGGACACCGGTCAGCATCACCGAGTTTGAGAATGCTCTGGTAATAACCGGAAAGGGCACTCTGGCGTTGTTGCTGGACAACGATGCATCTGTAGGGGGGTGGACTGTTTCTCTCGACAACGGAAGCACCGGAACTGAGCCTTGCGGTTCCGCCGCGGCTCCGGCTGCCTGTCTTCTGGGAGAAACCGGTGTCAACTGGGGCTCTGAAGTACTCCATTCAACCAATCTTGTCGCCACTCAATCAGGCGGTGACATTGAGCTCTCCGGAACCGTCACAGCAGAAAACACGACTACCATAGGCGTTGTTGCTTCCTACACGAAACGGTGTCTCGGTACCGTGACGCCGGTCAACTGTCCCGCCAGCGCCTCCGACTGGAGCCTGTGGGGGTTTACCGCAACCAACCTCGCCTCGCCGCCCTCCGTCCAGGCGGGTCAGATCATCCAGGTCACCGTGACCATTTCTTTCAGCTGACACGACGGCGCCCAGGAGGAAGGCATGATCCGCAAGGCAATGGTCGCAGCCGTTCTGGCGCTGGTTTCAGTGCACAGCATCGGAGCCCAGGATGCCAATCTCGGCCTGGGCATGAGGGCCACTCCGGATCCCGTCGCCGATGGGCAAGAGCTGGTCTACACCATCGTGGTCACCAACGCCGGCCCCGGGATCGCCATCGCGCCCTCCCTCCATCAGCAGCTACCGGCGGGGACTGGGTTTTCCACCGCCGATCCGGAGTGCTCCTACTCGGCCTTCGAACATGGGGTCGACTGTGACCTCGCCGACATCGATCCCGGGCAGAGCCGGACCATCGATGTCCGGGTGATCGCCGGTGAGCCCGCCGAAGGTCCCAGCGTCGGCGTCTGGTTGAGCGGCGCCATCGAAGGCAGCGGCCCGCCGGCAGTCTTCCTCCTCGACGGCTCCAGCGCCGACCGAAAGGCAATCAGTACGGCGGACCTCCTGGTTGCACCTCACGGCCTCGCACGCGAACCTGAAGGAGGGCTCGTCGTCGCAGACGTCCGTGATCCCTCCCCGACGGGCGGGGGCGGCGCACCGCTCTTTGACGGCGCCATCGTACGAATCGATCGTTCGACGGGCGCCCAAATCCCGGTTTCCCAGGGAGACCTGCTGGTCAACCCGACGGGGATCGCCGTCGCGCCCGACGGAACGATCTTCGTCGCCGACCCGGATGCCCTGGCCGAGCTTGTTCGTGGCCGGGTGATCGCCGTCGATCCGGTCTCCGGCGCCCAGAGCGTCGTCGGGGAACTCGACCTGCTTGAGAGGCCGACCGGCATTGCGGTCGAAGAGACGGGAACACTGCTCGTTGCAGACGCTGCCGGACGGCTCCTTCGCCTCGATCCTGCGGATGGATCGCAGACGCTGATCAGTTCCGGCGGCCTGCTGCTGGAGCCGCTGGGTGTCGCGTCGGAGGGACCGGACGCTGCCGTGATTGCCGACGGCACAACGGGCGTCGTGCGCGTTGACCTGGCAACCGGAGTCCAGACGCTGGTGGCAGCCGTCACCGGGTTCGAAATCGTCCGACCCTCGGACATCGCCGTCGCTCCGGGAGGCGATCTCTGGGTCGCGGACCCAACAGCCTTCGATGGGGGCGCCATTTTGCAGCTGAGCCCGACAACCGGCGAAATCCTGACCGCCTACCTCGGCGGCGTCGAGATGATTTTCTCGAGTCCCTCCGGAATCGAACTCTTCGATACGCTCTACAGCACCGCGACTATTTCCACCGAGTCTTCCGAGGAGGACACGACCAACAATACTGATTTCACCTCGACCGAGATCGTAGCCGAGACGGCGCCCGAGATCGTCGAGATCGTCGTCATCGAGACGATCACCGCCTCCGACCAGGTCGGACTCCAGACCTCGCTGGTCCTTCAAGTCACTGAATCAATCGGCGTGGCGGATGCCGTCAGCGTCAGCCCTGCCGTCATGATCTCCATTTCCGAGGCCATCGGCGTCACCGACACTGTCAGTGCGGGACCTCTGCCACCAGTTGTCATCACCATCAACGAAAACGTTGGTGTCGTCGATCAGATCGGTCTTCGCCCGGCCCTCGTCCTCCAAATCACCGAATCAGTCGGCGTGGCAGACACCATCAACGTCACACCGGCCGTCGTGATCTCCATTTCCGAGTCCGTTGGGGTCACCGACTCCGTCAGCGCAACGCCCCTGCCGCCGGTCGTCATCACCATCAACGAAAACGTTGGTGTCGTCGATCAGATCGGTCTTCGCCCGGCCCTCGTCCTCCAAATCACCGAATCAGTCGGTGTGGCAGATACCATCAACGTCACGCCGGCCGTTGTGATCTCCGTCGCCGAGTCCGTTGGGGTCACCGACTCCGTCAGCGCAGCGCCCCTGCCGCCGGTCGTCATCACCATCAACGAGAGCATCGGCGTCGTCGATTTGGTCGAGATCTCCGTCGAGGACGGTGAGCCTCCCCGGGTCGTCAGGATCCACACCGTGGCCGACACGGGAGACGGCATCCTCGGAGAAGGCGAGACCACGCGAGCCGCCATCACCCAACTACTGGTGACCTTCAGCGCGGCCGTGGCCGATCCACCGGGCGACGGAGATCCGGACGATGTCACCAATCCGGCCAATTTCCTGTTGATCTCCGACGGCGGCGACGGCGTATTCAACACCGTCGACTGCGCCTCCGGATGGAGTCCCAACGATGTACCCGTCGAGGTCGGTCCAGTCGTCTATCTTGAGGCCCTCGACCTGGCGGCCGTGTCCCTCTCCGCCGGTTCTCTGCCCGCCGGGCACTACCGCCTCCACGTCTGCGGTACGACCTCGATCACCAGCCCTGGAGGGACCCCCCTCGACGGAAACGGCGACGGACAGGGAGGCGACGACTTCCGGCTTTCGTTCACCGTGGCGGCCGACCAGTTGGTCCTCAATCCAAACCTGGATTCCGATCTCTCCCACTGGGAAGAGATCGCCCCCGGAGGCGAGCAGGTCGAGCATGGGAGCGCCGACGTCGGCGACGCCCCAACCTCCGGCTCCGTCCACCTCGACAACGTTGGGGCGACCGGAGAGGCCGGAATCGCCCAGTGCGTCCCCGTCCACTCGACGAGCCGGCACCGTTTGGGCGTTGAGCTGGCAGTGATGAACACAGCTGCCACGCCGGCGACACCGCGGCTCGAAATCGAGTGGTTCCCCGATGACGCGTGTCAGTTGCCTCCCCTCGAGAGCAAACAGTTGTACACCGGGCCGATCGAACCAGATCTCTGGAACGAACTGGCCTTTGTCGTCCTGCCTCCTTCGGGTAGTTCCTCGGCCAAAATTCGCCTGATGGTCGAGGCCGAAGATGCGGAGAGCTACGAGGCCTACTGGGATGACGTGACCTTCTTTGCGGACCCGACAGTGATCTTCGCCGATGGTTTCGAGAGCGGGGATGACCGCGCGTGGGCCGCCAGCCCATGACAGGCCACCTCATTCTCTGTGTCAGAATAGCCGGGTGAAAACCAGTCACGCAGATCGTACCCTCCGTCAGTTGCCTTCGCGACCAGGATTCGCAGGCTGTAATCCCGAGATGAGGAAGAAATGAGTTGGGTCACCGCCATCTGGTCCATGGTCATCACGGGATGCCTGATGTTGACGGGGATCCATTTGTTGATCTGGGCCAGGGAACGCAAGCGTTGGTCCAGTCTTGCCTTCGCCATTTCCGCAATGGCCGTTGCCGGTGTCGCGGTCGCGGAGTTCAGATCGATGCACGCATGCTCCTCACAGGAAATTGTGGCGGATATTCTTTGGGCGAACGTGGCACTCATGATCATGGTGGGCGCCCTGGTCGGTTTCGTTCGGTTCTCTTTCGGCCGAGGAAACCTCTGGATCGGGGGGACTGCCTTTGGACTTCATATCATCGTATTGATTCTGCTGTTGGCCTTCCCCCAAAGATCGGCATTCCCGGAAGGATCGGCGTTGACCCGGATCAATTTCCTCGGAGAGCAGGTCACCGTCATACCCCGCGCGCTGGTCAACCCGTGGTGGGTATTGAACTTTCTGAGCACTGTAGTTTTTCTCGTGTTTGTTGTTGATGCGAGCATCAGACTCTGGCACTCGGATGATCTGGAGAGACGACGACGCGCCATTATGATCGGCGGAAGCATCGCAGTCTTTTTTGTCGTAGCGACGGGGATACCGGTTCTGATCAACATCGGAACGATCCAGGCACCCTACCTCATCAGTTTTCCGTTTCTGTTGATCGTTCTGATCGTGGCGTATGAACTGGCCCGGGACGTACTGCATGGAGCGACACTGGCGACAATTCTCCATGAGAATGAGGAGCGCCTTCACCTGGCGGAAAAGGCCGTCGGTTTTGGTACTTTCAATTACAATCTGGTCACCGGAGAGACTTCCCATTCCCCAGAGCTTCTGGCTCTGTATGGAATTCCCGAGGATGCAGTTCCAAAGCTGGACAATGATCTGCTGCCGGAGTCACTCCTCCACGAAGACAAACCGGAATTCCTGGCTGCCATCCGCCGAGCCGGCGTGCCGGGTGCAGCCCGGGTCTTTGAGGCCGAGTTTCGTGTACGCCGGCCGGACGGATCATTGAGGTGGCTCCAGGCTCGGGGCAAGACGACGTTCTCAAGCCCTGGCCGAGACGGCATCCCGCAACGCATCAACGGAATCGTTTTGGATGTCACGGCCCAGAAGGACGCCGAACAGGAAATCCACGACATTCGAAGCCAGCTGGCACGTGCCGACAGGATCTCGCTGCTGGGCCATCTGGCATCAGCACTGACTCACGAGCTCAGTCAACCGCTGGGTGCCATCCTGCGCAACGCCGAGGCGGCCGACCTGGTATTGCAACAGGCGTCACCTGACCTGGATGAACTCAAAAATATCGTGAGCGATATTCAAGACGACGATCGACGGGCGAGCGAGATCATTGCAAAGACCCGGGCCCTCCTTAAAGATCAGTCCATCGAACTTCAGCCTGTCACGCTTCACGATCTCATCGCAAAAGTCGTCACGCTGATGCGGTCCGATTCGGCCATGCATCATATTGATATCAACGTCGATGTCCCCAATGACCTGCCGGCGGTCGAAGGCGACCGAATCCACCTTCAACAGGTCCTGCTCAACCTGATCATCAACGCCATGGAAGCCCTGAACCAAGAAAAGAAGCCTGGAGCGCAAATCATCATCAAGGCGCGAGAATCACCACGCGGCATGGTGCAGGTTTCGGTACGTGACAACGGTCCCGGTATACCGCCCGAATCACTTCAGAATATCTTCGAACCTTTTTATACGACGAAGGAGAGGGGAATGGGGATGGGACTGGCA
The DNA here is from genome assembly GCA_964430905.1 of uncultured Thermoanaerobaculia bacterium. Classification (GTDB taxonomy): domain Bacteria; phylum Acidobacteriota; class Thermoanaerobaculia; order Thermoanaerobaculales; family Sulfomarinibacteraceae; genus DAOWGJ01. The sequence goes on along the minus strand of CAYSHZ010000024.1, from coordinate 9,759 downwards.
TTGTCGCAGGCGGTGGTGCACGCGCATCATGGAGAGTTGTGGGCAGACGCCGAAGCAACCAACGGTTCAACCCTTTGTTTCACCCTTCCTGTCTTCGAGAAAGACCAGGCCTGAGATGGACAGCCCCACGGTCTACCTGATCGACGATGACGCATCCTACCTGCGGGCCGCCGCACGCCTGCTTCGGCTCTCGGGTTTTCAAGTCAAGGCATACCGGTCTGCCGCTGATTTCCTCACCGAACTGGACCCAGATGCCGTAGGGTGCATCATCACCGACCTGGACATGCCGGACATGAATGGTGTCGATCTCCAGAAATACCTCAGTGACCACAAGAGTCTCCTGCCGGTCATCTTCCTCTCGGGCAAGGGTGACATACCGACATCGGTGCATGTGATGCGCCACGGGGCCGAGGACTTCCTGACGAAGGATGCCCCCAAGGACGACCTGATCACCGCCGTTCATCGCGCTTTTCGTCGGAACGAGGTGGAACGACAGGAGGAGGCCAGGATCGCTGAACTGCGCGACCGTATGGCCACTTTATCGCCCCGCGAGTATGAAGTCCTGCAACATGTCGTACAGGGAAAATTGAACAAACAGATCGCCGCCGATCTGGGTATCCATGAGCGAACGGTGAAACTCCATCGGACCGCCATCACAACGAAATTGGGAGTACGCTCCGTTGCGGAGTTGACGATGATTTGGATGAAGACCCAGGGTGCTGCATCGAGTTCAGAAAACGAGTAGAACCTCAACTGAGGAATTCCATCAACCCGTATCCGTAGCGCTTTGGAGACGACTCGGAGGAAGTATTCTGGCATACTGACGACAATGAGGAGTTTGTGATGACGGAGATCCAACCGGTAACAAAGAAACAGCGCATCGAGATCCTCGACGTCATACGCGGTTTCGCAATCGTCGGAATTCTGATCGCCAATATCCAGTCATGGAGTGGCTACAAGTTTATCCCGTTTGATCTCCTTGAACGCCTGCCCTACTACGAGTACAACAGCCTTGCAAAACACCTCTTCATGATCTTCATCGACACGAAGTTCTACGCCATCTTCTCCATCCTCTTCGGGATTGGTTTCTTCCTTCAGTTCAACAAGTTCAGGGACAATCAGGATGCCTTCATCCATACCTATCGCAGACGCCTTGGGTTCCTGATGCTCTTTGGTGCAGTCCATGCCTTCTTCTGGTCGGGCGACATCCTCCTGATTTACGGCCTCGTGGGTTTCGTCTTCATCCTCTTCAGAAACCTTCCAAACAAGAAGCTCCTGACCTGGGCAATCATCATCTACTACATCTGGTTGATCAAGGACGTCGTCGCGGTGATGTTCTTCCCCGACTTCATGCACCGTCAGGTGACGGCCTACAAGATGTATCCGGATATGACACCGGAGCAGATTACGGCCTATTTCCAGCACGGCACCGTCTGGGAGGTCCTCAATACGAACTGGCACAACCTCTTCTGGCGCTATGTCGATCTGATCCCCGCAGGACGGCTGTCCAAGATCCTCGCCCTCTTCCTCTTTGGCTTCTACCTGATGAATATCAGCTATTTCAAAGCCAAGGCTCATTCCAGAAAACTGCTGACCATCTTTGCCCTCAGTGGTCTTTTCTTTACCGTTCTCGCAGACTACATCGGCGGCAACATGGCGATCTTCTCAAGCAATACCCTTGACATCGTCTACAAGGCGGTCGCGGTGACCGGACAGATTCTGATGGCCATGGCCTATGTCAACACACTGACCATCCTCTACGAGTATCGACCCTGGAAGAAGGTGTTGCACCTCCTCTCCTATGTTGGTCGAATGTCGTTCAGCAACTACATCATGCACACGGTCTTCGGCTATCTGATCTTTTATTCCTTCTTCGGACAACGGTTCGGGACCATGGGGATTGTTCAGATCACCCTGCTCGCGCTTTGCCTGTATGTACTTCAGATCATCATCAGCATGATCTGGCTGAAGTATTTCCGTTTCGGTCCGCTCGAGTGGCTCTGGCGCTGCCTGACCTATGGGAAGGTTTTCCCCATCCGGGTACAACCTTCCTGAGACACCAGGCCCACCTTTGAGGCATCCTCAAAGGCTTCCAGACCTGCCCGAAAGGGCAGTAATAAAACTGGTTCCATCGATATATCCTTGAAATTGATATTCGGTTGTGTCTGTTGCGCTCTCCGACACATTCACAACCACATGTCGATCACGGATAGCTTGGCTATCAATACCACAACGAAGGAGTTCACCGTGAAATTCAAAAACCTGTTTGTGATGACCGTTCTGGCGTCCGTATTTCTGATTCCGGCAACGGCCGATGCCCAGTTCACAAGTTCCTGGAAGGACTGGTACGGCCACGTCAACATGGGTTTCAGTATGATGCAGGGTGATGCTGCGGATATTGCCGATGACAGCTGGTCCTTCGGCGGCGGAGCGACGTACTACCCCGCGGACTGGTCGATGGGGATTTCCATGGGCCTGGACTTCGAACAGCATGACCTCAAGCGAGAGGTTCTTGATGCCTTCGAAGCATCCGGAGGAGATCTGGATATTTCGGCCTTGACGGTCGGTTTGACATGGTCACCCCGGTTGGAAGGCTCGGTCGGATTCTACGTCAACGGGGGCGTCGGCGCCTATTACGTCAAAGGGCGACTGACGGAACCTGGAGTGGTGTGTGGCCCGATCTGCCCTCCCTACAGTTGGTGGTGCTACCCGGGATGCCTCCCGGGAGAGATTACGACCGATTCTATATCAACGACCAAAATGGGATACAACCTGGGTATCGGCATAACGTTTTCGGTAGGTGAGTCATCGATGATCTATGTCGAGGCTCACTACCATTCCATTCAAACCGACGTCAGCACCGACTACCTCCCGATTCTGGTCGGATATCGCTGGTAACTCTCAACATGAGGCGTCGTGGAATGGAATCCGTAACGCCACTGTTCTAAACTGGGGGTTGTCGCGCTTCAACAAACTGGGGGGAGACCATGCTGCTCATCGAACTGATCCTGCTTCTATTGTGTATCGTCATCGGCGCCCGCCTGGGCGGAATCGCACTGGGGACGGTATCGGGCATCGGTCTTGTCCTCTTCGTTTTCGTCATCGGTATGCCGCCGGGCAGTCCGCCTGCAACGGTCCTCGGCATGATCCTCGCGGTGATCACGGCCCTGTCGATGATGGAGGCTGCGGGGGGCCTGGACTACATGGTCGAGATGGCGGAGAAGGTGCTCCGAAAGAACCCAGAACGGATCACTATCCTCGCGCCCCTGGTGACCTACATCCTGATCTTTGCCGCAGGTACACAGCACGTGATCTACGCCCTGCTGCCGGTGATCGCAGAGGTCGCCCGCAAGGCCGGGGTCCGGCCCGAACGCCCCCTGTCAATCAGCGTCATCGCCGCACAGCACGGATTGATCGCCTCGCCGGTCTCGGCGGTGACGGTGGCCCTGGTGGCCGCCGTCGGCGGTCTGAACGTCGGGCTGCCGCAAATCATGATGGTGACGATCCCGGCCACCCTGATCGGGGTCACAGTCGGCATCCTGTCCGTCAACTGGAAGGGCAAGGCCCTCAATGACGACCCCGAGTACCAGCGGCGCCTGGCCGAGGGTCTGGTCAAACCGCCCGAAACCAAGGAACCTCTGACGGGAGGGGCGCGGACGAAGGCCGCAGGATCCTGCTTCCTCTTCCTGGGAGCAGTCGCCGTCGTCGTTGCAGTCGGTCTTTTCCCCAACCTCCGCCCCCTCTACGAAACAGTGACTGACGGCGTCGCAACGACCGGTCGGGTGGACATGGGCGCCGCCATCATGATCATCATGCTGGCCGCTGCCGGCCTGATCACCCTGTTGTTCAAGGCCAAACCCGCTGCCGCAGTCACTGGCAATCTGATGCGCGGCGGTCTGGTGGCGATCATCTCCATTCTGGGAGTCTCCTGGATGGGTTCGTCCTTCTTCGCAGCCAATGAAGCCACAATCGTCGGCACGATTTCTTCGATCATCGGCGCCCACCCCTGGGTCTTCGCTTTCGGCCTCTTCGTGCTCTGCATCCTGCTCTTCAGTCAGGCGGCTACGATCGTCATCCTGGCACCTGTCGGCATCGCCCTGGGTCTGCCGGCTTCGCTGCTGATCGGTGTCTACCCGGCGGTCAACGGCAACTTCTTCCTGCCGACCTACGGTACGGTGTTGGCAGCGGTCTCATTCGACCAGACCGGGACGACGAAGATCGGAAAATACCTGCTCAACCACAGCTTCATGATCCCGGGACTCGTGACAACAGTGACGGCCACGCTGGTCGCCCTGCTTCTGAGTTCCGTCCTCATAGGATAGTATTGCTAATGAATGGTCAATCAACAATGGGAGGAACGATGAATACCATCAATCGAATTCTTGTCGTGGTCATGGCTTTAGGTCTCGGTGTGGCCGGCTCGGCAGCAGCGCAACAGGCGGCGTCCGCTCCAGTGGACTTCCGTATCGAACATGATCTCCTGGGTCACAAGCCTGTCCCCAGCGATGCCTACTACGGCGTCCAAACCGCCAGGGCACTGGAGAACTTCCAGATCTCCGGTCGAACGATCGCGGACTACCCCGAATTCATCAAGGGCTTCGCGGTGGTCAAGATGGCCTCGGCGCTGGCCAATAACGGCGTTGGCAAGTTGGACGACGCCACCCGTGACGCCATCTTGAGGGCGGGAGAGGCCATTCTCGACGGAAAATACCTCGAACAGTTCGTCGTTGATCCCTACCAGGGAGGGGCGGGAACATCGACCAATATGAACGCCAACGAGGTGATGGCCAATATCGCCCTCGAACTCGGCGGCCATCAGCTGGGCGACTACGAGAAGATCAGTCCCCACGATGACCTCAATATGTCCCAATCGACCAACGACTCCTACCCCACCGCCATCAAGGTGGCGATCATCAGGCTGAACGAACCGCTGAGCAAGGAGGCGGAACTGATGGCAGCCGCCCTCCGGGCCAAGGGGACTGAGTTTCTCCACATCCTCAAGATGGGCCGGACCGAGATGCAGGATGCCGTACCGATGACCGTCGGTCAGGAATTCCACGCCTTTGCCGCAGTCCTGGAGGGCAACATCGCCACTCTCCGCGAAGCCGAAAAGCATCTCTATTCGATCAACATGGGAGGTACGGCCATCGGTACGGGTCTCAACGCCCCGGATGGTTTCACCGAGAAGTGTGCAGCACATCTTGCCAAGATCACCGGCAAGCCTTTCGTGCCGGCCGACGATTTGATCGGCGCGACCTGGGACCAGAGCGCCTTTGCCCACTATTCCTCGGCCCTCAAGGGCCTGGCCGTCACCCTCTCGAAGATCTCGGACGATCTGATTCTGCTGGCCTCGGGACCCCGTGCAGGCCTCTTCGAGATCAACCTCCCGGCCCTGCAGCCCGGATCGTCGATCATGCCCGGCAAGGTCAACCCCGTCGCGCCGGAGCTGATGAACCTCGTGGCATTCCGGGTGATGGGTAACGACGTCACGGTGACGATGGCCGCCCACCACGGGCAGCTGCAACTCAACGCCTACGAACCCGTCGAGGCCGTCGCGATCTTTGAAAGCCAGCAACTAATGACCGAAGCCATGGCGATGCTCAGGACTCGGTGTATCGATGGCATCACCGTCAACGAAAATGTCCAGAAGCACAATATCGACCGTACCGTAGGCATCGTGACCGCCCTCAACCCGATCATGGGACACGAGAAGGGCGATCAGTTGGCCACAGAGGCCTACGAAACCGACAAGGGCATCCTGGAACTGATCCGGGAGAAGAAGATCCTGACCGACGAAGAGATCCGGGAGATGCTCGACCCTGCGGCACTGACCGGACTCAATCCTGAGAACTACAACTGACACCCTCATTGAACAAACGGAGGAAACCATGAGACTCAGCAGAATCGCAATCCTTTTGACCCTCGCATTAATCGTCACGGCCGGCGCATGGGCCGGCGTGGAAACCGAGAAACCCAATATCGTCATCCTGGCCACCGGCGGCACGATCGCAGGTTCAGCAGAGACACAAACGCAAGCGGAGTATGCCTCGGGACAGGTCGGAGTCGAGGTGCTTATCAATGCAGTGCCCCAACTGAAAGACCTCGCCAACGTCACCGGCGAACAGATCTCCAACGTCGGAAGCCAGGACATGTCCGACGCGATCTGGCTCAAGCTGGCCACCCGAATCAACGAATTGGCCAAGTCCCCCAAGGTCGATGGCATCGTCATCACCCACGGCACCGACACGATCGAGGAGACCGGCTACTTCCTGAGTCTTGTGGTCAAGACCGACAAGCCTGTCGTGATGACGGCCTCCATGCGTCCCTCAACCGCCCTTTCGGCCGATGGACCGTTGAACATTTTCAACGCGGTCGCCGTGGCGGCGGATCCGGAAGCCAAGGGCCGGGGTGTACTGGTCGTCGCCAATGACGATATTCACGGCGCCCGCAGCATTACCAAGACCAATGCCACCGACGTCCAGACCTTCATGTCGCCTGAACGCGGCCTGATGGGCGTCAGCCTCTATGGTATCAACCGATGGTTCCGCTATCCCTACACCCTCCACACGACGAAGAGCGAATTCTCGATTGAAGGCGTGAAATCCCTTCCCCGGGTCGATGTTATCTACATCACGGCGGATGTGTCCCCTGATCTGATCGACTGTGCCGTGGATCATGGCGCCAAGGCGATCGTCACTGCAGGAGTCGGCAACGGCAACATGACAGGCCCCGCCCTCGAAGCGGTCAAACGAGCGATCAAAAAGGGCGTCGTAGTCGTTCGTGCCACCAGGGTTCCGAGCGGTTCGGTCGGACGCAACGTCGAAGTCAAGGACGACGAGGTTGGAACGGTCACCTCGGGCGAGCTCAGTCCCGCAAAGGCACGGGTCCTACTCAAGCTGGCCCTGCTGAAGACCTCTGACGCTTCAAAAATCCAAGAATACTTCGACCGCTACTAGGAGGATCTGATGCGTCTCAAATACTTCATTGTCGTTCTTTCCGTCGCCTGTCTCGTGCCAATTTCTGGATGGAGTCAGAGTGCCAACAAACTGGACGAACTGGTGATCGAGGATGAGGGTACCGAACCCGGCGAGGCCACCCTCGAAACCGACACGAAAAAATCAGGGCCGGTTGCGGAACTCTACGGTTTCGTCCAGACCGACGCGGGCTACAACGCCGGAAGAATCCATCCCGACTGGTTTGACACGGTCAGACCGTCCGAACTGCCGTCCTACGAGAACGAGTTTGGCGAGGATGGGGACGCCTATTTCAGTGTCCGCCAGACCCGATTCGGTATCAAGTCATGGCTGCCCACCGACAAGGGCGACGTCAAGGGGATCTTCGAGTGGGAACTCTTCGGCGTCGGCGGCGACGCCGGTCAGACAACGATTCGACTCCGCCATGCCTATTTGCAGTATGGGAAGTTCGGCGCCGGCCAATACTGGAGTCCTTTCATGGACATCAACGTCTTTCCCAACTCCCTTGAATACTGGGGTCCGAGCGGCATGGCATTCTTCCGGAACGTCCAGATCCGCTACATGCCGGTGATGACCGAGACCAACCACGTAACGATCGCCCTCGAGCGTCCGGGTGCCAGCGGCGACAACGGCCACTATAACGACATCATCGAGGAACGCGGCCTCAAGGGGCACTTTCCCCTCCCCGATCTCTCGGCGGAGTACCGTCATTCAGGAGACTGGGGCTACGTGGAAGCAGCGGGAATTCTCAGGAACATCGAATGGGACGACTTCGTTGATGACGACGTCGACCTCTCGGGAAGCGCCACAGGCTGGGGAATCAACCTCAGCACAAACCTCGTCCTCGGCGCCAACGGCAGCACCCTCAGGGCCTCGGTACTCTACGGTGAGGGCATCGAGAACTACATGAACGACTCGACGGCCGATATCGCCGTCGTCGAAAATCCCGGCAACACACTGCGTCCCCTGACCGGGGAGTTGATCCCGGTCTGGGGTCTGGTCGCCTTTTATGACATCAACTGGAATGACCAGTGGACTAGTTCTGTGGGCTTTTCGATGATCTCCCTTGATTATGACGACACTGCGGCCCTGCCCGACACCTTCGACGAGGGCCGCTACGCCCTGGCCAATGTGCAATACCACCCCGTCGATCAGGTGATGTTCGGCGCCGAACTTCAGTATGGCGCCCGGGACAACTTCAGTGACGGATGGACCTACGACGCCTTCCGCGTCCAGTTCTCGTTCCGATACAAATATTCGATGATGCTTGGAGGCAATAAATGACCCAGCGAACCCTTCGAACAGCTCTCGTGATCCTGGCCCTGGTGACGCTGGCGGCACCGGCTTTCGCCCAGGCTGGATCACCATCACCGGCAGCAATCGAGAAGGCGCTGCAGGATGCCTACTCGAAATACAAGAACCTCGATGAGGGCGCCAATGCCGACTACATCCCGGCCCTCGCCGAGGTGGACTCCTCGATTTTCGGAATTGCGATCGTCACCACCGACGGCAAGGTCTATACCGTCGGCGACACCTCCTCCGAAGTGTCGATCCAGTCGATTTCCAAGGTCTTCACCATGGCCAAGGTCATTGAGGAGTCGGGGACCGACATCATCAAGGACACCATGGGCGTTGATGCGACCGGCATGCCTTTCAACGCCATCGAGCCCATCGAGTGGTTCAAGGGCTCGGAAATGAACGCCATGGTCAACCCGGGAGCAATCACCGCCACCAGCATGGTCAAGGGATCGAACTACGACGAGATCTGGAACTCGATCCTTGACTATTACAACGATTTCGCCGGCCGGAAACTGACTGTCCTCGAAGACGTCTACAAATCAGAGGCGGCCACCAATCAGCGCAATCAGGCCCTGGCGGAACTGATGTTCGCCTACGGCAAGATCAAAGAGGAACCGGCCCGGGCAACGGATATCTATACGCGCCAATGCTCGGTCGGCGTCAACGCCAAGGATTTGGCCATGATGGCGGCAACGCTGGCCAACGGCGGAACCAACCCGGTGACCGGCAAGGTCCTGATGGACCATGAGAACGTGCCGGAAGTCCTGGCGGTGATGGCCACCGCAGGCCTCTATGACGATTCCGGCCAATGGCTCTATGCGACCGGTCTCCCGGCCAAGAGCGGCGTCGGCGGCGGCATCCTCGCGGTCTCCCCCGGTCTCTTCGGCATTGCCGCGATCTCACCTCCGTTGGACACTGCGGGCAACAGCATTCGGGCGCGGAAGGCCATCGAGGACATCACGGCGGCCCTCGACGCCAATCCGTACGATGTCGAGCCCAAATGAACGAAACGGGGGACGCCATGCTCGCGCAGTCGCGGAACCCGCTCGCCGCCCCGGACGCTGACGCTGTTGACCGTCGCTGATGCTGCGGTCTGACGGGATCCACGATCCGTGGGCCGTTGTCCGAATCCGGGGCGGTTGTCCGGGGCGGTTGACCGGGACCGTGACCGGGGCCGGAACCGTTGTCCGTTGGCCGCCGCCGGCTTGCCGGGTCGAAGTTCTCGACGTGATGGGCATGCCGAACAGATGTCCGTCTTCGCCTCCGGCTCCGCCGCGACGGTGTTGATTCTCTCTCTGGAGTCGAGAACGAAGACCGGTCGCTGCCGGTTGCTGCTGAGTCCTGACCCTGTCATCTGATACCGACCCCTGCGCCGTCCTCTGCCCCGGCCACCCGGAGCGCGAACGAGAGATTGCCGTCATGGGTGACCGGCGATGATGCTCTTCGTGTTCATGGGAGTGGATCCGATAGCTGGTGGGCCACCCGT
>CAYSHZ010000023.1:18565-21181 GCA_964430905.1 uncultured Thermoanaerobaculia bacterium | reverse complement strand
CCTCAAGCTCGGTGTCGAATGCCAGCCACACCTCACCCTGGCCGCCGACTCCCAGAATTCGTTCCAGTCGCCACCTCTCGGGTAAACAGAAACCTCGCCGAGCTTCTCCCTCGGAAGAAGTCAACGTTTCGGTGTGATGTCTGTGATCCAGCATGACAGGGATACAGTGTACGATGAAGAACGCCGGGTGAGAACAAACTGCAGAGGGAATTGCCGATGACACAACAACTCGACCTCAAGGGATTACAGAAGCTCCTCTGGAACTTCGCCGGTCAACGAACGGTAACGACCGCGGCAAAATGCGGCATCCTGAGTCGGCTTACCCAATCACCGGCGACCATCGATACGATCGCCAAGGACCTCACACTCGACCAAAAGGCCTGCGACAAGATTGTTCGAGCCCTGGTCGCATTGGGTGTCGCCAAGACAGATGACGGGGTCTTCCGCCTGGTCCCCGACCTCGAACCCCTGTTCGATGACGGTCCGGACGATCTGGCGCCCTTCCTTGAACACTCCCACCGGATGTACGAGAACTGGGGTGAGAATCTGGAGACCTGGCTGCGAACCGGGGATTGGCCCACCCGAGAGAAAAAGCCGGACGATGTCTTGAAATTCGCCAGGGCCATGCGGGGGGTCGGGGTCCGAACAGCCTCGGCGGTCATCGACTCTCTCGACCTCGCCGATGTCCACTCGATGCTGGACATCGGCGGCAGCCTGGGCCACTGGGCGGAAATTGTCTGCAAGCGCTACCCCGGCATCAAGGCCACTGTCTTCGATATCCCGAACACCGCCGCCGCGGGCCGAGAGCTGTACCGGGGAACGGATCTCGAGCACCGCATCGAGTTCGTCGGAGGCGACTACCTCTCGGACGATCTCGGCCGCAACTTTGATTTCGTTCTCATCGCCAGCGTCCTGCACCAGGAATTGGCCGAACAGGCCTCGGAGTTGATCCGACGAGCAGCAGAGACCCTGGCCCCGGGTGGCCGTCTCTGCGTGGTCGATTTCCAGATTGACGAAGACCGCTGCGGCCCGGAGCTGGGCACGCTGTTCGCCATCCACATGAGAGATTTTGGCGACACCTGGACCGAGGCCGATATCCGTTCCTGGATGACCTCGGCCGGACTCGATTTCATCGAACGATCTGATGTCGGCCCCTCCCGGTGGATCATCACGGGACGCAGACCATGATCCCCGCCGGGATCATCTCCGTCCTTGTTGTCATTCTGATCATCCTCGTCGTCTGTGGCCTCCGCCGCCTTCCCCTCTCGCTGAATAAATTCCGAACGCCATTCGAACAGACTCTGGGCGATTTGGTCTCTCCTCTTCACGCATCCGTCGGTTCTCTCGCCCTGACCCGGTTGAACCGGACCGGCGCCGAGATCACGATCGAGGATGTCCGCCTCTGTTCCGACACTGGTTTTGAGTGGGTCCACTTCGGTCGGATCACCTGCGTCACACCCCTGCGGGCACTGCTGTTTCCTCACCGGTTCTCTCTCGATGGACCCTGGCTGTTCTCCGAGACTTCGGTCGATGCAGTCGAACCACAGCCGCAGTTCGAGGCGCTTCACGGCATCGCCTCGATGACCGGAGAGGCCCTTCGGTTCGATGTGGCCGGGGGCAGCTGGGGAAACATCAATGTTACCAGGGGAACGGTGGTGCTGAACCACCCGGCCAAAGAGGGCGTTCACGCCGACATCTCCTTCCAGTGCAACGCCACCGCTCTCGACGCCCTTCAAACCGTGACGACGGCGCCCCTCGATGTCATCAAGGCCACCAGCCTCGAATCTTCCGGAATCGAAGGTACGGTCGAGGCCGACGTTCAACTGGCTTTCCACTTTGACGACCTACCTCACATCGAGTACTCCACCCGAGCCCACATCCGGGGTCTCGGACTTCCGAGCCTCTTTGGCGGTCTGGACCTGGGCTACGGCCAATTCGACGTTGCCGTCAGCCATGCCTCTTCAACCATCGAGGGAACGGCCCGACTGGGAGGGGCGCCATCAGTCGTCCGGTACTCAAAGACCACCTCTTCCGGCCCCGAAACATGGACCATCGAGATGGACGACCTCGGCGCCCTTCATGCGATCCCTGCCCGTTTCACCGGGGGAAAACTCCACGCCACCATCACACGGCATGACGATGAAGAACCTTGGTTGGGAAGGATCGACCTCCGACGGCTTCACATCGTTCATGCCCCGCTTCTGGCCCGCCTCCTGACCATGGCCTCCCTTTCGGGTCTCCTGTCGACACTGACCAACGATGGCCTGATGATCGACCATGGACACACGGAGATCTCCCTCGAAACTGGGCTGATTCGTTGCTCGTCCACCAGGATCTCGATCGACCAGTTGGAGATCACCGGCGATATTGAAATCCAACTGGAAAACGGCCACATCGAGGGCGAAGGCCTGCTGATCCCGGCCGCGACGCTGCAGCGTCTGGTCGGCGCGGTCCCTGTTGTCGGCGCATTTCTCGACGGTCTCGGTCTCAAGAACTCGGCGATCGTCGCAACCCGGTTCACCGTATCGGGACCTTCAACCGCTCCGGAGATCATAGTCTTCCCGCTGTCGTCCCTGGCACCCGAGATTCTGAAGGAAATTGGACTCTCCTGACAAG
>CAYSHZ010000023.1:16368-18465 GCA_964430905.1 uncultured Thermoanaerobaculia bacterium | reverse complement strand
GACCAACTCAGACTTCCTCGTCCTCCACCAGTTCCCTGGCCTGGAGCAACTCCTTGACGGTCGCGACATCCTCAGTTTTGACCATGAAGGACACACCACCCCGGCCGACGACGCCGATCCCGGCCAAGCCCAGCCCGAGGTAGTCCTGATCTGCGGTGCCATTGACCACGAACGGAATTCCCGAAGACTCAAGCAGGGACCGAACGACGGCTGCCTCCGTCCCATCCGCGGTTACGAAGACCCGCTCCATCTCGATGGGGTTATCACCCTGGCGCAGGACCTCGGCACTGTCGGCAGCCACTTCCGCGACCAGTGTCGATCCACATCGCGGGCAGACCGTGATACCCAAAACGTACTCACCGCGAACTCCACCCTCGATCAGATCGGGACACTCTGGATTGGGACAGAACATGACGACCTCCTCTCCGGTTTCCCATCCATTGTACGCTGAAGCGCCGGACCGGAGGCCACACCACCAGCAGCCTACGGCACAACCAAACTCCATCCACCGGTGTCACCGCTTTCAAATCCGTCGTTAAAGATCGAATCGGCCGAGCACTCGTTGAACCTGAAGGCCGCAATGCGGGTCTTCCAGATGTACTGCCCGACTGTCGTGACATACTCCTGGGTGTACCAGAAGGTGCAGTCGTCGGCAGGATCAATCGACATCGCCGAGTAGTCTCCCCACCGATTTTGACCGTAGGATGGGTTCTGATGGCCGGCGCCGGTTGCAATCTCCAACTCCGAAAAGGTCATGGTTCCCAGGGGGTCGCCGGCCAATCGGCCGGTTGCCCGAATCGACGGCGACGTGGCGGAACCCGAGACGCTGTATCCCATGGCGATGTTCCCGGCCGCATCCATCGAGATCGAGCCCATCCACCGCTCGTCGGCGTCAGGGCTGTAGGTTCCCTCCTGGTAAAGCACCGGAGTCCCGCCAGGATCACGGATCTCATACCATCGCATCCCTGCCGGGTTGCCGACAGCATGAGACAGTACGACCGATTCGTGATCACCAAAGTTACGATAGGCCGCCCGAAACATCAGGCGGGGACTCAGGGAATCCAAATCGTCGGTCGTTCCGGGCTGATCGATAGTTCCCGAGGTCGAGAACGCCGTCAGGGTGACCCTTGAATTGGGATCATTGGTCCCGATACCACAGGTCGAATTGGCGGGGGTATCCCAATCAATCGAGGTCTCCCAGATGTCCATGTAATCGGTACTCCCGTTGTACGCGGCAAAATAGTACCCCGGGGCGCCGTCCGGAGGCGGAGTATCCCCGTCGACATCGGCCGGCAGCAGGCTGCCGTAGCTGACGCCGATGTTGAAGTACTGGGGCGCCCTGGGCGCCACGGCCTGGAGCAGGTTTTCACGGTCAAACACTGCCACGCCGGCCCCGCGCCAGTTGCAATTCCATGAGTTGTCGCACAGAAACTGGTTGACGGCGAGGTAGTAGCCGTCAGGCCAGACCCCGAGCTTGGGGTAGTCGTTGAGGAAGTTGCTGGGCCATTCGTACTCGGTCCGGGTCCAGGTCCCCAGAGGATCTCCGGTAGTCGAAACGGCCACGCACTGCGAATGGGGGCCACTGCCGGCGCCCAAACCAAACTGGGTCATAACCCATCGACCGGCCAATTGGTCATAGACAACAATCGGGTCTCCATCGTTGGTATTTTCACACCTGCCGCCGAATCCTGACCATAGGGTGTTGCCGTTCCGCCAGTCATTGCCCGATAGATCCACCATCGCTCCGCTCTTGTCGAAGAAGGCGAACGACGTATTGACCCACTGCGTGAAATAATTGGGGCCAACCCCGCCACAGGTGTCCGGAGGAACGCCTCCCAACGAATAGCCGGGGATACCCGTCCCCAGACCTTCGACGTTGACGGTGGGAGCAGGAATGGCCGCGCGGCTCCCCGGCGCCTTCTGAAAGACGTGAGGCGAGAAGCGCGTTCCCTTCGTGCCGCTCCACCCCTCCGGCAACCGATTGAGACCTTCCGGGGTTTCGTGCTCGCGGGAGATCTTCAGAGGATGGGCTGCCGCTTCCGGGACCTCGATATCTCGAAGCGGTGGAGAAATATCGAACTTGACGACCTTGAGTTC
>CAYSHZ010000023.1:0-16268 GCA_964430905.1 uncultured Thermoanaerobaculia bacterium | reverse complement strand
TCGAACCTCAGTCCCCCTTTCCCGTAGAATCACACCATGGTCCATTTCCTTTCGTTCCTGGTTGGTCTGGTCGTCGGGATTCACCCGATCGAGCTGGCGGTCACCGGACCGGTCTGCCGGGTAGAGATCCATCTGGCCGGAGAGGAAGTGGCCGAGATCCGGGGAGCGCCCTGGAAAACAACCATCGACCTGGGACCCACAGTCAAACCTGCTCTCCTTGAGGCCCGGGCCTACGACAAGGATGGACACATTCTGGGCCGAGATCTCCAATGGATCAACATGCCTCGCGCTCGGGCTGATGCCGTACTGATCCCGCGATTGGATCCCGACGGCAAGGTCATTGGTGCACACCTTCAATGGAACAGTGCGGAATTTCTCAAACCCAGGAAAACGACCTTTCGCCTCGACGGCAAGACCGTGGATCATGATTCCAAACTGTCGGTCGATCTCACTGACGTCGATCACTCGACCCTTCATGTTCTCGACGTCGAAATCCGTTTCCCCGACCATGTTTCGGTCCACGAACAGCTCGTCTTCGGCAAGGGTTATTCCACGGACCTCGACCTGCACCTGACGGCAGTCCCAATCTTCGTGGACAATCCCGATTCTTTTCCCCCTCCGGAGGGACTCGCGGGCTGGTTCGAGGCAAATGGAAAATCGATTGAGGTCTCCGATGTCGAGAAAGGCACGGCCCAACTGATGATCGTCCGGGGCTCGTCTGTCGATGCACCCATCGAGGCCCTTCTGTCGAAGCTCGAAGAGATCGAGCCGGAAGGCCACCGGGACCTCCTCTCCGAGGATGTGTCCTTCCAGGTCATCGGCACTATCCCAACCGGAGGCCCACGCGGCAATGCCCGCCTCTTCCCGTTTTCTCGGCCGAAGATCTTCGGCCACAAGGGACTCGCGGCGGAACTGGAAAGGGCTCGTTTCGGCAATCTCCAGTTCGGAATCCACCGGCGGGCCGATGCCGTCGCCTTGGCCGGCCTGGAGGCCGCCGGCAGCAACCAACGGCGCGTCGTTCTCTTGATCCTCGATCAGGACCCCGACGACGCCAGCGCCCACTCGCCCTCCGAGGTTCGATCCTATCTCGAAGCGCTCCGGGTGCCCCTGCTGGTCTTTGACGTCGGGGGCGCAAGCCCGGCCGCCGAGGCCTGGCGGCCCGTCGACGAGGTCGTCGATCCAAAGAGATGGCTTTCGTCCGTCAAGTGGCTCCAGGAAGACCTCGACAGCCAGCGGATCATCTGGCTGCCCGGCCGCCATCTGCCCGGAGACATCACTCTGGGGCCCAAGGCCAAGGGCATTCAGCTGCTGCAATGAAAAGCGTTGGGGCCGGCCTTGATTTCACAACAAATTCGCGCCTTCACCCCAACTTTACGTCCAGCCCAACATCCAGACACGGCGCGCTATGAGTCAGGGCGCCGACCGAAAGACAGTCAACCCCGGTCGCCGCGATCTCGGCAGCGGTCTCCAGCGTGATGCCACCCGACGCCTCGGTGATTGCCCGGCCACCGACCATTTCGACCGCCGTCCTGAGAGTCGAAGGTTCCATATTGTCCAACAGGACGATATCGACACCGACGCCGAGAGCCTCTTCCAACTGCGCCAGGGTGTCGACTTCCAGCTCGATCCTGACCGTATGACCCACCGTCGATCGGGCGCGGCGAACCGCCGCCACAACCGACCCGGCAACCACCAGGTGGTTGTCCTTGATCAGGACCGCATCGTCGAGACCGAAACGATGGTTGAAGCCTCCACCACACCGAACAGCATACTTCTCCAGTGCCCGGAGACCGGGGGTGGTCTTGCGTGTGCAGACGATCTTCGCAGCGGTCCCAGCGACGGCCTCAACGAAGCGCGCTGTCAGGCTCGCGATGCCGCACAAATGGCCCAGGAGGTTGAGTGCAGTCCGCTCCGCGCCGAGGATTGCACGGGCCGGTCCCTTGAGTGCCAGAAGGGTCATGCCGGGGGCCACCTGATCCCCGTCGGCCCGGACTTGCTCCACCTCAACCGTCTGATCCATCAGCTCAAAGGCCAGGGCCGCTACAGCAGCTCCTGCCAGTCGGCCACCCTGCCTGGCAACGATGTTCCCGGAGAATACCGCGCCAGGCTCGACGATCGCATCGGTGGTGATATCACCTCCGCGACCCAGGTCCTCGACAAGCCCCTGCCGAACGATGTCTTCAAAGAGAATTCTTGGAAGTTCCGGAATCGTGGTCATGACACACCTACCCTACTGCCACTGTGGGCTGAACGACGTGCGGTGGCATCAGGAGATCACCCTCAAATACCAGATCCTGAAGCCAGCACGGACTGGACCATGGTACGTCTGCCCGGAAATGGGCGCCCCTACTCTCGGTCCTGGTCTCCGCCGCCTTGAGGATCATGGCGGCAACCCGCATCATGTGGGCCGCCTCTCCCTTCGAGGACGATGCCTCCCTGCGGAGCTCCCTCAACCGGTTGACGGCCGTCCTCAATGAACCCTGCGTTCGCTCGACCCCGGCGCCCTTGTCCATGATCGTCCTGAGTTCGTCTACAACCCACCGGGAATCGCTTTCGCCCAACCAGGACGATTCCGTAATGTCGACCGGCACACCCTCAGGCCGAGGGGCCGGCGCTGCCGTCTTCGCCAGATCCTCCCCGCACCGTGACCCAAC
Source organism: uncultured Thermoanaerobaculia bacterium (assembly GCA_964430905.1). GTDB lineage: Bacteria > Acidobacteriota > Thermoanaerobaculia > Thermoanaerobaculales > Sulfomarinibacteraceae > DAOWGJ01. The sequence continues at coordinate 13,614 of CAYSHZ010000023.1, read as the reverse complement.
GACCACGGCCTCAAGCAGTGAATTGGACGCAAGGCGGTTGGCCCCGTGGAGGCCGGTGAAACCGACCTCGCCACATGCCCGAAGACCGGCCACCGAAGATCTCCCGTCGAGGTCCGTGACGATGCCTCCCATGTGGTAGTGGGCCGCGGGCGTCACGGGTAGGAGATCTCTCGAGGGATCCAAACCCTGGCGGCGGCAGATCTCGGCCACGGTTGGAAATCGCCCATCGGACACCCCGGCAATCGATGTCGCATCGAGGAAGACCTTCCGACCCAATCGCCTTCGGGCCGTGATCGCCCTGGCGACGATATCTCGGGGCGCCAACTCGGCCAACGAATGCTTCGTCTTCATGAACCGTTCGCCCCGGTCATCGACCAGAACGGCGCCCTCCCCCCTGAGAGCCTCGGTCAGCAGGGCCAGGGGCCTCTCCGGTCCCTCAAGGGCCGTAGGGTGAAACTGGACAAACTCCATGCCCGCCAATCGGGCGCCGACGCCGGCAGCCAGGGCCAGCCCGTCTCCGGTCGCCTCCACCGGGTTGGTCGTGGCGGCAAAGATCTGGCCCATGCCTCCAGTCGCCAGAACAACGGTCGAAGCCATCAGGAGCACGGGGCGCCCGTCCCGGCCGACGGCAACCGCCCCGACCACCCGTCCCCGCTCGAGGAGGAGATCAACAACAAGATGGTGCTCGAGGATATCGATCCGCGACGATGCTGTAACCGCCGAGCACAGGGCCCGCACCAACTCGGCGCCGGTTGCATCACCTGCGGCGTGGACGATCCGATTCCGACCATGAGCGCCCTCTCGGCCAAGGTCGAACTCATGGTCCGGACGACGGTCGAAATCGACGCCCCAGGCGACCAGCTCCGCGATTCTCCTCGACCCCTCCGATGTAATCGTCCTGACGACGTCCTCCCGACACAGGCCCGCACCGGCAACCAACGTGTCGGTCGTGTGCTCCTCAAAACTGTCCCTTGGCCCCAATGCGACCGCCACTCCGCCCTGGGCCAGGGGGCTGGCGCCACCGGAACCGAAGGCCGCCTTGGTCACCATGACGACCCTCATGCCCGAGGCATGGAGGGCGGCCGACATGCCGGCCACACCTGCCCCGACAATGATGACGTCCGTCCTCAAGACTCTGGAATATGCCATCTTCAGGCTCCCTTTCCCCGACCAACGGCCAACATCCTCTCGACCGAGAGCCTGGCTCGTTGGGCGATGTCCGGCGCCACCTCAACCTCGTGGCGGAGGCTCAGCAGGCTGTCCCGAATCTTCTCCAGGGTGATTCGCTTCATGTGGGGGCAGATCGTGCACGAACGGATAAACTCAACATCCGGGAATTCCCCGGATACGTTGTCCGACATCGAACACTCCGTGATCATGACGACCCGTTCCGGGCGATTGTCCCTGACGAAATCGATCATGCCCGAGGTTGACCCGACCATGTCCGCCTCCCTGAGAACCGGCAGATCACACTCCGGATGGGCGATCACCGTCACACCGGGGAACTGCCGCCGGTAGGCCCTGACATCCTCTGCCCTGAACTGCTCGTGGACCTCGCAACAGCCGTTCCACAGGATGATCTCAACATCGGTATTTTCGGCCACCCATTTTCCCAGGAACCGGTCCGGCAGGAAGATCACTCGATCCGAGCCCAGGCTCTCGACAATTTCGATGGCGTTGGCCGAGGTGCAGCAGATGTCGACCTCGGCCTTGACCGCCGCGGTGGTATTGACATAGGTAACGATCGGCACCCCGGGATAGTCCGCCTTGAGCTGCCGGACGTCTTCCGCCGTGATCGAATCCGCCAGAGAACACCCGGCCTCAAGATCCGGAATCAACACTCGCCGATCGGGATTGAGCACCTTGGCCGTCTCGGCCATGAAGTGGACCCCGCAAACGACGATGGTCTCGGCCTGGGCTTCTGCAGCCTCCCGGGCCAGGGCCAGGGAGTCCCCACAGATGTCGGCGACACCGTGGAAGATCTCCGGCGTCTGGTAGTTGTGAGCCAGGATCACTGCGTTGCGCTCCCTCTTGAGCCGGTTGATCTCGGCGATCAGGGGTGCATGAACGGCCCACTCAAATGGAGGAACGACCCCTCGCATCCGGTCATACATTCCCGCCGTCTCCATCGCGACTTCGTTGTGCGTTAACTGAGTGTTTTGCATCGTCACTCCTTAATGCTCAAACTGAGTATATCTAAGAGAAAAAGAACGGCCGGCCGATCCGGCTCCATTTATACTACATCTGAGTATAACTAATGTCAAGTCTGAATCGAGAGAAGGTTGTTGCGATCTACCTCGACTCAACGATGATAGCCGACGCCGATCGGTCGGTCAGCCCTAGAACGGCGGAGTTGCGTGCCCTGAAGGACACGCCTACATCGGTCTGCATTTCGTTTTGGGGCCGACCCTCAGGAAATCCCCATCAGGAAGACCGGAAAATGCAGGCCCTGAAGGACCTGCCTACACTTGTCTGATTTATCCAGTTGTATCTGAGCCCAACTGAGCGATTCTCATCGGTGTTGGGCCCAATCGACAGCGGACTTATTACCCGACGACTCCCGGCAGACCAACACCCGGTGCAGGTCGTTCCAGCAGGACCTCCCGCCTGAAACGGAAAAGCTCCGCCGGGCGGCCTCCTGCTCTTTGGTCCGTCCTCCCGGTGCCTTCGACCAGCCCGCCCTTGTCGACCAGTCGACGAAAATTCTGCTTATGGAGGCGGATGCCCGCCAGGGCCTCGACGGCCCGTTGCAGTTGCAGCAAGGTGAAGGTCTCCGGCATCAGTTCAAAAATGACGGGACGGTAGCGAATCTTGGCCCGAATCCTCCCGAGAGCGGTGGCCAGGATTCTCCGGTGGTCGAACGCCATGTCCAGACCCAAGCCTTGATTTCCAAGGTCCTCGCCAGAAGAACCATTTCCGCGATCCCGGAAACCCTCCGAAACCAGCCCGATCTCGTAGAGGATCTCGTAGCGTTCGAGAACCCTCTCTCCATCCCAGGGACTCGCACCAAAGCCAAAGGCCAACGATGCCCTCTCCCTTCGCAAGTCCCTGCCGCTGCCACCTCGATCAATCCACTCCCGAAGGGCCGGCTCGATACGGTGTTCTATCAATGATGGCATCCCCCCACGCCCGTCTTCCCACGGCAAAAAAGGATAGATCGATCGCCACCTGGCCACTGAAGAGCCGGCCGGTTGGTCCTGGTGGGTCAAGCCGATGGAGGCCACAGAGATCACCCTGGGGCCGCCCTCCCTTTCGGCCGGATCCCTGAAGCGATCCCCGAAGGTGTAGAGCTGCTCGACATAGCCCAGGTCCAGTCCCGACCACGCCTTGACCCAGCGCCTGAGAGCAAGCTCAAGCGTCCGGTCCCCTGCAGGATCCAGGGGCCCGGTCGGGAGGGCCACCAACCCCGACCCCTCGGCCTGTTCCAGTGCAGCGGTTCCACCTTCCAGGGGAGTTCCCTCGGGGATCGAAACCGTCAAGACCCTCGGCCGATCACCATCGAGAGCAACAATCACGGCATTCAGGCCGACAACAATGCCTCGTTCGTTCGTCATTGATACCGAGTGTATCGCGGAAAATGAGCTGTCCGCCGCCAGCTGAAAATGAAATACTCGGGTGCTTGCAAAATCAAAATACCCGGGCGGGGATAAACCCCGCCCCTACGAACACATTGGTATTGGGACCTTCGGATTCGACCTTGAGATTCTGGCAGGGATCAATCCTATCCTGATTATTCTTTGTAGGGGAGGGGTTTATCCCCTCCCCTTCTTCAATTGCACGGGCACATCAGCCTTTGGAGGGTGTTTTTGCACGAGGCTCAGCTGATCGCTGACAGCCGAGAGCTGACAGCTGATAGCTGATAGCTGCCCACTCATGTATCATACCTACGGAAAGGGAGTGAGATGCGCACCGTCATCACGGGCACCGGCATGTACGTGCCGCCAACGATTGTCACCAACAACGATCTGTCGAGAATCATGGATACCACCGACGAGTGGATCCGCAAACGAACCGGAATCGAAGAACGTCGATTTGTCGAGGCCGGCGTTGCAACGTCGGATCTGGCCACCGCTGCAGGCAGGGATGCCATCGCCGATGCCGGGCTCGAACCTTCGGACATCGATCTGGTCGTCATGGCCACGATGACGCCCGACTACTACTTCCCAGGGCCGGCACCCCTGATCCAACACAAGCTGGGCCTGAGAAACATTCCATGCCTGGACCTCCGTCAGCAGTGCATGGGTTTCGTCTATGCCTTCAACACCGCCGACGCCTTCGTCCGCTCCGGCCAGGCGAAACACGTCCTCGTCATCGGCGCCGAAGTTCATTCCTGTTTCATGCCATGGAAGAGCTGGGATGTGCTCCTGGGACAATCGGAAGGACCGGTTCCGGCCGAAGAGTATGAGAGCAACACGGCCTCCCGGGGTCGGACGGTCCTGTTCGGAGATGGTGCGGGCGCGGTCGTCGTCTCGGCCACTGACACCTCAGATCGGGGCATCATCGACAGTCTGATCCACACCGACGGCAGCCACGTCGAACTCCTGTGGACCAAGGCAGGAGGCAGCGCCTTCAGACCCTATTTCAGCCCGGAGATGTCCGAGGCGGACGACGTAACACCGATCGTCGAGGGTCGCAAGGTCTACGCCATGGCGGTAACCCACATGCCGCAGGTGACCATCGAGTTGTTGGACCGTCACAGTCTCACGCCCGATGATCTCGACCTGGTGATCATGCACCAGGCAAATCTTCGCATCAATGAGGGTGTCCAGAAACGTCTGGGCCTACCCGACGAGAAGGTATTCAACAATATTCAGCGGTATGGCAACACGACTGCAGGAACCATTCCGATCGCCTATCACGAGGCCCTCGCTGCGGGCCGGATTTCCGATGGTGATCTGGTGTGCTTCATCGGTCTCGGCAGCGGCCTCAACTGGGGCGCCATCCTGTACCGCGCCTAAGAGTCCAGACGGAACCCCAAGGAACCGCCTGGCCCAAGAGAGAAATGGAGGGCCCATGGCCCGCAAAATGCTTATCAACGCCACCCGACCCGAAGAGGTCCGCGTGGCCATCGTTCATGGAACAACAATGGAGGCCTACGAAGTCGCGGCCTCGGAATCAGGCCTGATCAAGGGCAATATCTATCGGGGCATCGTCGTCAACATCAGGCCCGCACTCGAAGCGGCTTTCGTCGACATTGGAACCGGGAAAGACGCCCTGGTTCGGGCTGACGACATCGTCCCCGAGGCCATGCACCGCAAATTCTCGGGAAGTGGTCGACCCCGCATCGACCAGATCCTGGAAAAGGGCAAGCCCCTGACGGTGCAAGTGACCCGCGACCCGATCGCCCACAAGGGCGCCCAGGCAACGACCAACATCAGCCTGGCCGGACGCTACTTGGTAGCCATGCCCTACGATGACGTCCGCGGCGTCTCACGCCGCACCGAGGACGATGAGGTCCGCAAGGCCGCCAAGGAGAAATTGGCTTCAATGGATCTTCCCGAGAACCTCGGGATCATCGTCCGTACCAATGCCCTGGACCAGCCCAAGGCCGCCCTCAATCGGGATCTCAACGCACTCCACCGACTGTGGAAGAAGATCAAGAAGGAAGCCGGAACCGGCAAGGGCACAAAACTCCTGTACTCCGACCAGGATCTGGTCGTCCAGGCTCTCAGAGACCATCTTGACAGCTCCATTACCGAGGTCCTGGTCGATGACGACGAGGTCTTTGCCAAGGCCAAGGGCTACATGGCCAGCTTCATGCCCCGTGCAAAAACCAAACTGGTGCGCTACACCGACCGGATGCCGCTGTTCAGCCGGTTCGAACTGGAAGAGCAGATCGATCGGATCTACCAGCGGAGCGTCGATCTCCCCTCGGGAGGTTCGATCGTCATCGACGCCACGGAGGCCTTGACGGCAATCGATGTCAACTCAGGGCGTGGGACCAAGGGTGGTTCCCAGGAGGAAAACGCTTTTCGAACCAACATCCAGGCCGCAGAGGCAGTCGCCAGGCAGCTGAGGATGCGCGACATCGGTGGCCTGGTGGTCATCGACTTCATCGACATGCGCGCCTCGAAGAACAATCGCGAAGTGGAAAAGACCCTGCGCGATGCGATGAAGAGCGACAAGGCCCGCCACACAGTCAGCAAAATCTCCCCTAACGGACTGCTGGAGATCAATCGGCAACGCATCAAGAAGGCCCTCCAGCTTCGGAATCACCGGGCCTGCCCGACCTGCTCGGGGTCGGGAACCATCGCCAGCCCCGAGTCCGTAGGACTGAGCATCCTCCGTCGAATCGAGGCCAGGGCTGCAACCGGACGCCTCCAGCACGTCAACATTGAACTCCACCCGGAACTGGCCGACGCCCTGCAGAACGAACGGCGGCAGGAACTGGCCGGCCTGGAGAGGGAATTCGACATCAGCATCGAGATTATTTCCGCGGCTGGCGTCCACCGCTCAGAGGAACACATCGAGTGGATCAAGAGGGATGAGGGCCGTGGCCGGCCGGAATCCCTACCTGAAGCGGCCGCCGTCAGCGCGGCAGATCTTGCAGACGGCGTCAGCCATCAGGCAGCGAAAAATGAGACTCAACCGGAAGAACCAGACAGCCCCGGCACCGACGAGAGTCCAGCAGACGACAGCCCTTCGAAGAGTTCTCGGCGCCGCAGGCGAGGCGGTCGGCGGCGCAAGAAGGCCGTATTGAAGGAGCATTCCGAAGACCGACCAGAAGGCGAAGCCGAGGCTACACCTGAGACCGATGGGCCCACCACAAAGGCGGTGTCCATTGAGGAGACCAACGACGCCGAAAAACCCGAGGGGACACCCGAGAAAAAGCCACGACGACGACGGCGTCCCCGCCGTTCCAAGAAGGCCAAGAGCGAGAACGGCAACGATGAATCCGGGCCGAAAGAGGCACAGAAACCCGAGAATACCGAACAGAAGAAGCCGTCCCTGATTGATCAGGCGCCGCCCGGCAGCGATCCATTCGCTTATTAGGAGCTGTCAGCTGTCAGCGATCAGCTCTTAGCTGTCGGATATCGGCTGAGGCGTTTGCGAAAACACCTTGCGAGAGCCGATGTGCCCGAATAGTCGAAAAACGGGAGGGGATAAACCCCTCCCCTACAAAGAAAAATGTCGAGACGGCGTTTATCCCTTACCGGTCACCGACCGTGACCGAACCGCTGAACGATGAGAGTTCAACCTTCGGACCACCCGACCCGGTTGAAAACTGGAGTTCACTCCCCGGGGCGTGTTTCGACGTTCGGACCGCCCGGTCGCCGGTCAGGTTGTTGTCAATTGACCCTGAGAACGTTTCGATCTCAAAGTCGGCGGAGGTCGACGGGGGCACGATGAGCTTGATGTTCCCGCTCATACTCTCCATCTCGACACGGCCTCTATCCAGGGCAACGTCAATCATGATTTTCCCGGAAACCGTTTCAAAGTTTCCTCCTTCAAGCACTCCGCTTTCAACGGTGATATCACCACTGACCGTCGCCGCCTCCAATTCGCCACGGACCTCACGAATCAGAATGTTGCCACTGACAGCCTCAAGGTCCACGTCTCCCGAAGCCAGCTCGACCGTCACGTCTCCGCTGACGGACTCGGCGTCGATCTCTGCGGGTATTCCGAAGACATCGACGTCTCCGCTGACCGATTCCAGATCCAGCTTTCCAAGGATCCCGGATGCCGAGACCTCGGCACTGACTGCCTCAACCTCAAGATCAGACCCCGAGGGGATCATGATCTTCAGTTCTGCTCTTCCATTATTTTTCGAATGCTTCGGGTACTTGACCTCAATTCTGGTTCGATCACCCGTGACCTCGAACTCGACCTTTTCGATCGAGTCACCAAGCGTCCCGGTCAGTTCCACTTCCGCGCGATCCCAACCGACGACTTCGATGGCTCCCGCGATGTTGATGACCTCCACGGATCCATCCGGGGAAACGGCCCGATTCTCATGGATCGACCTCTCGGCCCAGGCAACACTCGAAATCAAACACACTGCAACGATGACAATCAACACATTCTTTTTCATGTTTCCTCCTTGGCGCTCGGGGGCATTCGAACCGCCCACCGGAGCATTTCAATTTGACGGTGATAGGCCAATCGCAGATGCCGGTCGAGGCGTCCCTCGTCCGGGTTGGCCGCCAGCGCCTTTTCGATATCGTCGATAGCCCGATCGATCAGGGCAAGATTTCCTTCAATCACGTCCCATGTTTCTGGCGAGACCTCTCCTTCCCGAGCCCTGACAAGTGCCAGAAGTTCACTCCGGGCGTGTCGGTATTCCAACTGAACCTCGTCGAGCGTTGCCGTTGAATTGGCTGCTGCCACAACGTCGTTTCCGGGATCCCGCATTGCTTGCGGGCGTGTATCCGGGTTTCGCAACGACACCAAACCAACTCCCGCGACAACTAGAGCCGCTACAACCGCCAACAAGCGATGGACCTTTCGTCTTGAAGTCCCTGCCCCGTCAAGGCGGGATTGAATTCCGGGCCAAAGATCACGGTTGGGTTCCAACTCGCTCGGCAACGCCGATCCCGCCGCAACCAGAGACTGAATTCCCTCCATCTCGAGGCGGCAGGTGGAACACGAGGCCAGATGCGCCTCAAGACGCACCATCGCATCCTCCGGCAGTTGGCCGTCGACGGCGTCATTCATCCATTCTTGAAAGTGCTTGCACTGATTGTTCATCTCAACGCCTCCCGCAGCAGCCGCCGAGCCCGATGAAGGTGCGCCTTCGACGTTCCTTCCGCCATGCCGGTCATCTTCGAGATCTCCCGGTGCCGATAGCCCTCGACATCGTGAAGCACAAAGACGGTCCGTGCGCCTCGTGGCAGGCGTACGATTGCTCGTTCGAGGTCCAGACTGCCAAACGGTTTCCCCGAGGCTTGGGCCCCGGCAATGGACTCAACCGGGAGGAGTCCCTCATCCCCGAGATCAACCCTACTGTCCGACCAACGCCGATGACCCAACACCGTGTTGACTGCCACTCTGTGGAGCCAGGTCCCGAAGGCGGCCTTCCCCCTGAAGGACTGGAGACCACTCCACGCCCTGACAAAGGTCTCCTGACACAGATCCTCCGCAAGGTGGGTATCCCCGCACAAACGCCGACATAACCCGAATACACGACCAACGTGCATTCGGTAGAGCGTTTCAAAGGCCCGGGAATCACCACGTTGCGCCCGTTTGACCAGGAGGCGATCATCAGCCTTCGACACCCCTGATCTCTCGGTCTTGCCCCATTCGGCGGATTCAATCACAACTGCGTCCATCAACCTCTTCGATACGTCAGGGAGAGAAAAGGTTTATACAAACCGAAATTGCGATCATGCTCCGCCATTGATGAACGATGGACAGCGAGGCCTTCGACCTCCGGTTGCGCCGTCTGAATGGGCTCCACCCCTCCAAAGAAAAACGCAAGGGGCTGTAGTCCGGACGCTATCCTTCCTTGATCGGTTCCACCTGGACAACAACGTCACCGACGCTGGGTCCGTTGGCCAGGAGATGCTCCTTGACGGAGCGGGCAATGGCGAAGCCCTGGGCCACGGTCAGGTCCCCGTCGACCTCCACGTGGAGATCCACCGCCAGCTTCGGACCGACGTAGCGGGTCCTCAGGGCGTGGGCCGCGACAACGCCATCGACCTCGACGGCCATGATCCCGATGCGCTCACAGACATCCGCCGGGGCCCCCGCATCAACCAGCTGCTGCAGGGCGGGATGAAAAATACCCCACGACGCCCAAAGAATGAAGACGCACACGATCAGTGCACCCAGGCGATCGACCCACGCAAAACCGGGAAAGACCATCGCCGTCCCCACGGCCAGGACCACCGGGATGGAAGAGAAGGCATCGGAACGGTGGTGCCAGGCGTTGGCCATCAGGGCCGGAGAATCCGCCACCGACGCCTGCACCTTGGTCCACCGGAAGAGCCACTCCTTGGAAACAATCGAAATGAACGCGGCACCCAGGGCGATGTCTCCCGGGCGCACGGCTGGGGGTTCTCGCAAATGACCCAAAGCCCTCCACCCCAGGCCAATGCCGGCCGCCGCCAGAAGGAGACCTATGCCGGCGGTAATCAAGGTCTCGATGCGTCGGTGACCGTGGGGATGGTCCTCGTCCGGGGGCCGGCCCCAGAACCGGGTTCCCACCAGCAGCACCAGATCGGTAATGAGATCGGTGAACGAGTGGAGACCATCGGCAACGACGGCGGCCGACGATCCGACCACCCCGGCCCCAACCTTCCCGACGGCCAGAACGATATTGGCGATCAGGCCCACGACGGTTGCCCGCCGAACCGTGCTGATGGACTGCCGGTCGGTCATGCCAGCCGCAGCAGCTCCTCGACGGTCTTCTCGATGCCCTCGGCGGCCTCGGACATCGACTGCGCCAGCATGTATGCGGGCGACGTAATGATCTTCCGCTCCTCATCGACGATGAAATCCCGGACCGGGCAGTTGACGTGGGTTGCCCCCATCGCTTCGAGGGCGCCGGCCGTGTCGCCATCGTTCCCGATCGTCAACGACGGACCCTCGTCCCCCAGAACCCTGGCCAGCAGAGCCGGGGCGATGCAGACCGCTGCGACCGGCTTGCCCTGGGCGTGCACTTCCCGCACCAATGCGGCCACTCCAGGATCGACGTCACAATCGGCGCCCTGAACTGCGAAGGTACAGAGGTTCTTCGCGGCCCCAAATCCGCCGGGCAGGATCAACGCGTCCAGCTCGTCTGCCTCAACCTCGGCCACATCCCGGATGGCGCCACGGGCAATCCGGGCCGACTCCACCAGGACGTTCCGGCTCTCACCCTCGGCCACGTCACCGGTCAGGTGGTTGACCACGTGCATCTGCTCGCGATTGGGGGCACACAGGACCATCTCGGCCCCGGCCCGATCCAGGGCCAGCATCGTGATGACCGACTCGTGAATCTCCGCGCCGTCATAGACTCCACAGCCTGAAAGTATGACTCCAACTCTCTTTGCCATCGTGGCCTCCCTTGCACTGTAAGCTCTATTGTAAAGCTATCAGCTTTCAGCGACCAGCCGTCAGCTGAGCCTCCAGCGTCACCGGATCGCCCGAGGCGTTGACCCTGAAGGCCTGGAGGTAGACCGGGGCGGAGACGGTGATCTCCAATCGCTTCTCGGTCTCGTCATGATCCGGGTCGATCGCCTTGATGATGGCGTTGAGGTGGACCAGTTCCTGACCTCGGACGAGAATGTCGATCGAGCCCTCGGCCTCTCCGGTCGCCTGATCGAAGAGTTCCAAGGTCAGATTCACGTCGGCGCCGGCCGGGTTGAAGGCCGCGAGATTGGTCCGCCGGTTCCCGGCGCCGACATCCTGGGTGAGGCCGATCAGGCTGTAGCTCTTCTCCGGCCACAACAGATCCTCCGTCGTCAAACCTCTGATCAACTGACCCGAGGTACCGATGATCTCACCCCGATCGTCCCGGTGAATCGCAAATTCCCTGCCCGAGGCCACCAGAGCGGCGGCGTTGGTTTCAAGCGTGATCGTGCCGACGGCGCCTTCAAGACCGAAGAGATCCCGCACAATGTTTTGCATGCCTCGCGTTTCGCCGCTTCCGAGCTCAAACTCGGCCGCAGCCGTCACGCCCTGCAGACCTCGCTGGTGAAATTCGGCCGTGACAGTGATGGCATGATCAACGGTGTTGGTAACCGAAGCCGAGCCCGAAAACTCGTCATGGCCGACGATGTCACCCATCTCCATAAGGGTCACGATCTCCCGGCCGTCACCGAAGGGTATGAGGGTCGTCGGGTCGCTGGTGCCCTCGTTCTCGCCGTGACCGTCGAGGATGGATCCGTAGGCCAGGAGGCTGCCCTGGATCACGTCGATCTCAACCAGGGCATCGGCGACGGGGTCGATGCCGAAGGTTCGCCAGATGTCGTTGAGTTGGGTGGAGACTCCGGCATCGCCTTCGAAGAGATGGACACCGTCGCCCAGGGGACCGCCGATCGGATCGACTAGGCGCACCCGGGCCTCGGTATCGGGTTCCAGGGCGATCAATCCGACGTTGACCCGGCTGCGTTCGGGATCGACTGCTGTGTGGATATGGACTCTCTCCCCGGACCACACACTCTCCGAAAAGGCCAAGGAGGGGAATCCTTGGCCGTACCGGTTTCCGTCGGAGTGTCGGGCGGTGATGCTGCCGGTCAGCACGAGGTCTTCGGCCCTGCCCTGATCGACTGTGATGATCAGTGCACCGACGGCCTCTTGGTCATCCCAGGGACCGAAGAAGTATTCGAGGGCATCTTCGATGGTGACGGCCCGGCCGGCTTGAAGGGTCCAGATGGCGTTCCTGGGCTCACCACCAACGTCCGAGCGGGGGGTAAAGAGGAGGCTCATCTCGAGGTCGGTCTCTGAATGGTTGAAGGCGTCGAGGGTCGAGGTGAAATCGACGCCGTTCCCTCTCAGGCGGGCCAGGGCAGGCACAACGATGTGACCGGCTCGGTTGAAGGTAACGATCCGGGAGGGATCGGAAACGACGGTGTTCTTATTGTTCTCGTGGGGATCGGTGACGGTCCGAAGGCGGTAGTGGTGGCTCAATGAATCACCGGGACGTTGGAGGTCAAAAGTTGAAACGTCTCGGCTGTCGGTGGTGCCTATGGAAGTCCACTGGCCGCCGGAGAGGGCATGCTCGACGATGGTGTGGCCTTCGAGGTCCGCCGGTCCGCCGCCAAACCATTCGAGACGGAGGGTATTGGCATCGACCTCGATCAGACTCACGGTGTCCGGGGCAAGGGTCTGGGTGACCGACCAGTCGCCTTCGTGATGCTCGGTCAGGAACTCGAGGATCTCGGGGTCGTCTGTGCGGAAAGCGTTGTAATTGAGGTTCAGATTCGTGAGGTCTTGAAGGGCCAGCACAGCTCGGGGAAGCAGATCGGCAAATTGATTGGCCTCGGCAAGGAACCAAGAAAAGGAGGAACTAAACTGAATATCTTCCGGAAACCGGCCCTCCAATTGATTGTGGTCAACTGCCAAGTTAAGGAGGCTCTCAAGTTCCCAGATCTCCCGAGGCACCTCACCGCCGAGCCTGTTGTTGGATAAAGCCAGCGACCAGAGGTTACGAAGATTCCCCAGCGCCGAAGGGATTGTTCCGCTCAGTTCATTGTCGGAGAGGAACAACTCCCACAGACAACACATATTCCCCAACTCAGGGGGGATCGAACCCGAAAGCCGGTTCTTGTGTAACCAGATCTGTTGTAAGGCCGTCGCCGATGCCAGTTCGGCTGGAACCGGCCCGCTGAGCTGATTTTCGCTGAGCCTCAGCTCTCCCAAGTTCTGAAGGCCACCCAGTTCCTTTGGAACCGGCCCTTCGAGATGATTGGCGTTCAAATCCAGGATTTGCAAGATTTCGAAATCACCAATGGCCGAGGGCAACGATCCCGAAAGGTTGTTGTGAGGCAGCTCAATGGCGACGACCCCATTTTGGCCCAACCATCCGCAAGAGACTCCATACCAATCACAGATCGGGTCATCACTCAACCAACCCTCATTATGCGACCACTCAGAACCTTCAGTAGCGTTGTAGAAGGCAATCAACGCCTCCAGGTCCTCCGCCTCATCCCCATAAACACGAGGCGTCAACAGCGTGGCGATCATTAGGCC